>NZ_JAGQBA010000004.1 GCF_024345395.1 Cyanobium sp. Tous-M-B4 | reverse complement strand
GCTACTGCCACCCCCGTGGCACTGACCGCACCTGCAATCGGTTGATAGTCAACAGCCCAGCTACGGCTGGGAAATAACGGAATCCCAAAAGCTCCCTCTCACCAGGGGGCTTTTTTATTGGCTGGGTAGTTGTTGCGCAAGTTGTTGCCCAATCTGTTGCACAACAAGCTGGGCAACTAGCTTGGATGGAGAACAGTTGGCAGTGCTTCAGGCCCTCCGCCGGTGGTCAGAGACGCAATCAGATGGGCTTTTGCACCATGAGCAATGCCGCTTCCACTGTTAGACCGGGGCCGAAGCCCAAAGCCAGACATGGGCCGTCGTGGCGCGCCGAGGTGCGCAGTCGCTCCAGGATGAACAAAATAGTTGCCGACGACATATTGCCGAAATGGCGTAATACCGCAGTGGAGAGATCGATCTGGGCGGGTTGCAACCCAGCGCTCTCTAGTACCGCCCCAAGGATGCGGGGGCCGCCTGGATGAACGGCCCAGGTTTTTACTTCTGGCAGCGTCAGACCCATGCCCGTCAGCCACTGCTCCAGCCACGGGCGCAGCTGGGCGGCGATGCGACTGGGGACTTTGGATGAAAGAACCATGGAAAAACCATGATCTTCAATGATCCAGCTCATCAGATCTTCAGTGCCGGGCAGCACCGTTGAGGATGAGGCGACTAGCTCCAGGCCTGTTTTATTGGTTGAGCCCACACGAGAGCCATCGGCAGCTACCGCCACCACCGCGCCGGCACCATCAGCGAATAGGGCATTGGCCACGATGTGGTCGGGGTTCCAGCCCTCCTGCAAGTGCAAGCTGCACAACTCCACTGCACACAGCAGCACGCAGGCACTGGGATCAGCTTCCACAAAGGCCCGTGCCACCCGCAGTCCGTTGAATGCCCCGTGGCAGCCCATGAAACCCACATGAGTTCGGGCCACATCCATCGCTAGTGGCAGTTTGGCGATTAAGGCAAGATCGAAGCCAGGGGCACCGAAGCCCGTGCATGAAACGGTGATCAAGTGGGTGATCGTGCTTGCCTCGATACCGGCATCCTTAAGCGCTAGACGGGAAGCCTCTTGGGCTAGCTCAAGCGCTGCCGGTTGGTAGCGCCTCATCCGCTCAGCCGTTGAGGGGTTGCTGGAGTCAGGCAGGGGAATGCAGTGGCGGTGCATCACCCCTGAGCGTTGGTAGATCCTCTCCAGCAGGCGTTGTTGACGGGGGCTGGCGTTGCCCATCTGCGGTGCAAGGGCCAGGGCCTCTTGCTGGCTGATGCGCCTTTTAGGCACCGCAGTGCCAAGACCAATTAAGGACAAGGGCATGATCGATCAGGCCGTCGAGCAGGGCAGGGCGGGCCTTTGCAGATGCCCAATCATGGAGCTGGCGGCTGAGGGGAAGCTCCCCGCCAGCCTGTGCAGGCCCCAGCTGATCCTGGGTTGCCGCAAAACCACTGCCAGCACTTGGCATGATCTCTGCCGCTGTTTGACCCAACGGCGGTGAAGGAGCCGCCATTCCGTCTCAATCGCGCCATCCCACTGCTCCCTTCCTCGCAGCACAAGCGGTAGGGCAGCTAACGAAGAGGTCAGAGCCCAGCCCATGCCTTCGCCGGTGAAGGGCTCCACATAGCCGGCGGCATCACCGAGCAGCAGCAGCCTGTGGCCCGCAAGCGGAATTGTGCGACGGCTGAGCGCTGCGGTGAGTTGCCAGGCTGCCTCTTTCAGGCCAGGCAAGGGCGCAAAGCCCGCTTCAGCAAGGATATTTTGGCAAAGCAGGGCCGCTCCACCACCGGAGCGCAGCATGGGCCGATCGAAGGCACATGCCAGGTTGATTTCCCCGCTCTCGGTTCGCACCAGACCCACATAACCGCTTCGGCCCACAGCCATTTGCAGCACACCGGGTGGGAGCGCGGCAGCTTCCCCTGGCAATACACAACCTGCGCCAATTCGACTGTGGGGCTCGATGCTGGTGCTGATCTCAGCCTCGTCATCGATGGCGCGGTGGCTGAGACCCGCCGCGATCAACACCACCTTGGCGCTGACACTCCGCCTTGCAGTGCCTTTTTGCAACAACACTTCCCGGTCTGCTTCTAAGCCGGTGGCGGCGGCGCCCAGCACGGCTCGGGTGCCCGTCAGCACCGTGGTACCAGCAGCAACAGCTGCTTCCAGCAGCGCCTGATCGAGGCGAGAGCGGGACAGGACCCGGCCAGCTCCCAGGGCGATCGGGCTCACCAGGCCAGCTACCCCCAACTGCAGCCGCTCAAGGAATAGGCCTCCCTGGTCTGTAACTAGGTCGGCAAGTCCTGCGGCTTCAAGTGCTGCAAGGGCCTGGGGGCTGAGGCAGGCCCCACAGACTTTCCAACGAGGGAAGAGGCGCTGCTCAACCAGCAACACGCGCACGCCGCGACTGGCCAGACCATGGGCGGCAAGGGCGCCGGCTGGTCCAGCACCCACTACCACCACATCCCAGCAAGGCGAAATATGCAACGGTCCGAGTTCAGGCGTTGGCTGCATTCCGGCTCCAGGAGAGCAGGAAGCGCTCGGGCCAGAACTTGGTGATCTGGGCACCCACTAGGCCAGCCGCTGCGGCCAGCTGAGCCACCTCGTCGAGCTGAAAGGCACCCCCCACCGAGAGAGGTCCATCAATATGAACGATCGGTGAGCGACTCAGCAGTCGGGTGCCGATCCAGGTGAGCAACAGATCAATGTGGCTGCGGGTTAGGTCGTGCACCAACAGCTGGTCGAGGGTGGCGGCGGCCATAGAGCGCAGCAGGCTTTCGGCATCGACTTCCGTGAGGTGATGCAGAAACAACGAGGTGGTGATTAAGTGATAACCGCCAGGAAGAGGGGAATTTATTGCGTCGGTTTGGAAGAAATGAGTCTCCAATCCCTCCGCCTCAGCGGCTTCCCTTGCCAGGGAGACAGCTTCAGCGCTGATGTCACAGCCATGCACCACCAGATCAATCCCCTCCCGCTTTGCCATGCGACTAATGGCACGCACCGTGTCGCCCCCACCGCAGGCCACATCTAGGAGGCGCAACCGCCGAGCGGGATTCAGTATTGCTAAGCGACGGATATCAGGAAAGAAGCAAGCAGCGCTGCGGGTCATCGCATTTATGCGGCCCAAGCCAAGCAGGGCTGCTTGATGGGCCTGGGGATCAAGACCTGGCTGATCCATCAGCTCTGGCCTCAGCTGTCGCTGACCAAGCTGACTCCATAACTGGGGCAGGGGCACCGTTAGGGCCGCTTGGAGATCAGCGAATTTTTGCTGCAAATTTCCCAGTTGGTTGAAATCTTTTACTAATCCTAGGAATGTAAAGGCCGATAACAGCTAGACGTTGACAACCTGACAAAGAGTGGGGCTGATAATTTTCTGCAGCGCAGCGCTGCAGCTAGATAGTTTAGAAACAGAAGGGAAGAAACTGGGTGCGGCAGGCTGCGTAAACGTCTACCAGCGCTGCGAGTCCGATTTGATGGGCGATGCCGGAACCAGTAAGCCCTTCGGTAATGATGCCAATTGCAATAGCCAACATTGCTGCCCGGCCATTAAAAAGTTCGACTCGTTTGAGTTGTTCCAATAGAATCAACTCTTCGGCCCGATGCTTAAGCCATTCACGACCAGCTGGAGTGTTTGTCATTATTTGCCGCGAAGATGAAGGAATTAGAAGCTCAACGATGCTGAGGGTCGCAACTATCTGGATCGCGGGCTCAGATCAGTGGGGCGACTGAGCACGTATGTGGTCATACCACCAAGCACCACCACAAGGGCGATCACGGTAAAAATTGCAGCGGTGTAATCGGTTTCCATGGTGATCAACCCAGGCCGAGTTGGGAAAGGATGCCTTGGCCGGTGAGCAGCTCAGTGCCGAGGCCGATTACGAAACCGAGCATGGCTAGGCGACCATTCCAGGTCTCTGCGAACTCAACGAATCCGAAGCGGGAAACAGTTTCGGGCATGAGTTTTGCGATTTGTTGCCGCAACTGTAACGCAATGTGACGAGGGCCTGTTGGGGTGAGGTCCCGTGGGCTTCTGCCGGATTCGGCGCTGTCTGTGCAAGCCGTTAATAGTCAGTCGAGGTATGGATCCAGGAAGCTGAGCGGCCTTGCCATCGATGCCGAGAAGCCGAGGATGCCGCGGTCCTTGTGGCTGTACAGCAGGCTGTTGTCTTCCTCCAGCAGGAAGGTGCCACCGCGCTGGGTAAGAAAGTCGTCGCAGGGTACATAGGTGCGCCAGTTGCCCAACACCTCGCTCATGTTGCGCAGGCGGACCGTGGCCAGTTCGAAGGGGCGCTGGAATCCGGTACCGCCAGCCCTAGCAAAGAACGAACCTTTAATTGGCGGCAATGGGCCGGCTTGGATAGTCTCCTCGTCGGCGATTCGCTGGGGAGCCGCTCGATCGCCCGTGTAGCCGCGCAATACCTCGGCCAAGGTGCCGGGGGAACCGATGCCGGCGCACATCAAAAGCAGGTTGGGCCAGGGGCCGCCGATCTGCTGCAGACCCTCGTAGAGGCCCAGGGCACGGTGCAGCTTCGGGTCTGCATCCACCTGCAATAGCTCGCGGGGAAAGCCTGTGAACTCGCAGAAGCGATCGGCTCCTGCGGCCTGGCCGATGCCGAGGGCCAGCACGGCGATCCCGGCAGTCTCCAGCTGTGGCAGGGCGGGAACCAGGGCCTGGGCGTATTCGAGGCTGTCGAAATCCCCCAGCTGGGGTAGCAAAAGCACCAAACGGCGTTGTCCCCTACCCATCCCCGCAACGCCAGCCAGTCGCTCCACAAGTTCAGCGGCTGCCATGGGCTTGGTATCTGAGCCCGGGGAATCTGGGGCTAACTCGCTGCTGGACATGGGGATCGCTGCGCTGTTGAGGTAGCCATCGTGGCGCCGAGCCGGCGAAGATCCGGCTGCCTGGCGATCCATCTTTTTAATCAACAGAATCGGGTGTTGCCGGGAACAGGAGCTATGGCAGTTGAGGAGCGCAGGGCTGGAGCCGCGCGCAACATCCTGCTAACTGGTGGCAGCTCCGGGATCGGCTTTCAGGCGGCAACCCTGCTGCTCCAAGCCGGCCACCACCTCATCATTCCCTGCCGGGATGGGACCACCGCCGCGCTCCTGCGCCAGCGCCTGAGCGGCAGCATCGATACCCCTACCTGCGATCTGGCCGACCTGAACAGCATCGGTCGCTGTGCTGATGCCTTGCTGGCAAAGGGCGAGCCGATCGACACCTTGGTGCTCAACGCTGGCCTGCAGTACAGCGGCATGGTCGAGCCCCGCTGGTCGGCCCAGGGGTTTGAGCTCACTATCGCCGTCAACCACTTAGGCCACCAGGCCCTGCTGCAGCAACTCTTGCCCCTTTTGATCCGCGGTACAGCACCTCGCTTGGTGGTAACCGCATCAGAGGTGCATGACCCCACCAGCGCCGGAGGGAAAGTGGGTCTCCCGGCTGGCCTCGGGGATCTTGCTGGCCTGCGCCAGGGACCTGGGTCGCTAATGCTGGATGGCAGCAGCGGCTTTAATGCCGAGAAGGCTTACAAAGACAGCAAACTCTGCAACCTGCTGATGGCAAGGGAGGCGGAGCGGCGGCTGAGGGAGCAGGGCACGCTGCTGCCCGTACTCGCTTGGAGCCCGGGGCTGGTGATTCCGCGCAGCCAGGGTGGCTTCTTCCGCTACAGCCGCAGCCATAACCCCTTGGGCCAGGCCCTTTTCGCCTTCGTTGCCCGCGACCTGCTGCGGCTCACCGAAACTCCCCAGAGGGCTGGCGCCCTGCTGGCAGGTCTCGCTGATGGCTCAAAACCGCACGCCAGTGGATTTCATTACTTGAGCAATCGAGTTGTGGGGCCAGGTCGGCTGCGTTTTGAGGCCAGCCAACCCAGTGCGGAGGCGTGCTCCGATCCATTAGCGCGGCTGTTGTGGGATCTCAGCGCCGCAGCAGCAGGCCGCTAAGCCACGTTTCATATTTCTTCATATTAAGATTCAGCAAAGCGGAAAGTCCGATGAACGATTTGCTGGCAGTCATTTATTTGGTTTTCTTTGCGGCCATCGCTGGCGGCGCCTTTGCTCTGATGTCCCAAAACTTGCGTAGTTCCCAGCAGGGAGATTCCCTTCAGGCCCCTCGTAAACGCAGCAGGGTTCACCCAGAGGCTCCCCAGCCAGGCGATGAGGTGCTTTACGTCGACTTCAGCCGCGAGCGTTTAGAGCAGATCTATCAGCAGACCCCTTGATTTTGGAAATAAATGCGTAGTAAGTGAAAGTTTGGCGAAACGGACTTAGCCTGCGCACTTAATAAATTCCCATAAATGGGTATTTCCGTGGCAGCCGCTGCTCCGGCCCCAGATGCGCCGCTTCACCAGCAAATGGACTGGTTGGGCACGCAGACATTGGCATTCGGCAGTGAACCTGGTGAGTTGCGCTTTGACAGTGATGCCTTAGCCGAGGAAATCGGCCTCACTGTGAAACTCATCTGTTTTGAGGCCCGCCAAATCAGCCAGCCTTTTGCCCATCGTGCCCACTGCTTGCTGGCAGGTCGGATGGCAATCAGCGCAGCAACTTATGTGCCCTTAGTTGCCAGCACCTCGGATCACAGTGACAGCACTCTGGAAATCCCCTACTTCGGCAGCACTCGTTTTCGCATTGAGGGCAAGGACTGGTTTGATCGGGCTGGCCAGCAGGCGATCTATCTGCCAGGTCAATCCTTTTCTGTTGAGACCGGCCACTTCAATGGCTTGCTCTTCAACCTCAACCCCCAGCGGCTGGCCACGACTATTAGCGAGGTCAGCCGCCACCGCGTGCCGCTCGAGCTGGCAGAGCGCTGGGTTCAACGGCCTGTGGCGATAAACCTGGCTGACCCCCGCGTAAGGCACCTTCAGCGCCATTTAGAAAGCGGCCTCCAGAACCTTGCCCTGCTTCACGGCATAGGTTCCGGCCATCCCGATGCGCCTTTAGCTCTTGGAGTTGAAACACTGGCCTACCGCTCCAGTGCCCGCATGATCGTCATTGCCCTGGGATAGGGCCTAGGCAAACGCGACTTGGTGCTTCACGTTTCTTCATCAAGCTTGCCAAGATTGGAGAAGAAATCAATTCACCATGTCCACGCCCCTGCTTCTTGAACTGTTTGGAGGCTTCTTGGCTGCCTGTATGGCCCTTTGGTTTGTGGCCCTCAGCCGCCCTGCAGATCAACCGGCTGCAGCCCAGAGCCCTGAGAATGATCTATGGATCACTACTGGCCAAGTCCAACGGATCCGTTCCTTTCTAGAGGCCTATGTGTTGAAGCCAGGTGGGGTTGCGTCGCTTGGCCTGCTGCTGCTTCGCTTGGCTATCGGCGTGATGATGATTCACCATGGCCATGAAAAACTGGCTGATCCACAGCAATTTGCCAATACCTATGTGGCATCTCTGCACCTGCCATTCCCCTTGTTTTTTGCCTATGCAGCTGGCTTCTCAGAGCTGATCGGCAGTTGGCTGGTGATTCTCGGCTTGCTGACTCCCGTTGGAGCTCTTGCCCTCACCGGCACAATGACAGTTGCTGCCTACCAACACATCCTTACCGCAGGGCTCAACATTTATGTACTCGAGCTGGTAGTCCTCTATTTGGGCGGCAGCCTTGCCCTGTTGCTTGTTGGTCCTGGCCGTTTTTCATTTGATGCCGGCATGCTTCCAGGTCTGCTCGTTAAGCCAGCTGTTCGTATTAAGCCAGAAACTTCTGCTCCCTCAGCTGGCATTTCAGGATTGGCACCTGCTTACGTGCCAATCAAAGCCAGCAACTCAAATCGCTGAATCTGCTGGCTGTTTTGCCTCGGCTTAATGGATAGCCTGCCCCCATGGCGCCCCCTCTTGCGAGCTGCCCTGCGGAGGGAGGGCAAATCACCTAATGGCCGCTGGCTGCAACTTGCAACTGTCGCCTGCGATGGCACCCCCAGGGTGCGCACCTTGGTGTTTAGGGGCTGGTCAGCTCCAGCGGTTTTGGATTTGTTCACTGATGGTCGCAGTGAGAAGGCCAGCGAGCTGCGAAATTTGCCAGACGCGGAAATCTGCTGGCTTTTGCCTCGGGCACGCAGCCAGTTTCGATTGCGCTCAAGGCGCTGCCAGCTTCCTGCAGCGGAGCTGCTGATCCAGCGGCAGCACCATTGGCAAAGCCTCACCCCTTCCGCGAGGGCCTTATGGGGCTGGCCTGAGCCAGGAATTCCCCTTGAGCTGGAGGCAGCCTTTCCCCAGGAACTTGGCGACACCACACCGATGCCGAGTCACTTTGAACTGCTGAGCTTTGAGGTGCATCAGGTTGAGTTACTGGAACTTGGCGGGCAACCACACCGGCGCAGGCGCTGGTGCGCCTCTGGCTCCTGGTCTGAAGAGCTGCTGAACCCTTGATTCGGCCATTTGGGAGTGATCCATCACACCCAGCTCCTTTACGGAGTACCTTTTACTTGGTAAAAGCGCAGCTGTATGCGAATTACGCAGTGCAACGGTGAGCACCTGGTTGCCCTAACGGCACTAGAGGCATCTAGTTTGGTAGATGCCTGTGCCCTGTTGGTATTGGCTTCTGAGGCTGCTCCCCCGGAGGCCTTACCCCCTGTCTTGGCAACTCTGCTTGGTCAGTTGTTTGACGGCTTGAAGTCAGCCGCTGAACCAGCAAAGCCCGACCAAAAGCATCCCTCAACGCCTCCCTGTTGAACAAAATCGGAGTCGGCTTGCGATGAAGGTTTCTCACCACGGCGATCACCATCTGATCTGCCTCAGTTCCGAGGAGGTTGGCCTACTGGTTGATCTTTGCCACGCTGGAGCTTTTTCGGACCATCTGCCTCGCTCTGCCGCCAGACAGCAACGCCTTCATAACTTCCTTTGGCAGGTTCAACAATCGCTGCTACTAGGTGTCCAGCAGCGCTGGGGACGCCGGGCCAGCTGATTTCATACCTGTGGGGCTGGATTGAGTGCTTGTCGCAGAATTTCTAGGCGTTTGCTGTTGACCCCCAGATCTGAATCGCCAAGCCGCGAGACTGATCGAGCCTGGAGAATTCCATCCTCAGTGTCGGCGTATAGTTCCAGATCGTCGACGAAGCCAAACAGGGAGCTTGTTGCGGTTGCGTGCAGATAGCCCTCAGCTCGCTCCACAACCTCGGTACCGGCCATAGCTTCAATCACGGGAACCAGGCTTTCGAGGGCGCTTTGGGGAGTATCTCCGCTTCTCTGCTCGATAGGCCAATCCGCCCTTGCGCAGTGTGCTGGCGTTGGACAAGGGGCTAGGGCGCCGTCGTGCACGCCCAGTTCGATTGGTATCGGACCAACGATGTGAAACAGGGCCAGGCTCAGCACTACGGCCAGATGCTGCAGCAGATAGATCATCGCGGGCTCAGGTGGGGGAGATGGGTAGGTGCCACCGTAACCAGGTTGGCTCGTCTGGCTGACTCCAGATTGATTAAAATTTCGGAGCGGTTTTCCTCTTTGATGCCATGGGGCCGCTGCAAATCGTTTGGTTCAAGCGCGATCTACGCAGCTTCGATCACAGGCCCTTGTTGGAGGCGTCGCTGCGGGGACCAGTCCTGCCGCTCTACGTGGTGGAGCCAGACCTGTGGAGCGAGCCAGACAGCTCCGCCAGGCAGTGGGAGTTTTGCCGCGAATGCCTTGTAGAGCTGCGAGAGGTCCTTGCCGGTCTTGGCCAACCACTCGTGGTGCGCATCGGTGCGATTGAGCAGGTGCTGGATCGGGCCCATCGCCAGTTTGGAGTAGCTGGCTTGTGGAGTCACGAGGAAACTGGCAACGGCTGGACCTACGCCCGCGACCGGCGCGTTGCCGAATGGGCCCGCCTGCACGGCATTAAATGGCAGGAGATTCCGCAATTTGGCGTCACCCGGAGGCTCAGCAAGCGAACGGGTTGGGCAAAGCGCTGGGAGCAGCGCATGGCCGAGGAGCTAAGCGCCGCGCCACCCCGTCTCACCCCGCTGCCCCGGCTCGACCCCGGTCACTTGCCCATGGCGGCAGAGCTAGGACTTGAGCCCGATTCCTGCCCTGGGCGGCAAAAGGGGGGGCGATCCCAAGGCTTGACAACCCTCGCTTCCTTCTTGGATCAGCGCAGCCGCTCCTACCAAGCTGGGTTGTCTAGTCCCAATACGGCAGACGTCAGCTGCTCGCGCCTTTCGCCCCATCTCAGTTGGGGCAGCTTGTCGATGCGGGAGGTAGTGCAAAAAAGCCGCCTGCGACGCCAAGCTCTCGCGGTAGTCCCCTGGCGGCGCTCCCTGCAGCGCTTTGATGAACGCTTGCACTGGCATTGCCATTTTATCCAGAAGTTGGAATGTCAGCCAAGCCTCGAATACAGCGAGCTCCATCCCCTCACTGCTGGACTGCGTGAAAGTAATCAGGAGCGTTTGGCAGCCTGGGCAGAGGGGCGCACGGGCCTTCCTTTTGTGGATGCTTGCATGCGCTCTCTGAACGCAACCGGTTGGCTGAATTTCCGTATGCGGGCGATGCTGCTTTCCGTAGCCAGCTATCAGCTGTGGATTCCATGGCGGGAGAGCGGCGTACATCTCGCTCGTCAATTCGTCGACTATGAACCTGGTATCCACTGGAGCCAGTGTCAAATGCAATCTGGCACCACCGGCATCAATACAATCCGAATATATAACCCGCTAAAGCAGGGTCTAGACCACGATCCTGAAGGGGTCTTCATCCGCCGCTGGCTGCCCGAGCTGGCGGCTGTTCCGCCGGTGTACCTGCACACTCCCTGGACCATGGATGGCCGCACCCAGGCCCGGCTTGGCATCGAGATCGGTCGCTCCTATCCGCTGCCGCTGATCGATTGGAATAATGCGGCTGCAGTCGCACGCGATCGAGTCTGGGCCCTACGGCAGCAGCATGGCTTTGCGGCTACTGCTGATGAGATCCAGCAGCGCCACGGTTCACGGCGTTCCGGTCTGCGCTCTAGCCGCAGAAGGCTGAGCAAAGAAACCTCTGGGCAGCTCAGCTTGGATCTGCCGGGCTGAAGGCACGCATGCGAACCGATGTTTTCCAGCAGCGGTGGTCCCTCCCCTCCTGAGACCGTTGATATGGAGGCTGCCCCCTTGCCGAGGGATGCGATTATCCCCTCCCCCAACTAGGATTTAGGCACCGTCAAGGCAAGGAACAGATCAGCAATGGCAGTGCGATGAGCTGGCCGTCTAGGTTGTTATCAAAACTGATAAGGTTTGTTGGCAGGCCAGGCTTCGTTTTGGTGTTGCTAATTCTTAGCCTTGTCGGCCTTCCTTTTGTGATGGTTAACAGTCTTGCTTCGGCGACTGTAAAACAGATGGAGCTGCAAGCCGATGAGATTTCCACTTTGGCTACTGGTATTCGCAGTTACTATGCCGATAATGTAGTTGCACGCTTGCAACAAGCTGACGGCCAAGCTGTATTTACTGAAAATTACCGTGAAGTCCATGGGGGCATTCCAATACCTGCAACATTGTCCATTGAATTGGGGGCATTGTTTGATAGTGCCCATAGTGATGGTCGTATAAATTACGCTTTTCTGTCTGACTATCCGTTTGCGAAGAGAGATGTCCCACCACTTGATAGTTTCGAAGAAATGGCTTTACAGAGCCTACGCAAGGATCCTAACCAGCCTCGTATAGTTAGTCTTGAGCGCCCACTTTTTGGATCTGCTACATATAGACTTGCTACGCCAGTATTTATGAGGCCAGCCTGTGTAACTTGCCACAATCAGCATCCTGATTCACCCAAGCGAGATTGGAAGGTTGGTGACGTTCGTGGCATTCAGGAGGTAACTGTGCGTGGCATTCAAGTTGATGGATTCGGCCAGATTGGATATTTAGTTGGCTATGTAGCCTTGCTTGGGGTTGTTTCTGTTGGAGCAGCGGCAACCTTTCAGCGGCAAAATAAAATGCTTTCAGTTAATAACCTACGACTTAAAGAAGGTAGTCAAAGAGAGGTTGGCTTGTCTGATAAGTTGCGCCAACAAGTCCAAGAGCTATCACTTCTTGGTTCTGTTGTAGAGAATGCAACTTTTGGAGTTTCTATTGCTGACATGAGACGAGATGATTATCCTTTGATCTACGTTAACGAAGCCTTCTCTAAAATAACAGGCTATCCTAAGGATAAAGCGGCTGGTTTCAACTGCAGGTTTCTGCGTGGACCAGACACAGACCCCAATACCACTGCTGAGATTGCCAGGGCTATTCAAGAAGGCCGTTCTTTTACATGTGAGTTAGTAAACTATAGATTAAATGGTGAACGATTCTGGAATAGATTAACAATTTATCCATTCGGTGGAAAGCCTGGTAAGCCTGATTTCTATGTTGGCAATCAGGTCGATATCACGAATATTAGAACGCTTGGACAAGCTGCTGTTGATAGATTAGCTTCACTAAAAACACCTCTTGATAATGCATCTCAGCAAGTCAATCATGCCTTGTCAATGATGCAAGATATGCAGTTTTGCGACAATGATATAAATTTAAACCAACTTGACCTTGAGAAATTCTTAAAAGTTGAAAATGGTTTATTGGCTCAGGTTAAGGCAGAACTTGAAGCGCTAACCCTCATTGCAAGCGAACAAGATTTATCGGATACCGCGGAAATTTAACAGTGATCGGCGAACTTCTTCCGGCCTCTAATTTTCTTTCGAGCATAAAATCTCGCGCTTTTTTTGTTTTCTTGCGGGTTGGAGTTGCATCATCGCTTTTAATGTCAGCAGGTTTGGCATCTCATCTCCTGCTTGAGTCAAACAGAGAGGTGATCAGCCATGCTTACGAGATAAGATCTATTGTATCTACCTTTTTGCGTCTTGATAAGCCTTCGTTCTCTGGAGACGCTGCCTTATTGTCTCGGTACAGACTTCAGCACAACGACGATCTCAAGGAGGGAATCAACTATATTTTAGTACTTGATTCCGAAGGACGTATTGTAAAGAGTAGTCGACCTGCCTGGAACCGTCTTTTAATTGCAGATCCAATGCTGGCAAGATCTGAATCTGACGATTCTCAGTTTCGAGCGATCCGTAATTGTTTTATTGAAAATACTTCAAACTCTGCCATCTGTTTCAAAAACTATATTGGCTTTTACCTACCATTCGCCGGTAGTTTTACCCTAGCGTTGCCTGTAAAATTTATTCTTAACGATCGGGGCTTGCGACAAGATAATCATTTGGTCGTAATAAACTTTGACCCGTCAATTACCTCTTCTGGATTTGCAACAGACTTATTATTAATTGCTTTGTTTAGCTTTGTGTTTTTAGGATTGGTTTTTTTTGTATTGGCTCTTGCCCTGTATTCTCGTCTTACCCCAGTATTGCGTAGATTTATTGATATTGATAATCTCACCGGATTGTTGAATCGTCGTGCATGCATGGATATGGGCATGCGCCTTTTGTCCCATGGAGAAGCAGATCAAGTTCCCTATGTTTTGGGCATTCTCGATTTGGATAATTTTAAAGCAATAAATGATGCCTATGGACATCAGTGTGGTGATTTCGCGCTTCAGGAGGCTGCGGCAATCTTGAGAAAATCTCTGTATGGAAATGATGATTTGTTGGCACGCTTGGGTGGCGAAGAATTTTTTGTTATTGCTCAATGTTCTTCTGCTCATGGCTTGATAATGATGGATAGATTGCGAGTGGCTGTTGAACAGCAATTGATCCAATGGCAAGGTAGACAGATCAAGTTGACAGTAAGTATTGGTGTGGTTGGCTCAGAGCATTTTGGGTATAATTTGAACCACTTATATGCTCAGGCTGATGCTGCTCTTTATCGCGCCAAGGAAATGGGGCGCAATAGGGTATGCAGCTCATCATCAGTACAAGACAACGTATTATATGATCCATGGTCGCCAGGCAAAGCATGGGCCGACTCCTTTAGCCACCATTTTGAGCCAGGTTCAGAATCAGATTCATGAGTAGTAAATACCAGGCTTCTGATCGCTTCGATGTTGTTTGTGACCTCGCTGAGGCCATCACTGGCTCAGAAGCGGCACGGGTTCTTCTTGCTAGCCAACCTCTGCCATCCAGCGAAGTTTTGGTGATTGATGGAACGGCTCGTGATTCACGACTCGATTCTCTTTTGATGCCAGATAGTGATAAGCCTGTAAATTTTTATGCACGCTTTCCCTTAATTAGTCGGACAGGCTTTGCTCTTGGTTCACTATGCCTTTACGATAGCGCCTCTCGTACCCTAGATCCCCGCAGTCATGCAGCAATGCTATGGCTAGCTACTCAAACTGTTTCAATCATTGAGGCTGATTTAGCTCCAGCTCTAGCCAAACCGCAATCATCGGAAGAGCAACGGGCTCTTGATCTTCTCATTAGTAGAGGTCAATTGTTGCGTCAACTCGATCGCTTATTGGAGCTTGAGTTGCACCCTCCTTTCGCTTTAGTACGTTGCCAGCTCAAGGGCTATGGGAGTATTAGCGCCACCCTAGGAGGCCGACCCGCGGAGGCCTTAGTGAATGAGGCGGCGCGTCGCTTAATTAATGCTGTGCCTAAGACGGCTTATCTTGCTCGCTTTTCTGATTCGCAGTTCATTTTCCTGATATCTGATCTAAGTGATGAAAATTCTGTTGTTCCAATCGTCACGCGCATAATTGACCTTTTCGTTGAACCCTTTAGGATTGCTGAGCATCGCGTTCCGTTGTCTGTAGCCATTGGCATCACCCTGCAGCAGGGTTCATATTCTGATCCTGAGGATATGCTCGCCGACGCAAATATGGCTTTGCGTATTGCCAGTCGACATATTCATAGCCAATATCGTTTCTTTGATCTAGAGACGAGACGTCTAGCGCGTGAAAGTTATGCCCTCGAGGCTGATGTGCGCTTAGCTATTCAGCAAAAGGAAATGATCCCTTTTTTCCAGCCGATTGTTGATCTCAACTCTTGTGAACCAATGGGTTTTGAGGTTTTAGCACGTTGGCCCAGAGCTGATGGCAACTTTGTATCTCCCTCTGTATTCGTTCCTGTCGCTCGCTCGGTTGGACTAACAGCCGAGCTTGATTTGCAAATAATTGAAAAAGCTCTGGAGCATGTGGGAACTCTCTCTCGTGTTGTGCCATGGCGCTCCATGGTGCTAAGCGTTAACTTATCAGCTAATCTGCTTGATGATTTGTTGATGCGCCGTCGGTTTTTGCAGTTGATCGACGATCATCAGCTCCCGATGGGATGGTATTTGCAAGCTGAGATTTTAGAGGAGTCTCTGCAGGATGCCACCTCGGGATTTGATGAATTCCTTCGCCATTTATCCGAGCGCCAAATTCGTATTACTATTGACGACTTTGGTACTGGTTACTCCTCCTTGTCCCGGTTAACAAGTATGCCCATAAATGGATTTAAGATTGACCTGAGTTTTGTGCAACTTCTTGACGACCCAGTGAGGCCAAGTAATAAGCTTGTATCAACTATGGGGGCTTTGGCTGATGATCTTGGTCTGAGTACCACCGCTGAAGGGGTTGAGACCCAGCGTCAGAGGACTTGGTTGATAGACCGAGGTTTTCGTCTTGCTCAGGGATTCCTTTTCGCGCCTCCTATGTCCTTAGGGGATGCGATGAGCTATCTCGAGAGTTTGCGACTGCGCAGTTCTGCTATTGCAGTTGAGTTAGATCCACCACCTTTGCGGTTTAGGGATCGTTTGCTTCGCTTTTTGCTAAATCCTTTTTAGTTGTTAGTCGTTGAGTGAGCAGATACTCTGCTTGGTCCACGACTCATTAGTCTATACGACATGAGCCATTGCGCTCTTGGCAGAGGCTTTCCAAGCTTGGTCGTCCAGTGATCCGCAGCCTCATATCTGCCCAAATGCCGTAGGCAAGGTTTGTCAAGGGGCGGAGCAGGGGCCACTGAGTTGGTGCATAAAGCCAGCCCAAGCCGATTAGGTCGTAGGCCCGTCTAAACACCTCGACGTCTCGCAGCACTGCACCACTGGCATCAATTGCGTGGATGCGCCCCATAGCTTCTCTGTAGCTGATGCCGGAGTAGCTATCTGGGTTGTAGTCGGCCTGATCGATGTCCACGAAAGCGAGTTTCAGCTGCTCCCCGTGGCGCTGCCTGTCTTTGCGGCCCAATAGCTCCACCTCCCGCAGGCACAGGGGGCAACCCCCGTCGTAGAGGACGGTAAGAGCTGGGCAATCGGCTGCCTTGAAATGTTTGTGGCTAGAAGAGTTCACTTTTTACGGCAGTAGTTTCCGCCTACGTTCATCCAGCCTTCAGCGCAGGCCTTGCCATTGGTGGGCTGCACCGTGTATGTCATCAGCCCCAGGGTGCTGCACTTGCCATTCAGCATGTCTACGTACCCCAGGGGGCAGATGTCGCCTAGTTTGGGGACCTGGCGCTGGGCTTGGGCGGCTGGGGCAACTACTGCCAGGCCCGGTAACACGATCAATAAAGAAAGTAATATGCGCATGGCAGAGCACCTCAGGACCTTGGATGGTTTTAAACCAATCCTAGGCAGAATGCTAGGCATGATCTGATACATATTCAATCTGTATGCTTCGCCAAACCCTCGAGACCCTGCGGGTGGTGACCCTAGGTGAGGGCTTTACCGATCTCACCATCCGACTTAATGCCGCCTTGGCCTCTAGCGGCATGGAGCAGGGGCTGCTCAACTTGGTATGTCTGCATACCTCTTGCAGCCTAACTATCAACGAAAACGCCGACCCGCGCGTACTGCGCGACCTTTCCGGCTACCTGCGAGCTCTCGTGCCCGAGGAGGGCATCCGTCCTGTCAGCGGTCAAGGGGAACTGCGCCCTTACGTACACGCTGATGAAGGCTCCGACGATATGCCGGCCCATATCCGTACGGCTCTCACCACCAGTCAGCTAAGCCTTTCCTTTGAGGCTGGTCGTCTGTTGCTAGGCACCTGGCAGGCTGTTTATCTGTGGGAGCACCGCCGTCGCGGCAGTGAGCGGTTGCTGACGCTGCACCTATTGGGTTCCTAGGGCTCTAGTCGTTTGATTCGATCCATGAGCATTACCCCTTGTCCTATCTGCAAACTTCATGACGATCAAGCCGCGCGGGGGGCCTATGAAATCGGTCGCAGTACGCATTGGCTGTTGCGCCACCATCCCGACCCCGCCCCCCTAGTTGGCTGGATGCTCCTAGATAGTCTCCGCCATGTAGCGGGACCGGCTGATTTCAATGACCAGGAGGCAGCCTCCTGGGGGCTTGCCGTGCGCTATGCCAGCTCTTTGCTTAAAGAGCAGACCGGCTGCGACAGGGTTTATGCGATTGCTTTTGGTGAGGGTGCGCCCCATTTGCACCTCCACCTAATTCCCCGCTTTATTGGCGATCCCCGCACCAGCGCCTGGTTGGTGGCAGATCATTACCGAGCAGTAGCAGCTGCAGAGCTGCAGCCCGCTCCTCCCGAGCAGCTGACGGACCTGGTAAATCGGGCCCGCAGCAGCTTTTCGCACCAACTTTTGGAGTGAGCTACACCAGCACAGGTAACTTGGCTGGCTCGCTTTGCTGGAAGCGCAGCTTGCGCACTTCGCCTTCAGTTTCAACATCAATCGCGATCGTGTGGCCGCCGGTGAATACACCAGCGAGGATTCCCTTGGCGATTGGGGTTTCCAGCTCCCTTTGGATGGCCCGCTTGAGTGGACGGGCGCCATACACCGGGTCGTAGCCCACACCGGCAAGCCAGTCGAGGGCATCAGCGTTGAGTTGCAGGCCTAGTTTTTTGTCCTCCAGCCGCTTGGCCAGCCGCTGCACCTGCAGCTCCACGATCTCGCGCAGTTCCTCCTGCCTGAGGCTGTGGAAGATGATCGATTCATCCAGTCGATTGAGGAATTCAGGCCGGAAGTGACCCCGCAGAGCCTCATTCACCCGGGCTTCCATCTCACCGTGGCGGGCTGGATCACCGGCCAGATCCAGGATTGAGGCGCTGCCGATGTTGCTAGTGAGGATCAGCACCGTGTTGGTGAAGTCCACCGTGCGGCCCTGGCCATCGGTGACGCGGCCGTCATCGAGGATCTGCAGCATCACGTTGAACACATCGGGGTGGGCCTTCTCCACCTCATCGAACAGGATCACCGCATAGGGCCGGCGTCGCACTGCTTCGGTGAGCTGGCCGCCTTCCTCGTAGCCCACGTAGCCAGGAGGCGCTCCGATTAGCCGGCTTACGGCGTGCTTCTCCATGTATTCGCTCATGTCGATGCGCACCATCGACTCCTCTGAATCGAACAGCTGCGAGGCCAGGGCCTTGGAGAGCTCCGTTTTGCCCACGCCGGTGGGGCCAAGGAATAGGAAGCTGGCAATGGGGCGGTTGGGATCGCTGAGTCCGGCGCGCGAGCGCTGAATCGCATCAGCTACGGCGGTAACAGCTTGCTGCTGGCCGATAACCCGGGTGTGTAGCTCCTCCTCCAGGTGCAGCAGCTTCGCCATCTCGCTTTGGACCAACTTGGCCACGGGGATGCCGGTCCATTTGGCAATCACCTCGGCGATGTCGTCTTCGGTGACCTCTTCGCGCAGCATGGTTTTATCGCTACCGCTGGCATTAAGCGCTTCTTCTTTGGCTGCCAGTTTCTTGTGCAGCTCGGCCAGGGTGCCGTATTCCAGTTCGGCGGCCTTGTTGAGGTCGTAGTTGCGCTTGGCTTGCTCCACCTGCAGCTGCACCTGCTCGATCTCTTCTTTGATGGCGCCCAGCTCATCGATCGAGCTCTTTTCTGCCTGCCATTGGGCATTAAGGGTGCTCTGCTGTTCGCTTAGATCGGCCAGCTCCTTCTCCAGCCGCTCGAGCCGATCCTTGCTGGCAGGGTCCGATTCGCGCCCCAGAGACAGCTTTTCCATCTCCAGTTGCAGGATGCGGCGATCGAGCTCGTCGATCTGCTCCGGCTTGGAGGTGATCTCCATCTTTAGGCGGGCGGCCGATTCATCCATCAGATCGATGGCCTTGTCTGGCAGGAAGCGATCGGCGATGTAGCGGCTGGAGAGCACGGCTGCTGCTACCAGGGCGTTGTCGGCGATGCGCACGCCGTGGTGCACCTCATATCGCTCTTTCAAACCGCGAAGGATTGAGATTGTGTCCTCCACCGTGGGTTGATCCACGAACACCTGCTGGAAGCGGCGCTCTAGGGCTGGATCCTTCTCGATGTGCTGGCGGTGCTCATCGAGGGTGGTGGCGCCGATGCAGCGCAGTTCGCCCCTGGCCAGCATGGGCTTGAGCAGGTTGCTGGCATCCATGGCGCCGCCGCTGGCACCGGCCCCCACCACCGTGTGGATCTCGTCGATGAACAGCACGATCTGGCCCTCGGAGGCGGTGACCTCCTTGAGCACGGCCTTGAGCCGCTCCTCAAACTCACCGCGATACTTGGCGCCGGCGATCAGGGCGCCCATGTCCAGCGACACGAGTTGGCGGTTCTGCAGGGCCTGCGGCACGTCGCCATTGACGATGCGCTGGGCTAGGCCCTCGACGATGGCGGTTTTGCCAACGCCGGGCTCACCGATCAGCACTGGGTTGTTCTTGGTGCGGCGGCTGAGGATCTGGATCGTGCGGCGGATCTCTTCATCGCGCCCAATCACCGGATCGAGCTTGCCCTCGCGGGCTGCGGCCGTGAGATCCCTGCCGTATTTCTCCAGGGATTCGTAGGTGCCTTCGGGGTTCTGATCGGTCACGTTTTGGGATCCGCGGATGGCTTGTACGGCTTCTTTGAGTTTGTTGGTGCTTGTGCCCGCTTGAGATAGCAATTGCTTGCCGCAGCGGTCGTCGATCGCCAGCGCCAGAAGTAGGTGCTCAATCGCGATGTAGCTGTCGCCGTAGGACTGTTTGAGCTCCTCGGCCTGGTCAAGAACGGTATTGAGCCCCTTGCCCAGATAGACGTTGTCGGGCGGCGCACTAAGGCTTGGCTGAGCGAGGATCCAGGCCTCAACCTTTTGGCTGAGGGTGCCCACATCGACGCCGGCCTTTTCCAGGATGCGGCCGGCCAAGCCCTGCTGGCTTAGCAGGGCGGCGAGCAGATGCTCACTTTCCATCTGCTGCTGGCGCCGCTGCTGAGCCAATTGCTGGGCCGCCACCACGGAGGCCCAGGCTTTTTCGGTGAAAAGTTCGGCGGTGGGATGCATGGCCACTTGCCTCGTTTGAGCTGCTGGATCAACCGTATGCCCGTTGTCACAATTCAGCTGCGCGGAGAACCGAACGGATTGATTCGGTCCTCCGCAGAGCTGGCGGGAAACCTCCAACGCGGCCTGCCGTTGTAATTAGTTTCAACACTTCGCGCCCATCTGCAGCGTTCAGGATTTGCCATCACAAGCATCCAGCATTTCTCTGTAACGGATCCCTGCAGTTACTGGTGCTTGCAGAGCTACTGATTAGTAAGGAGTCAAATTCAATAGCTGGATGATCCAGCCAGCTGATGAAAAATTGGTGCGCTCTCGGGGTTTCGGTGTTGTTGTTGGGGGTAATTGCAACCCCTGCCGTGGTGGAAGCCCGAGGTGGTGGTGGCGGCGGCGGCGGTGGCGGTTTTCGGGGTGGCGGTGGTGGTGGTGAAGGTTTTCGTGGTGGTGGTGATTTTTCTGGCGGCGGCGGGGCTTACCGCTTCAGTTCTCCTCCAGCTGAAGCAGCCCCCCGGATGGATACTGCACCAATTGAACGGGAAGCCAGTGGTGGTGGCGGAAGCGCGGCCGATCGTCCCGCTGAGCGCAGTCTGGATCAGGGCTATCGCGGCAGCCATCCCCTCTATGGCGCTGGTAGCCGTACCCCATGGACCGGTCACAACGTTTCGGCTGATCAGTTTCGGCGCTACAACCAAAGCGGCTGGTCCAATGATGGGATAAACAGAGGTTTCGATAACGACCGCTTTAATCGCCAGTTCAACCAGGAAAATAATTTCTACAGCCGAAACTATGGCGGCTGGAACGACAACTGGGCCAATGGTGGCTACTGGGGAAGCCGCCCCTGGGGTTACGGCTGGTACAACTGGAATTCAGACACCTGGGGCTGGTGGGGTGGATCCTCCCTTGGCTGGGGGGTGGCAGCTCTTGCCGGTGCTGAGGTGATCACGAATCTGGTGAATAACGCCTCTGAACAACAGTCCTCGGTCATTGATGTGCCCGACAGCGACTATCAACTCAACTACGCCAGTGTTGATTCGGTGGGCTCAGGTGGCGCCGACTTCAGCTACGCGGTAGCCGGCAGTGCCCCGCTGAAGGGGGCCGCCAACTGCCAGCAAGGCTTGCTGGGTGGCCAGGTGCCTAGCACTGCAGCCCAGGCGCAATTGCTCAATGCCGCTTGCCAGGTGGCTTACGGACCTGATCCGAAGGGCACCCCCCTGCCGGAGAGCCTGGCTGGCCGGCTGCCGGGCTGGTCCCGCGACCTGCTCCTGTTGGCCCTCGGGGTCGGCATCGCAGTTGCGGCATGGAGGCTGCTTCGCTGTCGGCGTCCCCCTTCTTCTAAGGGTGGCGAGCACCATGCGCTTGTCACCAGCGGCTGAAGTTGGCCAAGCCGATTTCTCCTTCAGCTCTACTTACCTTTCCTTTTCCCTTCCCTTCCCCTCTTTCCTGTTGCCATGACCCTGAGACGTTTCCTGTCGGCCACCCTCAGTGCTGGATTGCTGCTCACCACGATTGCTATCCCCCAATCGGCTGAGGCCCGTGGTGGTGGCGGCGGGGGCGGCTTCGGTGGTGGCGGTGAGCGGGCTGGTGGCTGGGGCGGTGCAGGAGCCGGTGGCCGCAGCTGGGGCGGCGGCAGCTACCACTTTCAGAACAACAACTGGCAGCGGGGCTACCAGGGCTATCACCCGATGTACGGAGACGGTGCCCGCAACAGCTGGGGGGGTGGCAATCGGATCAACGTCAACAACAACTTCTACAACCGTGATTACAACGGTTGGAACAACAATTGGCGCAATGGTGGCTACTGGGGCAATCGCCCCTGGAACGCCGGCTGGTACGGCGGCTGGGGTGGGTGGGGCTGGTGGGGTGCCAGCTCAGTGGGCTGGGGTCTGGCTGGCCTTGCCACAGGTGCCGTGATCACTGGCCTGGTGGATGGGGCGGCCAACAACAGTTCACCCGTGATTGTGGTGCCGAACACCAGCTACGAGCTCAACTACGGTTCGGTAGAAGCGGTTGGTAGCTACGGCGCAAGCTTCAACTACAACGTCGATGGCAGCCAGTTGTTTGGTGCCGTCAACTGTCAGCAGGGTCTGCTCAATGGTCAGCAGCCTGGCACTGCCGACCAAGCCCAACTGCTTAATGCGGTCTGCCAGGTGGCCTACGGCTCCGGCAGCTGAATCACTCCTGCCTCGGCGCCGCACATGCGGAGCGGACAGCCATCCGCTCCGTAAACCGCGTCGGCGGGAGATAGGCAGCCCATCGCGTTCTTGGCCTGCACCTGATTGGGTTGGATGCGCCGGGGCTGGAGCAGTTTCTGGCTGGCGGGCACCACCAGTGGACAGGGGGGCTTAGGTAAGGCCTGAGCCTGGGCATGGCCTTGGAAGCTCTCCAGCAGCCCACCCCCTGCGATGGCGAGTCCCAGCAGCAGTCGGGTTGGGGGCGAGAGGGTATGGGCTGCCATGCCGATGCACTAGTTCAGACTGAGCCCACTCTGGCCCCACCGCATCGGGGATCGCTGCCGTGAACGACAACTGGAACGACTCGTTGATTGAGCAACTGGCTGCTGAGTCCCGGGAGTTTGATGGAACGGGTCGGGATCCGGAGCGCAACTGCTGGATGGCCGTGCATCGGTATGTGCACGGTGTGCTTCCCAGCGAATACGACATACGTGAGGTTCCTGAGGAGCTCTACCTGGCCGTGCTGGCTGTGCGCCGGCACCAGAGCTGAGATCAGTGCTGAATTTTCCCGGATGTTCGCTCGGCTTCGGTGGCCAACAAAAAAACCCCGGCCTTGGCCGGGGTTTGCTGATGAACTAATTGGACATCAGTCCGGGAGACCAGGCTTAGATCAGGCCCAGCCCTTAGAGGACATGTCTTCGACGTAGGCAGCGACATCGGCGATGTCACCTTCGCTGAGCTTGCCACCAAAGGCAGGCATGGCGTTCTTGCCGTTGGTTACCTGGTATGCAATGGCAGCTTCGTGGCCTTCGCTGTAGTTGGCCAGGTAGGCAGTCAGTGCATCCTGCTTAAGGGTGCGCTCGGCATTAACAACGTTGCCGCCACCCATGTGGCAAGCGGCGCAGTTGGCGGAAAAGATTTGGCCGCCATGGGCCACATCGGCAGCGAAACTCGGTGCAGCACCCAGCACGAGCGCCAGGCAGAGAGCGATCAGAGAGAAGAGACGGCGCATGGGGGGGCGCTTAAAAGCATGGGCAACTCGCCAAAATTAAGGCGCCAACCGGGCTCCTGTGACCTCTGGTAACCAGGTTCGAAACAATTGCCACAAAGTTGGCTGTGAGGTGGGATCAGCCAGGTGCCAAGACGTTGATTTCAGCGGTCATACCTGCTGCCCGATGGGGCTCGCACCAAATGGCATAACGGCCGGGCATATCAAATTTTTGCTCCCAGCTTTCGCCCACAGCGAAGCTGAGGGGTTCATGGCTCCATTCGGGATGGCCTGCGACGATCAAGTTGTGGGGGCCGAGCCCGCGCACTTCAAAGCTCACCGTGTCGCCTGCGTTGATCGTCAGATGCTCGGGTTGGAACACCAGAAAGCCTTCGTCGTTGCCCAGCCCCATCGAAACCGTGGCCGCCAGGGCTGCCTTTGGGCCGCCGCTAAGCAGCATCACCAACATGAGGCAGCTCAGCAGCAGCCTCCCGACCAGCCAAACCAGCCTGGGGTTATTCACCTGTGGGGCAGGCCAGCGGTTTCGAACACCGCTTGGAGCGTGGGTGCGTAGCTGACCAAGCCAAACCGTTCGGGTGGGCTTACGGGCTCGTGCACAAAGTGGCGCTGGCGAATTGAGAAGCGATCCCAAGCATTGACTTCAATCCGTAGCAGTTTGATCAGGGCTTCGATGAGCCAGCCTTGCAGGTCGATCCCAAAGGGTGGCTGCCAGCTGCGGCGCCAACGGCAGAGCTGGGCCACGGTGGCATTGACGCTGATAGGTGCCTGGCCGAGCACTAGGCGCCGAAGAGCTCCCTGGTTTGGCTCAGGATTGGGCTGATGGGGCTGGGTGGCCAAATGGGCGCACACCAGGGCTATGTCGGCGGCGTGGATGAAGTGGAAGCTGGCTTCGGCGCGCAGCCACTTGGCAAGCCACAACCAGCGGGTTGCCTCCCTAAGCCCGGCTGTGAGATAGCTGGTGGGGTGGCGGTCGCCTGGACCCACCTGCCCGCCAAATACCAGGGTGGGAAATACGGCCACAATTTTGGCGGCCAGGGGGTGGGCCTCCAGTTGTTGCAGACAGAGTGCCTTGGTTTGGATGTATTCAGTGCCAAATTCCGCTGCCTCGGGAAGCAGCTGCAATTGGCGATCCAGAATTGAGGCGGTGGAGAAGTAGATCACCTGCTCCAGCCATACAGGGCTGGTGAAAGCCAGCAGCTGCTTGACCGCGTCCACGTTCACCTGCTGGGCTCTTAAGGGATCGCCCCAGGCGGTGGCCGTGTGGATGATGCGAGTAGCGGTGGCGATTGCACCGGCATGGGGGGTCAGCTCCCGCAGGTCACCGACCAGCAACGTGACCCGGGGATCATCTGCTGAAACAACCGTGAGCTTGGCTGGATCACGGAGCAGGAGCAGCAACTCTGCATCGCTGTGGCGATAAAGCTGCTCGGTGATGTATTGGCCAACGCAGCCACTAGCCCCTGTGATCAGGATCCGTTGGGGCCGGGATCCTGCCGCGGGGCTGCTCAAGCCGCCGCTCCGATGCGCTCCATCACACTCTTGCCGGCTTCAAAGAAGGCGCGGCCGTTTTCTTCTGGAGTGCCCGGCAGGATGCCGTGGCCCAGGTTGAGAATGTGCTTACGGCCGCGGGCTTTACGCACGGTGTCGTCGATGCGGGCCTGGATGGCTGCTGGGGTGCCGAATAGCAATCCGGGATCCACGTTGCCCTGGACGCCAATGTGCTCGGGTAGGCGGGCCAGGCCCTCCGCCATGTCCACGGTCCAGTCGAGCGAAATGATGTCTACCCCTGTGCGTGCCATGCGCTCAAGCACGCCGGCGCTGCCGGAGATGTAGAGGATGAAGGGGGTATCGGGATGGGTTTGCTTAACCAGGTCCACCACCTTCTTTTGGTAAGGCGCCGCGAAGCTGTCGTAATCCATCGGGCTGAGCTGGCCGGCCCAGGAATCGAACATCTGCACCACCTGAGCGCCGGAATCGATCTGATAGCGCAGGTAGGTGGCAATTGACTCGGCGAAGTGGTCTAGGAGCTTGTGCAGCAGCTCCGGCTCTTGGAAGGCCATCGCCTTAATCACGGCGTAGTTCTTGCTGCTTTTGCCCTCCACCACATAGGCGGCCAGGGTCCAGGGGGCACCCACAAAGCCGAGCACTGCAGCTTCATTGCCAACCGATTGACGCAAGCGGGTGAGCACCTCACCCACAAAAGGCATGCTTTCGGCCGGCTCCAAGGCTCGCAAAGCCCCTACTTGGGCAAGGTTGCGGATTGGGTCTTGGATCAGGGGCCCCTGGCTCTCAATGATGTCGAAGTTGATCCCCATACCCGGTAGGGGCGTGAGGATGTCTGAAAAGAGGATCACGCCGTCGGGTTTGAAGGCGTGGAAGGGCTGCATGGAGATCTCGTAGGAGAGATCAGGGTTTTCCGAGCGCTCGCGGAAACCGGGATGGCGGTCGCGCAGGTCCCGATACACCTTCATGTAGCGCCCGGCTTGGCGCATCATCCAGACCGGGGGCCGCTCCACCTGCTCACCTCGGGCGGCGCGCAGCAGCAGGGGGGCGGTTTCGGTCATGGGTGCAAGCAGAGCGAAGCGAGAACTTACCCGAGCAGGGCCCCGGAATCGACTGCTTCGTCACAGGTGTCTTCATCCAACTGCTGGCTGCGGATTTCGTCCCGACGGAAGACGAGCACCGCGAGGGGTGGCAGGCAGAGATCCAGGGATTGTTCATAGCCATGAATCCCCCACTGGTCGGTGAATTTGCCGCCTAGGTTGCCCAGGTTGCTGCCGCCGTAGCGCTCAGCATCGGTGTTAAAGGCCTCCTCATAGAAGCCCTCCAGCGGTACACCCACTCGGTAGTGGGAATGGCTCTGGGGAGTGAAGTTGGCCACCACCACTAGCCACTTGCCCGTGGCACTCTCACGCCGCATGAAGCTGATGATCGAGTGGCGATTGTCGTTGCAATCGATCCACTGGAAGCCGAATTCACTGAAGTCGTCGCCCCAGAGAGCTCGCTCCGATTTGTAGAAGACGTTGAGATCGTCGACGAGACGCTGCAGCCCCTGGTGGGAGTCGTGCTGCAGCAGATCCCATTGCAGATCTCCCCATACGTTCCACTCAGCTCTCTGGCCAAATTCCATCCCCATAAAGATGGTTTTCTTGCCGGGATGGGTCCACATGTATGCCAGCAATGCCCGCACGTTGGCAAATTTTTGCCAGTCGTCACCTGGCATTTTGTGCAAGAGGTTGCTCTTGCCATGCACCACTTCATCGTGGCTTAAGGCCAACATGAAGTTCTCGGTGAAGGCGTACCAGATTGAGAAGGTGACGTTGTTCTGGTGGAACTGGCGGAACCAGGGATCAAGCTCGAAGTAATCGAGCATGTCGTGCATCCAGCCCATGTTCCATTTGAGGTTGAACCCAAGGCCGCCAATATTGGTGGGCTGGGTAACCATGGGCCAGGTGGTGGATTCCTCGGCGATCGAGAGTGCTCCAGGGAAGTGCTCGAACAGCACGTGGTTGGCCTGTTGAAGGAAAGTGACGGCCTCAGTGTTTTCACGGCCGCCATGGTCATTTGGCAACCACTCACCATCTGGGCGCAGGTAGTCGCGATAAAGCATGGAGGCCACCGCATCTACGCGGATGCCGTCGATATGGAACTCCTCAAACCAATAAACCAGGTTGGCTACAAGGAAGTTGCGCACTTCATTGCGGCTGTAGTTGAAGATGAGGGTGCCCCACTCCTTGTGCTCGCCGATGCGCGGATCGGCATGCTCATAAAGATGGGCGCCATCAAAGAAGGCCAGGCCGTGGGCATCTTTGGGGAAGTGGCCTGGCACCCAGTCGAGGATCACGCCGATGCCTTCGGCGTGGCAACGGTCTACAAAGGCGCGGAATTCATCCGGTGTGCCAAAGCGGCTGGTGGGGGCGTACCAGCCCGTGACTTGGTAACCCCAGGAACCATCGAAGGGATGCTCCGAGATGGGCATCAGCTCGATGTGGGTAAAGCCGCGGGCTTTCACATAGGGGATGACCCGATCAGCTAGCTCCGGATAGGTGAGCAGGCGAGCGCCGGGCTTGAGATCGGCTGCAGGCACCGGCGGGCGCGGTGTGCCGTCAGGCTCGATGTAGGGCTGGTCGGCAGAGCCGTGCATCCAGCTGCCCAGATGCATTTCATACACAGACACCGGCTGATCTAGGGGGTTGCGGCTGTCCCGCTCCTCCATCCAGCCCATGTCCTGCCATTGGTGCCCCGCAAGGGACTCAACGATCGAGCCATTGTTAGGACGAATCTCATGGCGGAAGCCATAGGGGTCTGCTTTTTGGTAGCAGTGCCCGTTTTGAGCTCTTACCTCGTATTTGTAGATCTCACCTGGCTTAAGCCCGGGAATGAATAGCTCCCAGGATCCACCCACCCTTGCCTGCATCGGATGGTGGCGGCCATCCCAGCCGTTGAAATTGCCCAGCACCGCCACGCTGCGGGCATTGGGGGCCCAGAGGCAAAACTGAACGCCCTTGACGCCGCTGTGCTCCACCACGTGGGCACCCATACGGCGCCAGATGTGGTGGTGGTTGCCCTCCGCAAACAACAGGCGATCCAATTCGCCCATCCACTCATGGCGAAAGGACCAGGGATCGGGCTGCACGTGTTCTATGCCACCGCGGTTGACCCGCACCTGATAAGAGGTACCAGGATCACTACCCCAGGGGGCCTCGAATATCCAAGGGTGATTCGGGGTGGCCATCGGCAGCGCTTGGCCGTCGATCAGCAGCTCAACACGCTCTGCCTCAGGCATCCAGACGCGCAGCACCCAACCGCCCGATTCGAGAGGCTGGGGCCCCAGCACCGCAAACGGGTGGTCGTGCCGGCATTCAGCCAGCCGCTGGCAATCCTCCGCCATCCAGTTAAGGGTGAGCAAGGACATGTACCAGCAGCGATCGGAAGGCGAGCTTAGGCGGCTTAGGGCTCAGCGCACCTGCTTGGGGACGATTGGATCGCTTGGAAAGTCGATACCGATTATGTCGTTGTTGGCATTGAGGATCACGAAGAGGGAATCGCTAAGCCGATTGAAATCGGTGTTTACCAGTACAAGACGCTGGTCGCCGCCCCCCTCGGCCACCACAACCTTGCGGATTCGTACAAATTCGCCGGTTTGACGTTGCAGCTGCTGCCAACGCACCTGAAGGCTGCTCGCTGAGATTTCCTTCTGCAGTGGCAGGCTCAAATAGCTGCGCGCTGAGATGAACTGGCCACTGCTTAGGGCGGTGACGAATCTTTTGGCAACCACGCTGGGTGCCTCATCGGTGACATCAAGGTGATAGCCAGCGAGTTTGCCCTCGGGGTTGAGCACGATGAACAGGTCTCGCTTGCCCATGCTTGTGGTGATGCTGGCCTCAACGGTGGTGTTGCGCAAACCCCCTTGCACGCTGAGCAGGGTCCAGCTCAACAGCTTCGGCTGGGTGCGCATTGTCTCCGCCACCATTGAAGGGCTGCTAACCGCCTTGAGTTCCTCTGAGAATTGGCTGTAGCGGAGGTTTGGATCGCGGCTTTTAACTGCTGCCAAAATGCGATTGGCGGCAGCGCGGGCGGCTTCGACGCTGAGGGCTGGACGATCTACGCCACCGCTCTGGCTCTGGGCCAAAGCTGCACTGCCTGATGTTCCTGGCAGTGCCGCCATGGTGATGCTCAGGCCGGTGGCCAGAGAAAGCATGCCGAGAGCCATGCGGCTGAGGGCTTGGGGCTGTTGAGCAGGGCGCAGGCGGCGCAGCGACATCGCAAAAACAAACATTTGGCTCAGTGTGCCCCAAATTTGCCGCCTAAGAGGGGCAGCAGCTGCAATTGGGAATCAGCTAGTTCAAGCTCCAGCGTGATCACTCGATGGTGCGGGCCGGCAGGGCCTAGGGGCTCGTGGCCATCGCCCGGGTTTACGGCAATCTGCGGCCAGGCCGCTCCTGCTAATGAGAGTCGCAACCGTTCCCCAGGGCCGAGCTCAGCTAGCAGGGGCTGCAATTGAACTTGCAGCAACGACTTTTCGCCTGCTAGCTGCTGGGTCCTGACCACGCCCGTGCACAGTTGGAGCACCCTTCCCTGGCGATCCAGCACTGAGAGCGCTGCACAAAGGTCAAAGCTGGGTTGGTCGGCCCGCACAGCAATAGTCAATAGGGGCCGTCCTTCCAGCTCCAGGGGCGTGCTGAGTGGTGAACTGCTGAAACAGATCACATCACTGCGGCGGTCGAGGTCGCCGCGTTCACACGGGCCTGGATCGAGGCCAAGGTGGCCGCCCCGACCTGGAACTGGTCGCCAGGGATCGTGCACTAGGGCGACTTCGCCGCTGCCAGATTGATCGAGCAGCAGTTCGCCCTCCTCAGCGTCGATTGTGGCCAGGCCACCACTGCTTAGCCCCCAGCTCAGGGGTCTGCTGTCTGATTTGGGTGCCCGCCAATGGCGGCTTGAGTGCTTGCCGTCTGTACGCAGGTCTTTTTCTACAAGAACTGCAGCGCTCAGTTCTTCTGTAGCGGCTTGATCCTGAAGATGGTGCTGAAAAAAGGCTAGTTGCAATCGATCAAGGCCGCCCTTCCAGTCGAGGTGGGTATAGGCGCCAATGCGCAGCAGCGGCGAGCCACCTGCAGCCTTAGCACTTGCAAAGAGGTTCAAGATGCCGCGCAGATGGGGGTCGTACCAGCCACCGATCAGTAGCATCGGGCGCTGCAATAGAGCTGCGCTTGGTTGGTGGCAAACCCATCTAGGGGCCTCGCTTGCCGGTAGCTGCAGCCAGCGGCAGGCCATGCCTTGGGGGTCATGGCGCTTGAGCAGCTCTAAGCCTTCAGCCAGAAAGGCGCCCGAGTCGAGGCTGCGGCGAATCGCTTGCCAGCCGGCATCGTCCCCAAGTTTTTGGCAGCGCAGGGCTGCCAATTGCAGTCCCCAGCCGAGGCCTAGGGCCCACCAGTGGGCTCCTCCCTCGCAGGCCCAGTCGCCGCGCTCGTCCAAGCCAGCCATAGCCGGTACAAGGCAGTCTGGAATAGCCGCTGGATCGTCGCTTAGTAGTTGGGTTAGGCCTTGGTAAGAAAATCCATAGCAACCGACTCGTCCGTTACTGCCATCAAGTTGGCGAACCCAGCGGATTGTGTCTGCCCCATCGGATAACTCCTGCTCGAATCCTTGGAAAGTTCCCTGGGATGCACCTTGACCGCGCACATCCTGAACAACTACCAGAAAGCCATGGGCTGCGTACCAGCTGGGATGGGCATAGGTAACAGTTGAGGCGATCGCTCGGCCGTAGGGCTGGCGCATCAGCAGCACCGGCCATGGACCTTGGCCTGCTGGTTGCCAAACTCGGCTGACCAACTGGGTGCCATCCCGGCAGGCCATGGCCTCGTCTCGCCATTGAACCTGCAAAAGGTTTGGCGCCGGGCTGCTCACTCAGCGCACATCGGGGCAATAAAGCCCAATTACATAGGTTATTAGTACCTCAGAATCCATAGGGCTGAGGTTTTGTTGGCGAGCGATCTGGCCGACGGCCGCACGGGATGTAGCGGAGAGCCCCTGGGCATTGAAGCTTTGAAACTGGCTGCAAAGCGCCTTCGCCTTGGCCGGGTTTTGCTTCACGGACTCCAGCAACTGGGATTGGGCCAGGACGGGTGTCCATACGGCTGCCAAGTTGATTAGCAACACCGGCAGCAGTCTGGCTAGGGCCCGGCCGTAGGCCGAGTGAATTTTGGGGGACTGGCGATCAGACAACGTATGAAGCCCCATTGCAAATCCATTTGAGCCATAAGGCACGGCGGCTGGAGCCTGCTCTGGATCAGTTTGTGGGGCGGCGTTGGGCGCGCTGGATCCACTTGTTCAAGGTGGCTAGATCGAGCAGCGGGGAGGCCATGCCGGTGAGGCTTCGCTGCAGTCGGCCCATCTGTACCAAGAGTTGGTGAGGGTCACTGGCCGCCAATCCAGCCCTGCTAGCGATGCCGGCGTAGAGCAGCAGGGCGGCTTCTGCCGGCTCGAGGCCAACCTCCACCACTAGCCGGGCCTGGCCCCGAAGCTTGATCAGCCGGGCCTCGCTGGCGCCGCCGCTGCGGCCAAGCCGGCGCAGGTCCTGGTCTTGGAGACCGGCGAGTTGGGGCCAGTTATCGATGCCGGCCAGCTCCAATTGGCGTTGTTCCCGCTTGAAGTGAATCGGCAATTGCCACATGGTTAGGGACCTAGCTCAACATCACCAGTTGTCAGGCTGCGGGTGGCTTCCGCCAGCACCACCGGCTTGCTCAGCCCCGGGGCGACCGTCTCCACCCGACGCAGTCGCACATGAACCAGGTTGTCGGCGCTGCTGCGGCCGCCACCCCTGAGGTTTTGGGCTACTTGCTGAACGGTGGGTGCCGCGGCCCCATCCGCTAGGCCGTCTGGCGCTGCTGCCACCACCAGGTCGATGCCGTTGTCAAACACCACGGGCACGCTCACGGCCCCAGCTAGCTGCACCCGAGGGGTGTAGCTCACCGCAAAGGCCAGGCAGGAAACGGCGAGCAGGGCCGTGAAGCTGGTGACACCAACCAGTCGAAAGCGAATTCCCCAGCGGCTCAGATAACCAATAATTGTTGTCAAAGCCAGGACCCCACTGGCGGCCCCCAGCCATTTGCCCGCTGTTAGCAGGATTGGATCAGCGGCCATAGGGCTGGAAGTTTGGGTTAGTGCCTTTATATTGCGCCGGTCGCAGGGGTGGCAGCCCACGGGAATGGCGGAGTTGCCAGAACAGAACCCTGGGCCAGTCCCTGCTTCGCCGTCACTTTCACCCCCACCCTGGCCTCGCGGCCCCGGCAGCTTCCGCTTGCTTGCGGCGTTTACTGGCGGCTGCGGTGGTCTGATTCTGCTGGTTTGGGGCGGGGATCAGGCCCTGAGAAAGCTCTACGAGCACTGGAGACCTCGGCTTGAGCAGCCGCTCAGCCAGCTTGCTGGCCATCCCGTTGAGCTTGGCGACTATCAGGGTCTGGGCTGGGGTGGTCTGCGCATTGGTCCCAGTCGCATCGCCCCTGGGCGGCTCGATAGCTCCTCAGTCTTGGTGCGTTCGGCTTTGGTGAGCCTGGACCCACTAGCCAGCTTGAGCCAGCGTTTGCCAGTGCTGCATGTGGGCTTGGCGGGAGTGCGAGCTGACTTGCGCCGCAACTCCCAAGGTCAGTTTTGGGTGCCAGGGCGGCTTGACCCAGGGACAAAGCCACCACACCTGGATCTCAGGTTGCGCCTGGTTGATCCAGCCGTGCTCAACCTGCTGCCTTCCGGTACCAGCCTCCGCCTCACGGGCCGCGGCGCAGTGCGGCCCCATAGGCGCGAGCTGGAACTGGCGGCTTGGCTGCGCTCGGAGGCGGCCGCTGGCGAGCTGGCCATGGAGCTCCAGGGCAATTGGCAGAGTCAGCACTGGGATGGAACCCTGCGGGCACAAGCCTTGCAGCTAGCCCCGCTGCAGCGCCTGTTAGGCGTGCCTGGTCAGCTTGCTGGTCGCGCAGATGGCAAGTTCGCCTTGGCCTGGAGGGATCGCCAGCCCTTCTGTCGAGGTGGAGCCCAGCTGCACCAATTGCGCTGGCGGCCGGCTACTGGCGCAGCCCGACTGGAGTTGCCATTCAGCCAATTGCGCTGCAGCGGCCAGGCGCTTGAGTTGAACCGCTCTGCTTGGCGCTGGGGAGTACCGGGGAGCAAGGGCCTGCAGGGCACGCTGTGGCTTAAGGGGTTGTGGCAGCGAAACCAGCTTCAGTTGCGCCAGTTTGAGCTGGCCCGCGGCCGTTCCTGGCTAAAGCTCAAGGGGAGCTTGGCCAGGCGTTTTGATCTGACGGGGCAATGGCAGCTCCGGCCCGGTGACCTTCCCCTGCAAGCCGGAACCCCCGCCTGGGTGTTGAACCAACAAATGGGCGGTTCACTGACGGCCAGGGGTCCGTGGGGCCTGCCCCAGCTCCAGGCCCGCTTTGGCCAGCCCAGCAACCCGTTGCTGGGGCGCTGGGATGCGGTTCTGGATTGGCGTGATCAGCGCCTAGTGCTGCAAAGGTTCACCAGTGCCCACCTCTCGGCCCAGGGGGTGTTGCCCCTGGGCTTGCGGGCCGGTGAGGGGCTGGTGCCGGGCCAGCTCGATCTCAGCCTGGAGCTAGATCGCTACCCACTCGAGCGGCTCGATCTGCTTGTGGGCGCCCAATTGCAGGGAACTTTGCAAGCCTCCGGCCGGGTGCGGGGCCCACTCAATGCCTTGAAGCCAGACCTGGATCTCCGGATCGACCAGCCCGGTGCCGGCCCCCTCAGCTTGCGGGAAAACTGGCAGGGACAGTGGTTTGGTGATCCGGCTGGTGGTGGGCGCCTTCGCATGGAAGCCCTAGCCCCAGCTCCGGTGGGGGTGCTGGAAGCCCGCCTCGATTCCCGTTGGGTCCCCCTACAGGTGCGCCTTGAACGGGCCGGCGGGGAGCTCGAACTCAATGGCCGCCCTCAGGGCTATCGCTGGCAGGCATCCCAATTGCCCATCGATGGATTGCAGCTTGCCCTGGGACCAAATTCGAGGCGTCAGCCCCTGCAAGCCCGGCTGAGCGGTCAGGGCCTGCTTGAACTCCAACCCCTGGCCTTCAGCGGCAGCGCCCAGCTCGATCGGCCAGTGTTTTTAGGCGTTTGGGGGAAATCGGCACAGGCGAATTTCCGCTATGCCAAGCGTCGCTACTCAGTCCAAGGAGCTTTCTCTCCTCTTGCTGGGGGCAACCTTGCCATCGATTGGAGTGGCGTGTGGCATGGCGCCTTCCGAGCCCGCCTTCAGGGTGAGCGATTACCGCCGCTGTTTTTGCAGCAGTTGGTCAGGGCTTGGCCCCTGTGGCGCGGCGAGAGCGCGCCGATCCTGGGCCGGGCCAGCGACATCGGCACTTTGCTGATCGACACCTTTAGCGGCAGCGTGCAGGACCAGCTGCGGGCCCTGGAGCTAGCTAGAGCTCGGCTGAGCGCTGCCCGGCTGGAGCGTGACCGGCAAAGCAGCCCCAAGGAGCGACTGCAGCGGCTGGCAGGTCACATCGACGCAGATTTGCGCCTTGACGGAGCCAGCCTGCTGGAAGCCAGCGCCGACCTCCAGGCCCGCGCCCACCTTTGGTTGCCTGAAGCAAACCAGGACCAGCCCCTTACTTCTGTGCCGGTGCAGGTGAAGTTCACCGGGCCCCTGCGGCGGGGGGCTGGCAATTTCAGCCTGGCCGACCTGCCCCTTGAACTGTTGGCGCTGCTCACTCCTGTTCCTGCAGGTTTGCGGGGCCGCCTATCTCTGCAGGGGCGCTACCGCCTCGGCACTCCCCAGCCTGAGCTTGCCCTCAACATCAGCCTGGTTGATGGCTACCTAAGGGAAACGGCTTTGGTGCTGGAGCGGGGCACCATTCAGCTGGAGCAGGCCAGGCTGCTCCTTGATCTTTCTTTGCGGGCGGCCGGAGCTTCAAGCAGCGTCGAATTGGCGGGGGTTGTGCCCTTGGATTCAGGCAAGCAGGGCCTTGAACTGCGCCTGGCCAGCCGCGACGACGGCCTGCGTTTCCTGGCGGGGCTTGCCCAGCCTGCCCTGCAGTGGAACCAAGGCAGCGGCGACCTGCAGCTGCTGGTGCGCGGCAGCGTCAGAGAGCCGATCGCTAACGGATTTTTGCGTTTCCGGGGTGCTCAGTTGCAGTTCATCGGCCAAAAGGTTCGTGATGTCGATGCCACCTTGCTGTTCGACTTTGAGCAGCTCCTGCTTCAGGAGTTCAACGCCAAGGTGGGAGATAAGGGAGTGGTGCGTGGCAGTGGCAGCCTGGGGCTGTTTCGGCCTGAGGCCACCGCCGATGGCAAAGACGCCAACCTGATGGTGGTGCTCGAAAAGGTGCCCTTTGCCATGCCCCGGATCAAGGCCGTGGCTGATGGGTCCCTTCAAATCGGTGGCAGCCTTGCTGCCCTTGATATTGGCGGGGAGCTGGCTGTAGCCCGGGGCAGCGTCAACGTCCAGCCGGCCCGACTAGCCAGTGAAGCCAATCTGGCGGCTCCAGTAGTCAGCGCCGCTGAATTACTCGAATCCCGCTGGGATTACGACCAGCCCATGGTGCTGCTCGGTCCCGATGTGGAGAGCAACGCCAGTGAGACCCTGCGGGCCGCCGTGCCTAATGCCAGCTTTGTGGGTTTCGATGACCTGAAGCTGAAGCTGGGCCCCGATCTGAAGGTGGGCATCCCCAACTTGGCCAGCTTTGGCACCAGTGGGTTGCTGCGACTTAACGGGCGGCTGGATCCGAGCCTGCGCTTGCAGGGCGTGGTGCGGTTGCTGAACGGGCGACTGAATCTGTTCACCACCACGTTTGGACTCGACCCCGACTCTCCAAACGTTGCGGTGTTCACTCCCTCGATGGGATTGATTCCTTTTCTTGACATCTCGCTGCGTACCAGGGTCTCCGACAACCTGCCTACCACCAGTGGTGTTGGAACAGCCGGCAGCCTTTCGGTGCAGGACTTTCAGGCGGTTGGCGCCACCAACTCCCTCGACCAGCTCAACTTGGTGCGGGTTTTTCTGAGTGTGAGCGGCCCGGCTGACCGACTTGCCGACAACCTGGTGCTGCGCAGTTCGCCGCCGCTCTCAGAGGATCGTCTCCTGGCCCTGATCGGTGGCAATACCCTTGCCGGCCTGGCGGGATCGGCAGGCGGCACTGCTCTTGCCACCGCACTAGGACAAACCCTGCTCTCTCCCCTGCTCGGCACCCTCGGCGATGCCTTCGGCCAGCGACTCAGCTTTGCCCTTTATCCCACCTACGTGAACCAAGGTGTGGCCAGTGGCGCCGAACGTCGCTCAGGTCGGGTGCCGCCCCAGCTGGTGCTGGGAGCTGAGTTAGGTCTTGATCTCACGGAACGCTTCAATGCATCTGTGTTGGCTGCCCCCAACCGCTCCGACGTCCCCCCCCAATTAAATCTGAATTTCAAGGCCTCAGAATTGCTCAACCTGCAGGGGGCCATCGACTCCCAGGGTGCCTGGCAGACCCAGTTGCAGCTGTTTTTCCGCTTCTGAGCTTGTTTATTTCGATGCAGTGATTCCGATGAACCAGTTGATCGGGGTGGATCTCGGTGGTAGTGCCATCAAGTTGGGGCGCTTCAGCGAAGCCGGCGACCTGCTGGCGGAGCTGCAGGTGCCTACGCCCCAGCCAGCAATGCCTGGTGCAGTGACAACGGCGATCGTGGCGGCGGTCCAGCAACTTGATCCTGAGCGGTTGGCCGATCGGGTTGGGGTGGGCCATCCGGGGCCGAGCGACCAGGCCGGCCGGGTGGCGCGCATCGCCATAAACCTGCCGGGTTGGCTGGATGTGCCCTTGGCCAACTGGCTCGAGCCCCTGCTGGAGCGCCCTGTGACCCTGGCCAATGACGCCAACTGCGCCCTGATCGGTGAGCACTGGCTCGGGGCGGCCCGAGGAGTTGGCGATGTGTTGCTGCTCACCTTGGGCACGGGAGTGGGCGGAGCGGTGTTGCTTGATGGCCATTTGTTTACGGGTCATCGGGGGGCGGCCGCCGAGCCCGGGTTGATAGGCCTCGATCCCGCTGGTCCGCCCTGCAACAGCGGTAACAACGGCTCCCTGGAATCCTTCTGCAGTCGCCGCGGCTTCGATCGCCTCTCCAGCGTGGATCCGGCTGAACTCTGCCGCCGGGCCACTGGCGGCGATGGCGAAGCCCTGGCGGTGTGGCGGGCCTACGGCCAGCTGCTGGGGCAAGGGTTGAGCTCCCTGCTCTATGTGCTTACTCCGGAACTAGTGCTGATTGGTGGTGGCCTCAGCGGCGCCAGCGATCACTTTCTGCCAGCGGTGTGGCAAGAGGTGGAGCAGCGGGTGCAGGCGGCCAGCCGTGAGGGCCTGACGATTCGTCGCTGCAGCCTCGGCAACGGAGCCGGCCGGCTGGGGGCGGCCCGCCTGGCGCTGCAACGTTTGGCGCCCAGCTTGGGATGATGGCTTGATGATTGCTGATCCCTCCCCAGACCTGCTGGCCCGGGCCGCCCAAGTGCGCCGCTGCGCCATGGCCCTGGGCCAACTCGACGATGGCCAGCGCCGTCAGGCCGTGCTGGCCATGGCAGAAGCCCTAGAGCAGAGCAGTGAAGCCATTTTGGCCGCCAACCAGGCCGATCTTGAGGCCGCTGCCGCCGAGGAGCTGGCGCCGGCGCTGGTGGCACGGCTCAAGCTTGATGGTTCCAAATTGGCAGGGGCGACCGCGGGAGTGCGCCAGGTGGCAGAGCTTGCCGATCCGGTTGGCCGCCGTCAGCTCCACACCGAGCTAGATGAGGGGTTGGTGCTGGAGCGGCTGACGGTGCCCCTGGGGGTGCTGGGCGTGATCTTTGAGGCGCGGCCAGATGCGGTGATGCAGATCGCCTCCTTGGCAATTCGCTCCGGCAACGGCGCCCTGCTCAAGGGTGGCCGCGAAGCCAGCCGCAGCTGTGAGGCCATCCATGCAGCGCTGCGCCGTGGCCTTGCCGCCAGTGCGGTGCAACCCGATGCCCTGGAGCTGCTCACCAGCCGGGAGGAGAGCTTGGGGCTGCTGAAGCTCGACGGGCTGGTGGACCTGATCATTCCCCGGGGCTCCAATGCCCTGGTGCGCTTCATCCAGGACAACACTCGGATTCCTGTGCTGGGTCACGCCGATGGCATCTGCCATCTGTTTGTGGATCGGGCCGCCGACCTTGAGCTGGCTCTGAAGGTGTCGTTGGATTCCAAAACCCAGTATCCGGCAGCCTGCAACGCGATCGAGACCCTGCTGGTTGATGCGGCGATAGCTGCTGATTTTCTGCCTAGGGCCGTGCTGGCCTTCGGGGCCGCCGGGGTTGAATTGCGCGGCGATGCCGCCGCCATTGAGCTGGGCGTGAGCCATGCAGCCACAGACGACGATTGGAGCACCGAATACTCCGACCTGATTCTGAGCGTGAAGGTGGTGGCCGATCTGGAGGACGCGCTCCAGCACATTGCCCGTTACGGCTCCCGTCACACCGATGCGATCTGTACCGGAGAAGCCGCCACGGCCGACCGCTTCCTGGCTGCGGTAAACAGCGCCGGGGTGTATCTCAATTGCTCCACCCGCTTCGCCGATGGCTTCCGCTACGGCTTTGGCGCCGAGGTGGGCATCTCCACCCAAACCATGCCCCCCCGCGGCCCAGTTGGGCTGGAGGGTTTGGTGACCTATCGCTACCGGCTGCGCGGTGAGGGCCATATCGCCGCCGATTACGCCAGCGGCTTGCGCCATTTCAGCCATCGCCCCCTGCCCCTTTGAATTTCCTGCCGTGAGCGATGCGATTCAGGTGCGCGGCCTGCGGCTTTGGGCCCATGTGGGGGTGCTCGATTTTGAGCGCATGGAAGGCCAGTGGTTTGAGCTGGATCTGGAATTGGGCGTGGATCTCAGTGCTGCTGGCCGCAGTGATGCCCTAGGCGACACCCTCGACTACAGCCAGTTGATCACCGCCTTGCAACAGCAGGCCCGCAGCCTGATCTGCCAAACCCTGGAGCACTACAGCGAAAGGATTCTCGATCGGATCGAAGAGCTCTATGGCCCGGTGCCGATCCGCCTTGAACTGCGCAAGTGTGCGGCTCCGGTGCCGGGCTTTGACGGGGTTGTGGCGGTGCGGCGCAGCCGCCGGCAAAGAACTAACAGCCTCAAATAAAATGAATTTCTTCCGAATTTAGTAAGGCTTCAAAATGTCATTAAACGGGTACAAGCATCGATCCCGAAGAAATCACTGGTAGTTGGCAGTTTTTGTTTAGGCGCTCCTAACTAAGGAGCACCCCTCTTGGGATCTTTCATGATCACCGGTTTTACATCCAGCCACAGAGTTCAGTCTCTGCTGGCGATTTGCCTGATCTCAGCCGGAGTTTGTGGTGCGCAGTCCGTGCAGGCTGGCCCCACCTTGGAAACCACTGAAAACTCGGCGATCGGTGCCCAGGCCACCTTCAACAACAATTGGGCCCAGACCTTCGAAGCAAAGGGGGCGATGAGCATTGATATCGCTGGAGATGGGGTTCTACTTCCGTTTGAGCAACTGACAACCACGCCTGCGCTGTTGCCGAATTCAGGGTTGGCGTCACTTACGGCCACCGTTTCCAACATGACTGTGGACGGCGGAACGCTTGATGCCTCCTCCTTTGTCAATCCTGAGGCGACGGTTAATGGCAATCCTATTAACCCCAACAGTGTGGTGTTGAACACAAGCACGACTAACGGATTGCCAGCCCTCCAAATCACACCTGGCACAACCGATAGCTCCGTGATCGGCGCCAGCATCATCGGCACCAATATCGGCACCGCCAGCCTGCAGGTGACTGGTTCACTGAACACTTCGGTGATCAACAACCTCACTGCGTTCTGATCCAACCCGTTGTGATGCTGGTTCGCGCAGGCTTGCTGTTGACGTTGGTGCTGGCTGGCGCTTCGAGCGCGTGGGCCCAATCGGCCCGGGTGACCGACATCCAGGCCATCAGCACCAATGTGACCTCCGTGAATGGCGGCGGCTTTTCGATCGTGAGCGATGGGGGTCTCAGCTATAATGGCGCCCTCAATGCGATCACGCCGCTGGATTCGGCCATCGGCGTGCGGATCGTGATTAACGATCAGGTGTTGCTCGACGGGGTGCCCGCTGAGGTGCAGGCATTGGTCGATAGCGGCCGTGCCCGCATCAACAGCCTCAGTCCTGAGCTAGTGGGGGCCCGGATCAATGTGACGGCTGCCGATACCGTGTTGCTGGGTATCGGTGGTCGCTTGCCGATGCCAATCGCGATCGGCGGTAGTGTCCAATCTCTTCGCAGCGAGCAGGTGGACGGCCAGAGCATGAGCGTCTTCCCAGGCCTGTTTCCCAGCGTGTTCAATTCCAGCAGCCTGGTGAAGCGATGAAGCAGCTGCTGCCGTTGGCATTCACGATCCAGTCGCTGTTGCTGGCCATGTTGCCTGCTGCCGCCCAGGTCACCGTGGGGTATAGCAACCCGATCTTCACCTCAGCGTTTGTGGGCGTGGAGGAGCGGCGCGGTGTGCGCGAAACGGTGCAGTTTGGTGTTGCGGGCGTGAATGTGGTGCCAGCTGATGGCAGCTTGATCTACGACGAAAACACGATCTGGAAAATTGACCAACCGGATCGTCCCTTTTCACTCACGGTGGTTGAAAACAGTCCCCAGCTGGAGATCCGCAACAGTGATGTCATCACGCGTTCGGCCCAGGTGGGTCGCACGGAGCGTGTGTACGTGCAGGTGTCCGGTCCGGCGGCTGAGTCCCTGCGCTCGGTTTTTCTCGATGGCCTTACGTTGCCGGATGGTCCGGCCCTGCCCAGCACCAGCATCAGTGTGTTTGCACCATGACCCGCTGGTTTGCCGTTTCTTGTTTGCTGTTGGGCTTGGCCGGAGGCTTGCCGGTCCGTAGCCAGCGCATCCCGCAAGTGACTGGCTGGAGCTACAGCCGCTCAAATGGCATGGGCACCCAGAACCGCACAGCGGTGAGCAGCCGCAGCGACAGCAGCGGCCAGCAGGTGGCGATCGAGTCGGGCAATGTTGAGCTGATCAAACGGTCCGATGGCACGACGGCCTACCGGATCCTGGATCCTTCCGAGAAATTTGGCTCTTTCTCCCAATCCACAAGCTCGGATGAGCGCAGCCGCTTCCAGGGGCTGAGTCTGTTCACCCTTAGTGATTGGGGTTATTCGGTGTTTACCTATTGATCGCTAGATGCTTGTCGCACCATTTTCATCAATAGACCATCTAATTGAGCCGATGCTGAGTTGAGCGCTAGCCGAGGGCCGATCACTTCCTTAGTGGATTTTGGATCCTGAGGTAGCGCGCGGGCCAGTGGTTTCGTTGTTCGGAATTGTGAATGACTATTGCATAGAGCCTTCGCGGCAGAATATTCAATTCACTTTCTTCGGAAGCACCTCTACGTAGGCCAACCAACTGGCGCCATCGGCGGAGAACTCATTCAGGGACTAGTTCCTCAATATCGAGCTGTTTTCCACGAAGGCTGAGACTCAGGCCTGGCCTCACGACCAGCACTATCTAGAAAATAACAAGAAACACACAAAAGCTCGACCTCATGCACTTGTTATGCCCCGCTGATCCAAAACCCTTACAGTGACAAAGAGAATGCATCAGCCCATGGCCAGCTCCACCGACCCAATCATCGTTGAGCTGGTGGATGGCACCAAGGTGGTTGTGCCGGATTCGCTGGAGTTAATCACCTCCTACGTACTGCAGGAACAGGGAGACTGGTTTGAGGATGAAATCAAGTTCCTAAGGGAACTGGTGCAATCAGGCGATGTGGTCGTGGATATTGGTGCGAACTACGGAGTGTATGCACTGTCGTTAGCGCGGAAAGTGGGAGCGAGTGGACAGGTTTGGGCCTTCGAGCCGGCATCGGAAACCGCCATGCTGTTGCGTAAGAGTGCTTCAGCGAACCACACGCCCTGGCTGCAAGTCGTGCAACAGGCATTGTCTGATCGAGAGGGCACAGCCTGGCTAAAGATGCCTGGCCATTCTGAGCTCAACAGCCTCGTTCATCCCTCCTCGCTGGAATTAGCGGGCCAGCAAGGTTGCGGTGCTTCGGTAGCGATCACAACGTTAGATCGCTGCCTGGACATCCATGCCTGGAACAGGGTTGACCTCTTGAAGCTCGACGCTGAAGGAGAGGAAGATCGGATTCTCAGTGGTGGCCAGAGGTTTTTCCAGGAGCTCTCGCCTCTGGTGATGTTTGAAGTGAAAGCTGGCACCAAACTGAACCTCGATCTGGTGCTGCGTTTTCAGGAACTGGGCTATCAAAGCTTCCAGCTGATTCCAGGATTAAACGCTCTGGTTCCCTTTGCTGTAGATTACCAAGTGGATGGTTACCTGCTGAACCTGTTCGCAGCAAAGCCTGACCGTATCGCGACATTGGCCGCTGATGGCTTGCTTGTAGATGGACCCCATGCCATTGCAACTGATTCAGAAGACGCCGTCTTCATGGATCCTTGCCTAAAAGCACTGAAAGAGAAACCCTATGCAAGTAGGCTGGCAGTGAGCTGGGAACTTGATCCACAGCAAACCGACAGGGCCGCAGTTTGCAGTGCCATGGCAGCGTGGTGTTTCGCTCAAGATCATGAGCAACCGACCGCAAGTAGATCTGTCGCGCTGTCACAAAGCCTTGTCCTATTGCAGCAGGTTTACCAGCCCGGATGTAACCCTGGCCGCTTGGCGAGCCTTGCAAGGGTGGCACGGGCTTGTGGTGAACGAGTTCAGGCCGTTGATGCGCTTAATGCATTGGTGGGGGAACTCCAGTGTGGTAGTCGGCTGGATCTTTATGAACCATTCCTCAGTCCAGAACCGACATTTGATTCACTCACTCCTGCAGAACTAGCTGAAACCTGGCTGGAAGCAGCAGCCTTATCTGCCATTGAACAACTCAGTAGCTTTTCAGGCTTCTACACAGGTCAAGATGCAATTCCAAGGTTGGAGAGAATTTATAGTCTCGGTTTTATTCCGGATCCGATCTACCGTCGTATGCAGCTGGTTCAGCAGCGCTATCAGGGCCCAATCAACTGCTTGCCTTTACCCCTCCAGTTTTGCCAGACCCCGCAACGTTCCGAGGGTTCCATAGGCCCAGGCCTGGCTTCAGTCTCCCTGCAGCAGTCCAAGCAGCAGGCGATGGAGTTGATTGGGGCCGAGCGCTACGACGAAGCCCAGCAGATCTATGAGTGGCTGCTGGCCTCCGGCCAGGCCGACGCCCAGGTGTGCGCGAACTTGGCTGCCCTCCACCAGATTGCTGGTCGCGCCGCTGAATCGATTCCGCTGCTGGAGCAGGCAATCGCCTTGCAGCCGGCCTATCCCGAGGCCCTGCTCAACCTTGGCAATGCGCTCCAGACAGCCGGACGCTCCGAGGATGCGATCAAGGCATTTCGCAAAGCGATTGCTTTTAACCCCGCTCTGCCGGAAGCCCATACCGGGCTGGGAGTTGCCCTGCAGGCACAGGGCCAGCTCGAGGAGGCTATTGAGCACCACCGCGAAGCACTGGAGCTCAGGCCCGCCTACCCCGCTGCCTGGTCGAATTTGGGGTTTGCCCTGAGAAGCAGGGGTGATTGCCTGCAGGAGGCTATCGCCGCATTTCGCGAGGCACTGCGGCTTAAGCCCGAGTACCCCGAAGCCCTCTCCAATCTCGGCCTCGCCCTGCTGACGGATGGCCAGAGTGAGACGGGCATTGCCAGCCAGCGCCAGGCGATCGCGATCAATCCCAACCATCCGCAGTTCCATCTGAATCTGGGCGACGGGCTGCTCGAACTCAATCGCCTACCGGAGGCAATTGTTGCCTTTCGCACGGCCATTCAGCTCAATCCAGATGAGCTCAAGGCTTACCTCGGCCTGGCCAGGGCCCATCAATTGCTCGATGATTTCGAGCAGGCCCTTCTGATTACTGAACAAGGGCTGAAAATCGATCCCGACTGGCTGCCGATCCATTGGATAAAAATTAAGGTCTTGAAGATGATCGGCATGCCCGAGGCCGCAAGTGAAGCGATCGAGGCCATGCTGACCAACCAACCAAGCTGCGGAATGAGCCACCTCGCCAAGGCCTGCCTGCTTCAAGAGACCTATCGCGATCAAGAGTGCCATCTCTCTCTCGATCAAGCGTTAGCAATTGATCCCAGTCTCTACGCAGCTCACTATTGCCGCAGTTCTTTGTTGGCGTCGGCTGGTAAATTCAAGGATGCGATAGCTGCTCTAAAACAAGCTGTGGCTGTTACTCCATCCTTCTACCAAGGGTACAGCTCACGCTTTTATCTCGATCTGTTCTGCCATGGTGAGGATGGTGTGCGTATCCGCATGGAAGCGGAACAGTTCTGGAGGCAATACCCAACCCTCCTGGTCGACCCCTTCCCGCCACGCGAGCCAATTGCAGCCCAGGTCTTGGCCGACGCAGCACCAATCCGCCTGCTTTTGATCTCGGGGGATATTGGCAACCATTCTGTTAGTTGCTTCCTTGAGCCGGTGTTGCGGGGCATCGATCGTCTGAGCTTTAAGGTGGTTCTAGCCCTCACCCACCGCCGGCGCGAAGCCCGTGCCAAAGAGCTGGAGCAACTGGCTGACGAGCTGGTGGATCTCACCGGCCTAGATGAAGCGGAGGCGGTTGCGGTCTTGCGTCAAAGGAGCTGCGCCGTTGCGATCGACACGAGTGGCTGGACCGAATACAACCCGCTGCGTCTATTGCGTCATCGAGTTGCACCGGTTCAGTGCCATTACGTCGGTTTCTGCGGCACCACCGGCCTAACCAACATGGATTACATAATTGGTGATGCGGTGCTGACACCGCCTGAGCTCCAGAACCAGTTCAGTGAAAAGATCTGGACGCTGCCGCGCTGCTGGTCGACTTATGCACCCACTTTTGCACCGCCGCCCCTAAGAGATCGGCGGGAAGGCGCACCGATCACTTTTGGCTCATTCAACAATTTACTTAAGGTGGGAGAACGCTGCCTAGAGTTTTGGGCAGCGGCGCTGCAATCGGTGCCCTCTGCAAAGCTCCTGTTGAAAGATAAGAGTTCAGCTAACTCTTCCGTGCGGGATCGCATCTCGCAGGCGCTTGCTGATCTAGGAGTGGATCTCGATAGGATCACTTTCATTGATCGATTGGCTGACTGGCATGACCATATGGACCATTACAACGAGGTGGACATTGCTTTCGACACCACGCCGATGACCAGTGCAACTACCGGCTTCGAGGCGCTCTGTATGGGTGTGCCGCTGTTGGCGATCCAAAGCGACTGGATGGGTGGTCGCATGAGCTCTTCTGCTCTCACAGCCTTGGGTCGCGAAGGATGGATCAGCCGTGACCCCTCGGCGTTTGCAGCTAAGGCCGCTGAGCTAGCCGCCGCTAGCCTGAGCCAGCCCAACCTACTAAAACTCCAGTTGCACCGGCAGGTGCGTGCTTCTGAGCTCTGGGATGGAGCTTCTCTCTGCGGTGCGCTCGAACAGGCTTTTATGCAAATGCTTGAGCAGTGTGCTGGTGGCAGCAGCTGAACTATGTACTTCTTTTAGCAGAGGACAAAAAAAGCACGACTTTCGCCGTGCCTATAATTTGACCGTGCCTTCAGGTCAGAATGCCGAGAGGCTGTTAAGCACGCTCAGGCTTTCTGTGAAGTTTCCACTCGCAGCACTGGCACCGATTGCCTGGGAGGTAATGGATGCGCTAATAATGCCACTATCGCTTCCGGCACCTGTGATGGCGATGCTTGGTATACCAGATGTGGCATCTTGATTAAATACAATACCTAGTGCAAGACGTGCCGTTACGATTGGACCTGCGTCGCTTGTAGTTACCCCAGCGGTTGGAGCGTTACCACCAAGGCCGACGACACCAGCCTGTACGGCAAAAGAAGTGGTATCGCTGGTGTTCTGGAAGCCATCCTTGTCGAATGCGGCGGTGAGTGTCGAGGTCCCTGCGCTTAGGTTGCCTGCAATACCCGGAAAATTGGTAGAAGACGCAGAAGCAGTACTTTGTTCTGTTACTGCGAATGGATTAACAGTGCCCGAGTAGTTGCCTGTAGCAGAGAAAGATTGAGCCTGCTGAAGGTTGAAATTGGCACCAGCGTTGAAGGACTGGCCGCTTATGGCGTTGAGGCTGGGGCCAGCTTGTGCAGGGCTCAGCATCAAGCCTTGGCCAAGCAAGGCGATGCCGGCGCCGGCAGCGGTGAGGATGAGGTTGAGTTTGGGATTCATGGAAGCAATGCAGGAATTTGCCCCCCAAGCCCGCTTAATGCGGCCTTCGGACTTGTTAAGGGATTGTGAAACCTTAAGGCATCATGAAGCCCCTGTTTCTTTTTATGTATCCTCTGATACCAATTTTTCCTGCCGCTGGCCAAATTGGTCTTTTGGGTTCGCTTTTATGGGCTTGATATCCAATTAATGCCCCATAATGCAAACGTAAATTTTTGCGTTTTTTGGGGATGTTCGGCCTTTGGCCTGCTGGCCGGCTACGCCAGCAAGCGCTTCGTGCTTGTGCCTTGCTAGCTCTTGTTTCCTCTGGCAACACCAGAATCGTGGTGGCGCAACAGGTACCCACGGCAAGTGCTTCGTCGGCTGCAACTGCTGCTGGCACTACGGTCAATAACCAGAACAATTCCCAGATCAATACCAACTCTTTTTACGGCTTCGGGCCCGGTATCAACTGCCCCACCCCCACTTTTTCAGTCGCTGGATTTGGCGGCAGCGGTTCGGGAAACAGCAACGGTGATGTGATCGGTGCCCAGGTGGATAGTGATAATTACGGCGGCATTGTGAGCATGACATTTCCTATAGGTGGTGCTAATGCCGAAATCTGCAAGGAAATCGGCAAGGCTCAAGTGCAAGCGCTCCAGAGCCAGGTGGTACGAGCAAATACCGAGGCACGCAAAACCCAGGCCGATATCAATCTGGTCACCGCGATCAAGTGCGTTGAGATCATGCGCGTGGCCAGCCTCACTGGTCAGTTTGCCCAGCTCTGCCAGGGCGTGATGCCACGGGGCATGGCAGCCCAAGGCGAAGCCCAACCCCCAGTGCGGCAGCGGTTTAACCCTTGAGAGTTTTCCTTCAACCAATCCACGCGTTTATCTGGGTTGGGGTGCTTTTGCTGGCAGCCCCCGCGCTCGCTGGGCCACGGGTTCGGCTGATGCTGGCTGTGCCAACGGCCGATGCCTATGAGCAGGTGATGGCTCTGGTGCATGACGGCCGCTTGACCGCTATGGACGGCGAGGCATTTGTGGTGGTGGGGGAGTTCGACGATGCACGCCAGGGTCATGCTCTCGGGCGCGCCCTACAGCGCCGGCTGCGCCTTCCCTTTGAGCTGGTGTACGACCCTCTCCATCCTCAGGCAAATTTGGCCTGGTCTCCTCCACTGCCCGCCTCACGACCCCTCGAGCCGGTGGTTTTGGCAGAGCCCACCGTGGCAGAAACCCTGATTTATCTCTACGCCGACCCCCAGACCACCGATCAGGCGGCCAAATTGGCCTCCTACCTCCAGCAACCCACCCTGCATGCCGATGCCGACGGTGTGAGAGTCGGCGTCTACCGCGAAACACCGAAAGGCTTGCGCGCCTTCCGTCTGCGTCAAGCTGAGCTGCAGGCGCTGGGCATTCCCTTGCTGCCTTTGCGTCGTAGCCCAGGTGCTTCCCTCGCGCTGGCGGTTGGTTTGTGATGCGTATTGGCTTCAGGTTGCTTTTGCTGCCTACTCTTCTGGCCCTGCCCCTCAGTGCCAGAGCATCGAGTTTTGATGTGTTTTGCACCGACAATTCCGATGGCACCCAAACCTGCGCGGGCTGGGAGGGGGGCGAAACGCTCACCTGCATTCGTAGCCTTGGCAGCACCAACACCTGCTCGACCCCTTCCGGCCGCAGTTTCACCTGTATTCAGTCCCTTGGTGGTGTGATCTCTTGTACTAATCCGCCCAGCGGCAATGGCCGTTCAGCTGGCCCTCGCTGTGTACCAGCAGGTGATGGTTCGCTTGTGTGCGCAGGGGAGGACCCACCATCTGCGCCTATGATCGAGTCACCGCGGCTTCCCAGTGCGGCTGAACCCCTTGATGCGCCAGCCCTAGCTCCCCTGCTGCAAGGGGATTTCATGAATCCAAGCGTATTTAATTGATTCGCGACTTCGTCGCGCCGCCAATCATGCCGGCTGTTGCAGACGCAGCTGAAAGCCATCGCGGCGATGGAAATCCGCTTCGCTACCGCCATGCTGAAGGGCAAAATAGCTCAGTTGTCCGTTGCGCTGCTCCAGCACGGCCGTGATAGCCAAGATCAGCTCTCGCTGATCGATCAGCGCCGGTGGCAGTTGGGTGATAATTGCCAGCTCATCGCCTCCTGCATGTGAGTCTTGGGTGATTGAGGGTTGGTGGCAGCTGGGCTCGGCCTGGAGATCGCTGCGGTAACCATTGAGCTGGTAGATGTTCCAGTCGCCTGAGGGGCAGAAGTTGTATTCCCAGTAGCGTTGCATCGATGGCGTGCTGATGAACAGCTCCATGCAGGTGCTCTGCCAGATTCCATCGCGGCGGCTGGCTTTGGTCTTAGTTGGGGGCCACAGCACCGGGCTAAAGGTGTCGTGGGAGGCTTGATGCAGGGTGTATTGGATGTGCAACTCTCCAGATAACAAAACAACCGAGCCTGTGATGCTGATGTCTTGATTGGTTTCCTTGTTAAAAGGGGTGAGCTCAAAGGAAACCTTTTGGTAAGCCTTACCGGAGGATTCAGTCATGGCAGCAGTTCATTGCTGGAAGTCAGTCGTGCTATCAATGCGCGAAGCGCCGGCTCCTGGTCCTCAATGCTTTCGGTGAGCCGAAACTGCACTCGGGCGCGAACTAGGTTCTGGCGGGCATGGCTGGCTTTGAAATACACGTTGCCGGCCAGGTGATCGGTGAAAAAGCGCAGCCCCAGTTCAAAGGGCAGCAAGCGGATAGCGTCGTAGAGGTGATCTAAGTCGGCCGCGCTCAGGCAGCTGCCCGCTTCGGCCAGGTATCCCCGCAGCAGTGCCTCGGCTAGCTCCAGGTTGAAGTGCACCGCCTCTAGATCTGTGCACTCCTCGCCGGCGGGGTTGCAGGCCGAGCGCAGGCAGTCGCCAATGTCGTAGTGCAGCAGGCCCGGCTTCACGGTGTCCAGGTCGACTAGAGCCACTGCCCGGCCGCTGGTTTGGCAGAGCATCACGTTGTTCACCTTTGGGTCGCCGTGAATTGGGCGGAGCTGCAGGCATCCTGCTTGTCGCGCGTTCTCCAGCACCGGCACCAGGTCGAGCCGCTGCTCCACGATTAGCTGGCAGGCCTCGCTTTCTGGGCACGGCGGCACTGCACTGTTAGTCAAAACATCCTGGTAGCGCTCCAGGTATCGGGGTGTGACGTGGAACCCTTCCAGGGTGTCGTGCAGCTGGTTTCCGGGCAGATCGTGCACCAAAGCATGAAAGCGCCCCAGACCTCGGCCAACCTGCTCCGCCTGTTCGCCGTTTTCCAGCACATCAAGGCTGTGGGTGCCAGCAATGAAGGTGAGCAGGCGCCACGCGGATCCATCCGGTTGTCTCAGCAGGCATTCCCCGCCGTTGAGTAAGGGAACGGGGCTGGGCACCTGGCAGCCCGCTTGATCGCCCTTGGCCTTCACGTGGCGCGCCAGAGCCAGCAGATTGGCCATTACCAGCTCTGGCTGGGGAAACACAGCCGTGTTTAGCCGCTGAAGCACAAAGCAAGTACCGGTGGCGGTGTCCACCCGGTAAGTGTCGTTGACGTTGCCGTTGCCCAGAGGGGTGATTGTGGTCACCGCTGCGGGAAGGTCAAAGCGACTGGCGATGGCGTTCAGATCTGGAGCGGAGTCTCCCATCAGGCGGCCACCAGCCCGGAGTGGCGGATCAGAGCCTCGCTGCTTGGCTGACGCCCCCGGAAGGCTTCGAACACCTCCGCTGGGGAGCGGCTGCCGCCGAGGCTGAGCACGGTGTCGCGGAAACGGCGGCCGGTAGCAACGATCTCCTCCTCCTGCTCCAGGCCCACCTCCTCGAAGGCACTGAAGGCATCGGCGCTGAGCACCTCGGCCCACTTGTAGGAGTAGTAGCCGGCCGCATAGCCGCCGGCAAAAATATGGCTGAAAGCGCAGAGGAAGGCATCCTCGGCAATGGGCTCCAGCACCGTTGTGGTGGCTGCGATCTGGCGTCGCAGTTGATCTGGACTCTCACCGCTTTCGGGGGTCCACTGGCTGTGCAGGCGTAGATCGGTGAGGGCGAAGTGCACCTGGCGCAGGGTGGCGCCGCCAGCCATGAAGGTGCGGGCTGCCAGCAGCTTCTGGTATTCGGCCTCCGGTAGCAGTTCGCCGCTCTGCCAGTGGCGTGCCATGCCCATCAAGGTGGCCCGGTCATAGCACCAGTTCTCCATGAATTGGCTGGGTAGCTCTACCGCGTCCCACTCCACGTTGTTGATACCGGCGGCCTGGGGCCGCTCCACCGTGGTGAGCATGTGCTGGAGGCCATGGCCAAATTCGTGGAAGAGGGTTTCCACCTCGTCGAAGGTCATCAGGCTGGGGGTGTCCCCTACCGGTGGGCTCTGGTTGCAGATCAAGTAGGCCACCGGCAACACAGGCTCGCCGCTGGCGCTGCGGGAGCGGCCGAGGCATTCATCCATCCAGGCTCCACCGCGCTTGCTGCCAGGGCGGCTATAGGGATCAAGGTAAAAGCCTGCTAGGGGCTCCCCGTTACAGGCTTCGAGCACTCGGAAGTAGCGCACGTCGCTATGCCAGATCGGCGCCTCCCCATCGGCTGCCACTATTTGTATATCGAATAGGCGCTGGCAAAGAACAAATAGCCCTTGCAGTACCTGCTCCAGGGAAAACCAGGGTCTAAGCGCCTCGCTGTTGAGCTCGAAACTCTCTTGCCGCAGCACCTCTGCCCAATAGCTCACGTCCCAGGGCTTCAACTCAGCTGCCTCTGGTGCTCCGTGACGGCTTGCGCAGGCAGCAAGGGCGGCGAGCTCTTGCTGGGCCACTGGAAAGGCTGCAGCGCGCAGGTCTTCAAGTAGGCCTTCCACCTCATGCACCGAGCCGGCCATTTTCGAGGCCAGGCTTACCTCGGCCCAGTTGGCATAGCCCAGCAGCTGGGCTTGTTTCAACTTCAGCTCCAGGGTTTGGGCAATCAGGGGATTGTTATCCAGTTCGCCGCTTGCTGCCCTGCCCACCTGGGCGCGGTAGACCTTTTCGCGCAGGTCCCGGCGCTCACTGAATTTTAGAAAGGGCACCACCCTGGGCATGTCTAGCCCCAGGCGCCAGCCGCTTTCACCAGCATCTGTCGCAGCTTGGGCCAGCAGCTGCCGCAGGCTGGCTGGTAAGCCGGCCAGTTCGTCTTCGCTGTTCAAAGTGAGGCTCCAGCCGTTGGTGGCATCGAGCACGTGGTTGCCGAAGGCGGTGGCGAGTTCGGCGAGCCGCTCACAGGCGGCGTTGAAGGCTTGCTGCTCCTGCCCCTCCAGGCCCACGCCCCGCAATTGCATGTCCCGTAGCTCCGCCCCCAGGATGCGCATTTGGGTGGCATCGAGCTGGCTGGGATTGGCTTGCAGTGCCTTGAGAGCCCGATATATCGCTCGCGATTGCCCAGCGCGGTTGCCGAATTGCACCACGGCCCCCTGCTGCTGTTGGTGGGCTTCCCTCAGCGCTGGTGTGTTGCAGACGCCATTGAGATGGCTCACCACCCCCCAGCTCCAGCGCAACCGCTCGCCTAGCTGGTGCAGAGGCTCCATAACCTCCTCCCAGCGGAGCGACTCGGATTGGCCTAAGCGCAATTCCAGCGTGGCTTCCAGGGCGGAGAGCGATTCGTTTAGCTCGCTTAGTAAGGCAGGGATCGCCTGCTCTACCTGCTCCGGCGTGATCGCATCGAAGGGCGGAAGCCCCTGACCAACCAGCAAGGGCAGGGGTACGCTCAGGGTCATGGATGGGGGATTTAGTGCACCTATTCCAGCCGATCCAACAAGCTTTTGTGAACTAGCCCAGGGCGGTGACCCGGCCCATGGCAACCAGGGCAGTTGCACTCAATTGCTGGGCCAGGGCGTTGGTTGAGGCCTCATAGACATCAATTGCTAGCCGCGGCCAAAAGCCAATCGCCAGGGTTGGTATCAGCAGCGTGAGACCAATAAAAAGCTCCCGCGGACGCATGTCTCCAACCACTGCTAGGGCCGGAATTCTCGGACCGAAGAACACCCGGCGGCAGAGGCTGAGCAGATAAACAGGGGTTAGCACTAGTCCGATCGCCGCCAGCACGATGGCGATCACCCGGAAACCGATGGTGAAGCCGTCGTTTGCGGTGATGCCGAGAAACACCGTGATCTCGCTCACAAAGCCACTCATGCCTGGCAGGGCAAGGGAAGCAAGAGAGCTGGCAAGGAAAAAGGCGAAGGTGATCGGCAGGGCTTTGGCGAGGCCGCCCATGTTGGGGATTGAAAGGGTTTCGGTGCGTTCGTAAAACACCCCGGTAACAAAGAACATGGCAGCTGCGATCAGGCCATGACTGATCATCTGCAGCATGGCGCCGCTGATGCCAAGGGCATCTACTGCACCAATACCGAGCAGCACAAAACCCATGTGGCTCACGGAGCTGCAGGCAATGCGCCGTTTGACGTTGTCCTGGGCAAAAGCATTCAGGGCGCCGTAGACGATGTTGACGATGCCGAGCACAATTAGGGCTGGTGCCAGCCTCAGATGCACCTCCGGAAGCATCTGCACGTTGAAGCGCAGAAGGGCGTAGCCACCCATTTTCAGCAGCACTCCTGCCAGCAGCATCGATACGGGCGCATTTGCTTCACCGTGGGCGTCGGGTAACCAGGTGTGGAGGGGGAACATTGGCAATTTCACCCCGAAACCCACCAGGAAGCCCAGATAGCAGAGCAGGCCAAAGGTGCCACCGGGGGAACGGCTGGCTAGCTCTGAGAGGTTGAAGCTGAAGCTGTCGCCTGAGAAAGCAAGAGCAAGGCCGCTCAACAAGATGAGCAGGGAGGCTGTGGCGGTATATAAAATAAACTTGGTGGCCGCGTATTGTCGTTGCTTGCCACCCCAGATCGCGATTAATAGATATACAGGAACTAGCTCAAGCTCCCAGGCAAGGAAGAAAAGTAGAAAGTCTTGGGAGAGAAAAACAAGGCCCTGGGCTGAGGCCTGAACCAGCATCAGGGCGAAATAAAGGCGGGTTTTGCTCTTTATGTTCCAGCTGGCCGCCACCGAAAGCAGGGTTACCAGGCCTGAGAGCAGTACCAATGGTGTTGAGAGGCCATCAGCCGCCAGGGACCACTCCAGGCCCATGGCCGGCACCCAACTGACCCTTTCGACCAGTTGCAAATCACTGCTGGAGCCATCGAAGTGCCTGCTAAAGCAGAACACCATTAGACCAAGGTCAATTGCCAGGGTGGCGAGGGCCAGGGTGCGGGGCCACTTGGGGTCGCTGCCATCTCCTGGCAGCAGCGGCATTACAAGGGCGACTGCTGCCGGCAGCAGCACGATCAGGCTCAGCCAGGGAAAGGCTGATTCCGCTGCTGTAGCGCCCAGGCTGGACGCGGCTAGCAGGGGCATGTTGATGTCCATCACGGCCCGATTGCAGATCTGGTGATTCGCTGAACAGGGCCGAGGTCAGGCGCTGTTCAAATCTGCAACCAACCTATCAGTCCTGGTTGCTGTACTGAGTAGATCTACTCACTGGCGGCGGGCTTCTGGTCTGGCAAGTGCTCCCAGCGGCTGCCCAGTTGCTGGATGGCCAGCACCTCTGAGCGGGACTCCACCCCGGCTTGGTGCCAGGCCCGCACCATCGCTCTACTCACGTCTTCGGCCGCTGGTTTGGGGCACAGGGCAAGCAGGCTTGGACCGGCGCCACTGATGACGCAACCCCAGGCTCCCGCCGCTAGGGCCGCCTCCCTTACGGCCTTGCCGCCATGGATCAGGCCCCAGCGGTAGGGCTCATGAAGACGGTCGTGCATGCCATCGGTGATCAAGTCGCCATTGCCGGTGCGCAGCCCCTGCAGCAGCAATGTGAGGGAGCCCAGGTTGATCACCGCATCCCCCACTGGAATTGATTTCGGCAGGGCCCGCCTTGCTTCGCTGGTGGTGAGCCGGATAGCGGGGATTGCGACCACTGCCTGAACGAGAGGCGACCATTCACAGCGCACCACCCGCCAGCGGTGCGAGGCCGCCTTGGCTGTCATGCACAATCCCCCCACCAAGGAGGGCACCACGTTGTCGGGATGGCCTTCAATGTCGATGGCCAACTCCAGCAGCTTCTCGCGACTGAGGGGCTCGCCCACCAGCGCATTGGCGCCGATCAGGCCAGCCACAATCGCCGTGGCGCTGCTACCCAGGCCCCGGGCCGGCGGCACCGCTAGCCGCACTCTTGCTTCAAGGGCCACCGGCTCCTCGCCGGCTTCTTTCCAAACCCGTTGGGCCGAGCGATACACCAGGTTGTCGGGCCCTCCGCGTAGGTGGGCTCCTTCGCTGCCTTCGATAATCAGATCAAAGCGCTCGCTGCCGCCCTCGATGCAGCGCATCTGGAAGACGTTGTCGAGATCCAGGGCAGCCCCCAGACAGTCAAAGCCAGGACCGACGTTGGCTGTGGTAGCTGGAACGTGAACCTCAACCCCTTGTCCGACCCGGGGGCGCACCATGGGACAACTTCTGCTGCGCCCAGTGTCTCAGGCCAGCAGCATGCGCGCCCGGCAGGCCGCGCTGAATTGGCCAATGGCCGGATCGACCACGGCCGTGATCGGCATGCTTACCAGCACCGGCTCAAGCCGACCCTTGTTTAGAAATGCCCGGTTAAAGGTGGGCGAGCGCAGGCTTTCCAGCAGCTTTCCTGCGGTACCGCCGGCCAACCACATCCCCCCCCGGCTCAGGCCCGCCAGGGCCAGATCGCCACACACACTGCCGTAGCAGCCGATCCAGATCTCCAAGGCTTCGCAGGCCAGGCTTTCCCCTAAGGCAGCGCTGGCAGCCACGGCAGCGGGCAGTTCCGACCCATCGGCTAGCGGGAAGAGGGGATGGTCTCCGCCGGGGTGGCGGATGTGAAGCAGCCAGCGCGCCACTTCGCCCAGGCCAGTGCCGCTTACCACCCGCTCGATTGAGACTCGCTCTAGGCCCCGCTCGCGGGCGAGCCACTGTTTGAGTTCCCATTCCTGCTGGTTGCGGGGGGCGAATTCAGCGTGGGCTGCCTCGCTGGCCACCGCCACCAAACCCGACGGGGTTGGTACCCCGTAGGCCACCCCCAGACCCGTTCCCGCACCAAGCACCAGCAGGGGCGCCTCCGGCCTCGCCACCCCCGGGCGGATTGGCGCCTGTTGCTGGGAGGTGAGATGGGGCAGCCCGTAGATCAATACGGCGAAATCATTGACCAGCTCAAACCGCCAAATACCTGTGGCGGCAGCCAGCTGGGTGCCATCGAGCTGCCAGTGGAGGTTGGTTAGTTGGGCCTTACCCGCCTCCACCGGTCCTGCCACCGCCAGGCAGGCGGCCGCAGGAGGGGGCTGGGAAGCACCCAGAAAGGTGGCCAGCAACGGGGCCAGGTCGTCCCAGTCGGCGGATAGGTAGCGCTCACTGCGCAGCAGCTCCAATTCACCCCCGGCCTGCAGCTGATAGAGGGCGAGAAGGGTCTTGGTGCCGCCGATGTCTCCAGCTAGAAGGGTGGTCACTGGCCGGGTGTGGGGATCGCCGGCAGGCCCAGGCCAGCTGCCCGCTTGGCATTTGCCGTAACTGCTGCAGCCAGCAGGTCGGCCACGCTCAGGTTGCCGAGGTCGCCTTCGCGTCTGCTGCGCAGGCTCACCGCACCTGTTTCAGCCTCCTTGGCGCCGATCACTGCCAGCAGGGGGATTTTCATCTGTTCGCCGTTGCGAATCAGCTTGCCGAGGCGCTCGCCGGAATGGTCCAGGGTGGCGCGGATGCCAGCGGCCTTGAGCTGCTCCAGTAGCTGCTCGGCGTAGGGCATCACCTCATCGGTAACGGGCAGCAGCCGGATCTGCTCGGGTGCCAGCCAGAAGGGGAAATCGCCGGCGTAGTTCTCGGTCATGATCCCGAAAAACCGCTCCAGCGAACCGAAGATCGCCCGGTGGATCATGATCGGGCGCATTCTTGAGCCATCAGCGGCCACGTACTCCAGTTCGAAACGTTCTGGCAGGTTGAAATCGAGCTGGATTGTGGAGCACTGCCACATTCGCCCGATGGCATCTTCGATTTTTAGGTCGATCTTGGGACCGTAGAAGGCGCCGCCGCCTTCATCGATCTTGTAGGCCCATCCCTTGCGATCGAGGGCCTCGATCAGGCCTTGGGTTGCCAGTTCCCACACGGCGTCTGCGCCGATCGACTTCTCCGGCCTGGTGGAGAGATTTATTTCGTAGGTCTTGAAATCGAAGGCGGAAAGGATCTCCTCTGTGAGATCAAGGATGCGCAGGATCTCATCGCTGATCTGCTCTGGTAGGCAAAACACGTGGGCGTCGTCCTGGGTGAAGCCGCGCACCCGCATTAGGCCGTGCATCACACCCGGACGCTCGTAGCGATAAACGGTGCCCAACTCGGCCCAGCGAATTGGCAGCTCCCGGTAACTGCGCAGGGTGCTTGCGTATGTGAGCACGTGAAAGGGGCAGTTCATCGGCTTGAGCTGGTATTGCCGCTCATCGACTTGCATGGGGCCAAACATGCTCTCGGCATAGAAGTCGAGGTGGCCCGAGGTTTTCCACAGGCTGATGTCGGCCACGTGTGGTGTGTACAACAGTTCGTATCCAGCTGCGAAATGGGCCTGACGCCAAAAATCTTCAATCAACAGGCGCATCCGAGCGCCGCGGGGATGCCAGAACACCAGCCCAGCCCCGGCCTCATCCTCGATCGAGAACAGATTCAGATCGGTGCCCAAGCGCCTGTGGTCCCGTCGTTTGGCCTCTTCCTTGCGCCGCTTGTGTTCCGCCAGCTGCTCGGGGGTTTCCCAGGCGGTGCCGTAGATGCGCTGCAGCTGGGCCTTGGTTTCATCGCCACGCCAATAGGCGCCGGCGACGCTCTCGAGCTCGAAGGCCTTGGGGTTGAGCTCGCTGGTGTTGGCTACGTGGGGCCCGGCGCAGAGGTCCCACCACTCCTCGCCCAGGGTGTAAAGACTGATCGGCTCGCTGATCCCCGCCAGGATCTCCAGCTTGTAGGGCTCGTTTTGGGCTTTGATCCTGGCCTCGGCTTCAGTGCGGCTTACTTCGATCCGCTCAAGGGGCAGACGGCGGCCAATGATCTTGCCCATCTCCTTTTTGATTGCCTTGAGATCGGCCTCGGTGAAGGGATCGGGATTGTCGAAGTCGTAATAAAAGCCGCTCTCGGTCCAAGGGCCGATGGTGACTTGAGCCTGGGGAAAGAGCTTCTGCACAGCCATGGCCAGCACATGGCTCATCGAGTGGCGGATGCGCAGCAGCTGGTTGCTTTCGCTGGTTTTGGGCAGGGCGATCGGTGCTGGCTCGGAGCTGGTTGGGTTCACGGGCACTGATCGCGCGTCTAATTAGGGCGAAGAGCGATCCTACGCAGCGCTCTTAAGCTGGACCCATGGGTTTTTCTTCTCCAACACCCGAGCCTGAATCCCCCGGCGTTCTGCTTGATCAGCTGCTCGGGTCCCTGCTCGATGATTTCAGTTCCTGGTTTGAGCGGGGCCTGCTGCTGCTAGATCACTGCCCAGAAGAGGTGATGCCCCAAGACCAGCAGCTGATCCTGCGCGATCACCTGGTGCAGGCCCGCAAGGAACTCTGCGCTGCCACAAGCTTGCGCCAGGCAGCTCCCATACCAATGGCCCTCGAGATGGAGACCCTGGCTCCCTGGCATCAACTGGTGTTGTCGGTGTGGAATCTTTCGGCGGCCCTGCGCCGCCATGGGGTGACCCTGCCGTGATGGGCGAGCGCCGCAACCTGGCTTTCGGCTACGTCCTCTGGGCCCTAGGCCTGGTGGGAGTGTGTGGCGTGCATCGCTTCTACAACCGCAAGCCCCTCAGCGGCACCCTGTGGTTGCTCACTTTTGGCCTCTGCTTCGTGGGCCAATTGGTTGATCTCTGGTTGATGCCCGAACTGGTTGACCAGGCGAACCGACCTTTGGTGTCGCAGGGCTCGACCCTCTCGGTTGAGCGGCAGCTAGTCCATTTGGCGAGGCGCCGAGGCGAGCTGGGCTTCACCCTTAATGACGCCCTTGTCGAGATGGAGTTGCCGGCTGGGGTGGAGAGTCGCCAGGTGCGTGATGAGATTCAAAGGTTGCTCCACGCTGAGCTCTTAGATGTCGGCAATGACGATCGGGGCCGGGTGATCTACAAGGAGCCTTGAGACAGCGACGTTTTTTGTTGTTGCTGGGGCTGGCGGCTGGAGCGGCGCTGCCCATGGGGTTGTGGAGTTGTCCCCTGCGTCAGCTCACGGGGATTCCCTGCCCCACCTGCTACTTAACGCGCTCCGTGCTGGCGACCCTGCATGGCGACCTAGCCCAGGCCCTGGAGTGGCACGCTTTTGGCCCGGTGCTGGTGGGGCTTGCGCTGGCCCTGGGGCTCTGGACTCTCTTTGGCGGCCGCCTGGCCTCTCGGCTGCTGCTGCAGTTGGCCTGTGCCGCCGCGCTGCTCGCATTTGGCTACTGGCTGCTGCGGCTCTGGGGCTGGAGCCAGGGCCAGCCTTTGCCGGCCTGAACTGCCCAGAAAGTTCCTAGCCGGGCGGCAAGAAACCCAGTGTTTCCCGCACCCGTTTGAGGGTCTCATCGGCAACCGCTGCAGCTTTGTGTTGGCCATTGCGCAGCACCTCCGCCACCGCTCCAGGCTGCTGACGCCACTCCTGATAACGCTGCTGCACTGGTCTTAAGGCCTCCACGGCAGCATCTGCCAGCAGGGGCTTAAACGTGCCCCAGCCCATGGCGCCGCACTGCTCGGCTGCCTGCTGCCTGGTTTTGCCGGCCAGCAGGGCGTAAAGCCCTAGAAGGTTGTCTGCTTCAGGCCGCTCCGGATTACCGAATTCCAGTCCCATGGTGGGGTCGGTTTTGGCCCGTTTTATTTTTTTAACCACCAGTTCAGGCGGATCCAGCAAGCTGATTCGTGAGCCCTCGTTGGGGTCGCTTTTGCTCATCTTTGAGCTGCCATCGGTGAGGCTCATCACCCGGGCCCCTTCCCGCAGGATCAAGGGCTCGGGCACCTTGAGCACTGGAATTACCTCACCATCTGGATTCCGCTTGCCAAAACGGGCGTTGATGCGCTGCTGGGCAATGTCGCGGGCGAGTTCAAGGTGCTGCTTTTGGTCCTCCCCCACAGGCACCAGATCAGCGTCGTAGAGAAGGATGTCGGCAGCCATCAGCACCGGGTAGTCCAACAGGCCCACAGATACCTGGTCTCCCTGTTTGATTGCCTTTTCCTTGAACTGGATCATCCGCTCCAGCCAATTGAGCGGGGTGACGCAGTTGAGCAGCCAGGCGAGTTCGCAGTGAGCGCTCACATGGCTCTGCACGAACACAGTTGAGCGATCGGGATCTATGCCGCAGGCGAGATAGAGAGCTGCTGTTGAGAGCGTGTCCTCGGCGAGCTGGGCTGGCTGATGGGGAACAGTGATCGCATGAAGATCGACCACACAAAAAAAGGTGTCGTGGCTGCTCTGGAGATCAACCCAGTTGCGGATCGCGCCCAGCCAGTTGCCGAGGTGCAGAGCCCCGGTGGGTTGCACCCCAGACAGAACCCTCGGCCGTGCCATGGGACTCAGCTCTCGGTGCTCTCAGGGTTTTCGGTGCTCTCAGCGCTCTCGGGGGCAAGATCTTCTCCAGCCAGATCTTCTACAGCCAGCTCTTCGGCGGCAGCCTCTTCAGAGACGGGCACGATGGGCTCTGCCACGGGAGCAGGAGGCTTGCTGGGGCGAGCGAACGGGTCGATGCGAGGTGCCCGCTCTTGGCGGATCACCCGGCCCTCGCCACCCCCTGGCCGGCGCTCGGAGCGTGGGGAATCGCTGCGGGGGGAATCGCCACGGGGACCTGCCTGGGCCCTTTGTTGAGCGACCAGTTCGTCGAGTTTTCCATCCTCGAGCAGCTGGGCCACCGTGCGAATGGCGAAGCCGAGGGCAGCCACCGTGGAGCGCAGCGCGAAGCCTTCCTGAATGGCTCGGGCGGCACGCATCTCGTTGTCGCTGAGCCGGATGCGGAATCCGCCGGGTTCGCGGTTGCCTGGTGGGCGGCCGCCACCGGAACGCCCTCCCTGGTCATCGCGAGTTTGAGAGGGGGTGGTTTCGTCGGCCATCGCCTCAGCCTGTGCAGTCAGGGGCAAGTGTGCCGCATCGGCTGGCCAAGGGGGGGGTGAGCCAGTGCAGTCGATGGGGCTCTCGCTGCCCGCTGCGAGCTAGCACGATCAGGGGCAGGGCCCGCTCGGCCCCTGGTTGAAACTGGTTTCGATAGGTCTCCAGCAGCTCCAGATAGGCAGCAAATGTCCAGCCGTGGTTGCCTCGCTCCTGGTGGCCCCAGAAGTGGCGCAGCGCCTCCTGGCAGGCCGGTTGACCGAATTCCTGCCAGCAGCGCAACTGGGCTGACCAGGCCGGCTGTCCGGCGGAGATCCAGGCCCGATAGCGCACCAGTTCTGGTGCTTCGGCGCTGGCATCTGGCGGCAGCACCAGGGCAAGCTGCTCTAGTGGTACGCGCCGCAGCCTCAGCCAGCAACGCTCAAGCAGGGCCACCGGCAGGCTGCCAACCCAACTGGGAGCAGCCTGTAGTTCCACTGCCCAATCCAGCAGCTGGGCCTGCTGCCTAAGTGTCAATTGTGGGAGTGTCAATTGCGGCGGTGTCAATTGCGGCAGCTGCTCAGCCATGGGTGCCCTTAAAGGTGATCGCGGCGCTGGCGTATTCCCGCGGTTCAAGGTGGATGGTGCAGCGCACCCGACCAAACCGGGCCTCTAGGTGCTCCTCCACCAATTCAGTAATCCGGTGAGCCGTTGGCAGGTCATTGGCGTCCACCACCATGTGCATGTCGATGAAGACCTGCTGGCCGAGCACCCCGCGGCTGGCGATGTCGTGACAGTTGAGCACCCCTGCTACCTCCATCGCGACCTGGTGAATGGCCTCCGGAGCAATGGCGATCTGATCAACCAACTGGGGCAAGTTGGTTCGCAACACTGACCAGCACACCCGCACCAGCAGCAAGCAGAGTGGAATCGCTAGGGCGACATCGAGCCAACTGAGGTTGAGCCATACCGCTCCGGCCAGACCCACCAGCACCACTGCTGTTGTCCAGATGTCGCTGCTGGTGTGGGCCGCATCGGCCTTGAGCAGGGGACTGCCAAGCCTTCGCCCCTCGGCACGCTCATAGCCAGCCAACAGAATATTGATACCAAGCACGAGCAGTAGTACCAGTAGCTCCCGGCTGTCCATGCGCAACGGCTGTAGTCCGTTGCGAAGACGTTCAAGGGCGGCCTGCAGGATCTCGAAGGCAGTGAAAAGGATGAAGGCTGCAATAGCCAGGGCACCCACCGCTTCGTATTTGTGGTGCCCGTAGGGATGGTCCCGGTCCGGTTCGGGATCCGAAAGTCCATTGGTCACCAGCCCCAACAGACTTGAAAATCCGTCAGTGGCGCTGTGCATGGCATCCGCCAGCACTGCTAGCGAGCCACTCAATAGCCCCAGCAGCAATTTCAACAGCGTCATGCTGATGTTGACGGCCAGGGCCACCAGCAGCACTCGCTTCACTTGTTCGCGGGTGTCCTGGCGAACCTCCATTGGGTTGTCCCTTACTCCTGGAGCTGGCAAGGCAGACCCCCGACTCGCGCCCAAGCTATTGGCATTTGGCGCCTGCGCAGCGTCTCAAGCTGAGCTAAAGATGCATCAGCTTGTCCAGGGCCGTTGACGCCGCCGGTGACCATCCCCCAGCTCGACGGGTTAGCCATGGTCCGCCAGGTCATGCCCAAGACCCTCAAACCTTGGCTGCCGGCTATCGGCACCGGGCTTGCGGGCTGGTTTGCCCTCGATGGGCTACTGCGGTTGAGCCACCTGCCCATCGGCTCTGGTCTCACCTTGGCGGGCCTGGGCCTGGGTGCTTCGCTGCTGCGCCGCCGCCAACCCCGGGGGCCAGCCCCTACGGATGTGCCCGGCTGGCTGGGGCGCCTGGAGCAGCTTGAGGGCCAGTTTTTACGGCTTGTAGGGGAACCAGCTCCAGCCCAGGCTGAGCTTGATAGCCGGATGCGCAAGGACCAACTGGCAGCCCTGCGCCAGGAGCTGGATCGGCAGGGCTTGCAGTTGGCCTTAGTGGGTACCTCTCCTCCGGCTGTGGCTCTGCAGCCAGATCTGATCGAGGCCCTGCGTGGTCCCGAGTCACTTCAGCTTCACTGGGCCCACCCCTTACCGGCTTGGAGCAAAGATTGGTCTTGGCCTGAAGCATTTGCTGCCTGCGACCTGCTGATCCACCATCTGCGCACTCCTCTCTCAGCTGCTGATCTGCGCTGGCTAGAGGCCCTACCCGCCGCTCAGCCCGCCTGGCTGCTGGTGGAATTCAGCAGCGGTGACCAGACTCTCGAAGCTCTGACCGCTGAATTGCGTTCCCAGCTTGGACAGGATCTTTCCCAGCGTCTGCTCTTTTGGAACGGCCTGCCCACGACGCTTGCGGCCAGCATTTCGCCCTTAGCCCGCCACCTCGCCAGTGCAGGAGCTGAGTTGCGCCGCGGCCGCCAGCTGCGTCGTCTTCAGCAATTGCATGGCCTGTGGCAGTGCAATCTTGAGCAGCTGCGGCGGCAGCACTTCCTGCCACTGCAGCGGCGCACCCAATGGCTGGTGGCGGCGGGGGTGGTGGCGGCGCCCCTGCCGAGCCTCGATCTGCTAGTGCTTGCGGTGGCTAATGGCTTGATGTTGCGCGAAATGGCCCGACTCTGGGATTGCCCCTGGACTTTCGAGCAGCTGCAGGCCGCCGCTAGCGAACTCGCCAAAGCAGCCCTCGCCCAGGGGGTAGTGGAGTGGAGCAGCCAGCTTCTTACTGGCTTGGTCAAGTTGCATGGCGCCACCTGGCTGGTGGGGGGCGCGTTGCAGGCGCTCAGCGCCGCCTATCTCACCAGGGTTGTTGCCAGGTCTATGGCTGACATGTTGGCCCTCTCGGCGGGGGTGAGCGAGCCGGATCTCGCCGAGATCAAACGCCAGGCACCCCTATTGGTGGCCACGGCAGCGGCGGCGGAAAAACTTGACTGGCCTGCTTTTCTCGAGCAGGGCCGGCAGTGGCTTCGCAACCTGCCCCCTGCCGGCATGGACAGATCAGATCTGATGGCCGCGGAGCCAACCCCTTGATTGCCCTCGATCAGCGGGTGCTGTTTGCCTTTCTGCTCACCCTGGCAGCCGGCCTTTGCACCGGTCTTGGCAGTTTGCTTGGCCTGGTGTCGAGGCGATTTAGCCCCAAGTTGCTCAGTTTGTCGTTGAGCTTTTCGGCTGGCGTGATGATTTTTGTCTCCTTTGTGGAGATATTTCCCAAGGCTAGGCAAGCGCTGGCCCTCGGGCTTGGAGCTACTACCGGCTATGCGGTAACTGTGCTGGCTTTTTTTGCTGGCATGGTGGTGATTGCCTTGATCGACAACGCCCTACCTAGCCATGATCTGACCCTTCCTGAGGCCAACTTGCCCAGGGCCCAGTCGCAGACCTTGCTCCGCACAGGGTTGTTTTCGGCCCTGGCGATTGCCATCCACAATTTTCCAGAGGGTTTGGCCACCTTTGTTGGTGCCCTCTCAAGTCCCAGGCTTGGCATCAGCATCGCTATTGCAATAGCCATCCACAACATTCCCGAGGGCCTGGCGATTTCAGCCCCGGTGTATTACGCCACTGGCAACCGCCGCACTGCTTTTTGGGTGTCTTTCGCCTCAGGGCTTGCCGAGCCCATCGGTGCAGTGGTGGGCTACGTCTTTTTAAAAACATTTCTCAGCGACACGGTGATGGGATTGGTTTTCGCCAGCGTCGCCGGCTTGATGATTTACATCTGCTTCGACGAATTGCTGCCTGCCGCTCAGCGCACCGGGGCCCATCATCACGTGATGATTGCTGGCCTCACGGCAGGAATGCTGGTGATGAGTGTCAGCTTGGTGCTGCTGGCCTGAGGTGACCCAGTTCCCCAGCAGAGATTCAGCGGCGCCTGGCGCAGATCAGAGCTGGCCCTGGTGGCCGCTTTTGCCGCTCTACCCCTACGGTCGCCGCCGCACCTTGGTGCGCGAATTGATCCCTGGCCAGGTCTGGAGTTTCGAGCAGCTCCAGGGGGTGTTTTACGTGGCAGTGCCGATCCGGATGACGGTGGTGCGTTTGCGGGCTGGTCTGTTGCTCTATGCCCCCGTGCCCCCCACTGGAGAGGTGCGGGCAGCTCTTGCCGAGCTGGAACACCGCTACGGCGCCGTTTGCACGATCGTGCTGCCTACCAGCTCTGGCCTCGAGCACAAGCTGCCGGTGCCGGCGATGGCAAGGGCGTTCCCTGCTGCCCAGGTGTGGGTGACACCACGGCAGTGGAGCTTTCCCTTGCCGCTGCCGCTGGCCTGGCTGGGGTTCCCGGCCCAGCGCACCCGGGTGCTGTTTGAGCAGGGGCTTCCCCATGCCGATGAGCTGCACTGGCTACCGCTCGGTCCCCTAGATCTAGGCCTGGGCACCTTCATGGAGGCGGCCTGCCTGCACCGCGCTAGCGGCTGCCTGCTGCTCACCGATGCCCTAGTGGCCATCAGTGAGCAGCCCCCAGAACTATTTGATGCCGATCCGACGCCGCTGCTTTTCCATGCCAGGGATCGCGGTGATGCGCCCCTGCTCGACACTCCTGATTGCCGCAGGCGGGGCTGGCAGCGACTGGTGTTGTTTGCCTCCTATCTCCGCCCAGACCATCTGCAGGTGCCTGGAATCAGGGAGCTGCTTTCCGGCCTGCTGGCCGCGGGGGTGCGCTCGCCGCGGGCCTATTTCGGCCTCTATCCCTTCCGCTGGCAAGAGGGTTGGCAGGCTGAATTTCGGCGGCTGGTGCCCGGCCCTGAGGCTGCACTGCTGGTGGCGCCTGTCTTGGAGCGGCTGGTGTTTCCCCGCTGCCGGGCCGCCCTGGTGACTTGGATCCGCACTTTGGCTGGCCAAGCCGAGATCCGCTGGCTGGTGCCGGCCCATTACGAAGCTCCGGTGGCATGCAGCCCTCAGCAACTAGGGGAGCTTGCAGACTGCCTGGAAGGGCGAGATTGGGCACCAGATAGGGGCAGCTGGGCTTACCTGAGCGGCATTGACAAAACCCTCCTGCGCCTTGGAGTGGTGCCGGAGCAGCCCGCGGAGCCTGGACTAGGGGATTCCGGACTAAGCGATTACTGAGTTTGAGCTAACTCAGAGCCTGAGCTCGCCTGGGTCGGCATCGAGGTCGCTGTCCAGATCTCCGCAGCCCAACAGGCTCGTGTCCAGTTCCATGCGCTGTTCCATCTGGCGCAGGAAGTAACCGGTCATCATCGCTGAAGCCAGCAGGCCAGCCAGGTTTTCTCGGTTGGTCTGAATCTTGACCTCGAACTGCTCTCCGGGAAGCATTCCCAACAGCCCTTGGACGTTGTGGCGAATGATGTCTTGGATGTCGCTACTGGCTGAGCGAGCAACCCTTTGCAGCACATCAGGAGATTGCTCCTGCAGGTACTGAATCAACGAGTTACCGCTGATCGCTTCGTTATCGGTGGTCAGGAACTCCGGGTTGAACATCGCCGGCGTGCGCTGCATCCGCTTTGCACCCTACCCCAGCTCATTCGTCTTACCAGGGGGGTGGCCCATGGCGGAGATCCGTAACCAGCCGAACCGATCGAGGGGCCAGTAGCGAAGCACCGCTGTACCGATCAAGGCCCTTTGAGGCAGGGGCCCCCAGAGGTGGGAATCCAAGCTGGCATTGCGGTTGTCTCCCAAAACCAGCAGATGCTCTGGGGGCACCGTGAGGGGTTCCAGCTGGTAGTCCATCGGTTCGGCTGACCAATCGATCGCCGCCTTGATGCCGTTGCGCCAAAGCACTCCATCGCGCACCTCCACTTCATCGCCCGCTTGTGCCACCACCCGCTTGATCAGGGCTGCCTTGGGGTCGTAGCCAGCGGCTACCAGGGCTGTGGGGGGATGGAATACCACCACGGTGCCGATCGGTACGGGGAGATGCAGCCGGGCGCGCAGCTTCTCCACCAGCACCCGATCCTGCAGTTGCAGGGCCGGGAGCATCGATCCCGAGGGAATCCAGCGGGGCTCCAGCACCGCCCAGCGCAGCACCAGGGCCAGCAACACCCAGGCCAGCACTGGCACCACCTGGCGGCGCAGGGTTTCGAGCAGGCTGGGTGTGCTGCTGCGGGGCGTGGAAGACAAGGGTGCAGGGGAGACTGGTCCAGTCCATCCTGAACCGCCCTGGCGTGGAGTTGGCCCGTCGCAATCTTGAGGCGGCGCTGCTGCTGCTGAAGGCCCTGATGGGCGAGGGGCTCAGCCAGGCTGTGTTGTGTCCAGGCAGTCGCTCCGGTGCCCTGGCCCTGGCCCTGGGCGTACTTGAGCCGCGCGGGCTGGCGCTGTACACCGCCATTGACGAGCGCTCTGCCGCCTTTTTTGCCCTGGGATTGGCCAGGGCCACTGGAAAAGCAGTTGCAGTTGTCACCACCTCGGGCACAGCTGTGGCAAACCTGCTGCCCGCCGCGGTGGAAGCGGACTATGGCGCCATCCCCCTATTACTGATCAGTGCTGATCGCCCCACGCGGCTCAAAGGCTGTGGGGCAAACCAGACCGTGAACCAGGAAAGCTTTCTGGCCGCCAGTGTGCGCTGGTTTGGCCAGGGAGATGGCACTGGACTGGCTGCCATGACGGACACTGCCATCGCCGCCCTGGCTCGCCAGGCATGGTCTGCCACCCGGCCCTATGGCCTTGCGCCGGGGCCAGTGCACCTCAACCTTCCCTTTGCCGAACCTCTTCATGCGGACGGGACGGCGCTGCTTGAGGCAACGGCCCACGCTTCCCTTGAGACCACTCCCCCTCCATTGGGCGATCTCGGCCTGAGGGCCCCTGGATCAGGGACCCAGGCACCGCCCTTCAGCCCCGCTCCCGATCCAGACCAGCCAGGGGTGGTGGTTGCTGGTCCCTGGCGCGGCCTGCCCCAGCACTGGCCTGGTTATGTGGAGGCTCTGGTGCGCTGGCAGCGGCGCACGGGCTGGCCCGTGCTGGCCGATGGCCTCAGCGGGCTGCGGGGGTTGGCCGAACTCGATTTGATCAGCAGCTACGACCTACTGCTCGAGGCTCCTGAACTCAAGCTGAGTTCAGCCCAGGTGCTGCGCCTTGGCCCCTTGCCCGCCAGCCGCCGTCTGCAGCGCTGGCTGGTCGACCAGGAGTCTCGCCAGTGGCTTGTCAGTGAGGGCGAGCCGAGATGTCTTGATCCGCTCGGCAGTGGATGGCACGGCAGCGGATGTCAGCAGAGCGCCGCCGGTTTGGCCGGCTGGAGCGCCAGCTTGCCTCCAACTATTTGGGCCGGCGGCCCCAGTGCCGAGGGCCTGCAGTTTGGGGCTCGCTGGCGCCAGCGGGAGCAGCAATTGCAGCTCTGGCTAGATCAGCAGCTGGCCAGTGGTGATGGGGCAGAAACTGGTGTTAACGAGCTTTGTTTGGCGCGCCAACTGGGGCTCCTGCTGCCCGCCGGCTTGCCGCTGGTGCTTGCCAACAGCAGTCCAGTGCGCGATTGGGAGAGCTTCGCCAACCCTGCTGCCCCCTGGCGACCGGTTTATGGCTTCCGAGGGGCATCCGGCATCGATGGCACCCTCTCGATCGCCTGCGGGGTCGCTGAGGCCCATGGCCAGGCGGTGCTGCTCACGGGAGATCTGGCCCTGCTCCATGACAGCCATGGCTGGCTCTGGCAGCGCCAACTAAAGGGGCGCCTCACCGTGATCCTGATCAACAACGGCGGTGGCGGCATCTTTGAACAGTTGCCGATTCGCATAACGCCTGAGCAGGCTCTGGATTTCGAGAGGCTGTTTGCCATGCCCCAGCAGCTTGATCACTTGGCTTTGGCTGCAGCCCATGGCGTGCAGGGGCGCAGGGTGGATCAGCTCGCTGGCTTGCCATCCCAGCTGGACTGGGCGCTGCAGCAGCCGCTGGCGCTGCTTGAGCTGGTGAGCGATCGCCGCGCCGATGCACTCAAGCGCCAGACCTTGCGCAGAATGGCCGCCCAAGCCCTGATGCAGTCTTGAGCCCTTCCTCCCCGACCATGTCAGCGGTGCAATGGCAGCCCGCCGGCTCCTACGAGGACATCCTTTTTGACCTGTGCGAGGAGGGGATCGCTCGCATCACGATCAACCGACCTCACAAGCGCAACGCCTTCCGGCCCCGCACCGTGCATGAGCTTTGCGACGCCTTTTCCCGAGTTCGCGACAACCCTCGGGTTGGGGTGGTGTTGTTTACCGGCGCCGGCCCAGCGGCTGATGGTGGCTGGGCCTTTTGCGCTGGCGGCGATCAAAGCGTGCGCGGTGATGGGGGCTATCTCGACGAGTCGGGTTTGCCCCGTCTCAATGTTCTGGACTTGCAACGCCTGATCCGCAGCTTGCCGAAGGTGGTGATTGCCCTGGTGGCCGGTTACGCGATCGGTGGTGGCCAGGTGCTGCACCTGCTTTGCGATCTGAGCCTGGCGGCTGAGAACGCCGTATTTGGCCAGACTGGACCACGGGTGGGCAGTTTTGATGGGGGCTTTGGCGCCGGCTACCTGGCCCGGCTGGTGGGCCAGCGCAAGGCACGGGAGATTTGGTTTCTCTGCCGTCAATACGGGGCCGACCAGGCTTTGGCCATGGGCTTGGTGAATGGGGTTGTGCCCCTTGATCAGTTGGAGCAGGAGGGGATCAGCTGGGCGCGCGAGGTGCTGCAGCACAGCCCCACGGCGATCCGCTGTCTCAAGGCTGCCTTCAACGCTGAAACCGACGGATTAGCAGGAATTCAGGAGCTGGCCGGCCAGGCCACCCATCTCTTTTATCGAACAGCGGAGGGCCAGGAGGGGCGCAATGCCTTCCTTGAGAAGCGACCGCCAGACTTCTCCGATGCTCCCTGGTTACCTTGAAAACAGACGGATTTCATCTCAGGGCAGTGGGTTGTTTGGGGCTGCTGCCTTTGCTTCCGCTCTTGCTTGTTGGAGCCCACTTAATTGCGCCACCCCTTGCCGTTGCAGCTGTGGAGCCATCTCAGCAGCGTCGGCTCGTCCTTGACCGGCGCCAGCGCCAGTTGTTTGTACTAGAGGGCAACCAGGAGCGCAAACGCTTTCCAGTGGGTGTCGGCCGGCCGGGCTGGGAGACCCCGGTGGGTCAGTTTTCGGTTATCGAGCTAGCGGTAGACCCCACCTGGGAGCACCCAGCCACCGGCCAACGCATCCCGCCTGGACCTGCCAACCCCCTCGGCAGCCGCTGGATTGGCTTCCACCGCGACTGCAAGGGCCGCGCCGGCTTCAACGGCAGCGAGCACCTTGTGGTGAAGGGTTGCGTCAGCGCTGGCTTCCACGGCACACCCCAGAGGCACAGCGTGGGCCAGGCCGTTTCCCACGGCTGCGTGCGCCTACTGGATGAGCATGTGCGGGAACTGTTCGATCTGGTGGAGATGGGCACCCCCGTGACGGTGTTGCCTTAGCGACGCCCGTAGAGTTGCGCCCACCTCCGGTAACTCTGGGATGCGGGTCTTGTTTGCGGCAGCCGAATGCGCGCCGATGATCAAGGTCGGGGGCATGGGAGATGTGGTGGGTTCCTTGCCCCCGGCCCTAGCCGCCTTAGGCCACGACGTACGCATCATTTTGCCGGGTTACGGCAAGTTGTGGTCGAAGTTGAAGGTTTCGCCCGAACCCATCTGGCGCGGCCACACGATGGGCAATGACTTCGCTGTCTTTGAGGCCCGCCATCCCACCAACGGCCTGATTCTCTATTTAGTGGGCCATCCGGTGTTTGATCCGGAGCGCATCTACGGCGGCGAAGACGAGGATTGGCGCTTTACTTTCTTTGCCAGCGCCACTGCGGAATTCTGCTGGCATCACTGGAAGCCTCAGGTGCTGCACTGCCACGACTGGCACACCGGCATGTTGCCGGTGTGGATGCATCAAGACCCGGAGATCAGCACCGTATTCACAATCCACAATCTCAAGTATCAGGGCCCTTGGCGCTGGAAGCTTGATCGCATTACCTGGTGTCCCTGGTACATGCAAGGGGACCACACGATGGCGGCGGCCTTGCTGTATGCAGATCGGGTCAATGCGGTGTCCCCTACCTATGCGATGGAGATCCGCACGCCCCAATACGGCGAGCATCTCGATGGCTTGCTGAATTTCATCAGTGGCAAGTTGCGCGGCATCCTCAACGGCATTGATACCGAAGACTGGAATCCAGCCACTGATGCCAGCCTGCCAGCCCAGTTTTCGGCTGCGGATTTAGCCCCCCGTGCCATTAATAAGCAGGCCCTTCAGGAGCGCTTTGGCTTGGCTGTGAATCCCCGCTCCTACCTAATGGGAATGGTGAGCCGGCTAGTCGATCAAAAAGGTGTCGACCTGCTGCTGCAGGTTGCTGATCGGGTGTTGGCCTATACCGACAGCCAGGTTGTTGTTCTGGGCACGGGGGATCGCACCTATGAGTCGGGGCTATGGCAGATGGCAGCGCGCCATCCCGGCCGCTTCGCCGTTTTCCTCACCTACGACGACGCCCTCTCAAGGCTGATTTATGCCGGCAGCGACGCCTTCTTGATGCCGAGTCGTTTTGAGCCCTGCGGTATCAGCCAGATGCTGGCGATGCGCTACGGCTCGATTCCGGTGGTGCGGATGGTGGGTGGTCTGGTGGACACCGTGCCCCCCAACGACCCCCTGGCGGGCAGCGGCAATGGCTATGGCTTCGATCGCTACGAGCCAATCGATTTCTACACGGCAATCGTGCGCTCCTGGGAGGCCTACCGCAATCAGGCCAGTTGGCAGGAACTCCAGCGCCGGGGCATGGGCGTGGACTTCAGCTGGGCCCGCTCGGCGCTCGAATACGACGCCATGTACCGCGACGTTTGCGGCGTAAAGGAGCCAACGCCTGAAGCGGCCGCCGTTGAGCGTTTCTCCCAAGGTCAAGATGCTGACCCCAGCCGGAGGGGTCTGGCTTCCCTGCTGAAGCGCCGTTGAACCCCTTTTGGTGACGCCACCCACTTCCGCCCCCGATAGTTCGGGCCGTTCGGAGCCACCAGCTCCCTATCCGGCCCCTTACGTAGAACCTTGGGGCCGTCTTGCAGTGGACCTGCGTGCCGCCTTGGCCAGCACGGTGCTCAAGCTGCGGGAGCTGGTGCGCCGCAACCGGGAGGGAGATTTATCCGTGCCTGGCTTTTGGCCCCAAGGGCTTGCGGCCTTTTTTTGGCCGGTGCTGCTAGCCCTGGGTCTGGCTGTATTGGCGTGTTTGCTGACGCTGCTGATAAAAACTGTCTTCTCTAGCCCCACCCCCACCACTTTTGATATTGCGGATAGTTCAGCCGTTCAACCAGTTGTTGAACAAGTTGCCCCCCGTTCTGATCTGCAGATTGCCCAGGCGCTAGGCCAGCCAGCTGCTCGCTCTGTTGATCCAGCTCCAAGCTCTCCTGAGCTTGCAGAGCCTGCTCCAGCCACGCGCCTTGAGCTCGACCCCCTGCTGGCCCTGCTCTCAAACGACGACCCCGAGGGCTGTATTGCTTCTGCTCGCCCTCACCCAGAGCAGGGGCTGCTCGATCTGGAGCTGGTGACGACCTGGGCAGGCTTGCCATTGCAGCGACGCCAGCAGCAGGCCGATATCTGGCTGCAGCGCAGCCGCGAGTTGGGTTACGAGCGTCTGCGCCTGGTAGCCCCTGGCGGCAATCTGCTGGCTCAGGCCGCCCGGGTGGGTAGCGGCATGGTGCTGTTGGAGGCGGAGACAATTCCTCAGGCATGATCCTCGGCATCGCCCCCGACTGCCGACGATGAGTCTGCGTTTAGCCCAGTTGCAGGAGCTTTGGGGTCCACCCGCCACCGGCCCACTTGCGCTGGATCAGGCGGAGCTGAAGCTTGCCGCCCAGGCCATCTGCACCGATAGCCGCCAGCTGCGCGGCGGTGACCTTTTTCTGCCGCTGATTGGCGAGCGCTTCGATGGCCATGGCTTCCTTGCCGGTGCCCTCGAGGCAGGTGCCGCCGCCCTATTAGCCCAGGCGGGCCACCTTGCGCCAGCCTCCCAGGCCAGTGTGTTGGCTGCTGCTGCCGCAGCTCACGTTCCTCTCTGGCTGGTGCCGGACACCCTGCAGGCTTACCAGGACCTGGCGGGTCTCTGGCGCCTGCAGCTTGCAGCAGCAGTGGTGGCGGTGACCGGTTCCGCCGGCAAGACCACCACGCGGGAACTTATCCGCAGTGCCCTGGCTCCGCTTGGGCCGATCTGGGCCTCCAGCGGCAACGAAAACAACGACGTAGGCGTTCCCCTGACCTTGCTGGGCGCAGCACCTGATCAGGCGGCCTTGGTTGTGGAAATGGGCATGCGGGGCCTCGGTGAGATCGAACGGCTCAGTCGTTGCGCCAGCCCCGATGTGGCAGTGATTACCAACATCGGCACAGCCCACATCGGCCGGCTTGGCAGTCGCGAGGCAATCGCTACGGCTAAGTGCGAAATCGTGGCTGGTTTAAGGCCCGATGGCTTGGTGGTGATCCCGGCAGGTGATCCTCTTCTGGACAGTGCCCTGGCCAGGGTGTGGTCTGGCCGGGTAGTTCGGGTTGCCCTGCAGGGAGAAGGCCATGAAGTGGCCGCAGACCTGGTGGGCAGCCTTGATTGCCAGGGGGAGATTTTGGAGTTGGCCGGAGTGGCCCTGCCCGTGCCGCTAGAGGGTGTTCATCACGCCCGCAACCTGATGCTTGCCATGGCGGTAGCTCGTGAGCTCGGCCTTGAGCCTGAGCGTTGGCGGCCCCTGCAGGTGGATTTGCCCGGAGGACGCAGCCGCCGTTTGCAGCAAAATGGCGTGCTGATACTTGACGAGACCTACAACGCCTCACCGGAGGCGGTGCTTGCCGCCTTGGAGCTGCTGGCCCAGCAGCCAGGCCGCCGCTTCGCGGTGCTCGGCACGATGCTTGAGCTGGGCGAGCAGAGCCTCGCTCTGCACCGCAGCGTGGCCGAACGGGCAAGGCAACTTGACCTTGATGGGCTGGTGATCGTGGACCAGGGCGAGGAAGGGGCGGCCATGGTTGCGGCGGCCACTGGCCTAGCGCGTTTAAGGCAGGTGGATTGCCCGGAGGCTGCGGCAGAGCCATTGCAGCAATGGCTGGAGCCTGGAGATGTGCTTCTGCTCAAGGCCAGCCGGGGTGTTGCTCTGGAGCGCTTGATCCCGCTTCTCTAATCGGCCATGCCGGGCTCGACGCGATCGGCCATGATGGCTGCGGAGCAGCATTTCACGATGTTGTGCCTTCGGGCGAAGGTCCTGGGTGGTGGTTCACTCGGGGCCTTTCTGCTTTCAGCCCAAATACCAATGCAACATGGCAGCCAGCTGGCCCACCATGCCCTTGCCGGTGAGAAGCTCGCCGGCGATTGCTGCGGCAAAGCCAAGCATGGCCACCCGACCATTTAATAATTCCACCCCGGCAAGGGCAGCCTTGTTCCAGGGTTTGGGACTGGTCATGCTCTCGCCAAACCGTTCGACCGGCTCGTAGAGAAAGCCCTCTTTATCTGGTGAAGCTGCATCTGGTGAAGCTGCAGGACGCCTGTCGCGATTCATAAAAGCTGGGGAAGATTGGCGCAGCCTATGGGGCTGGAGGGCTTGGCTGGTTTAACTGGGTGGACCAGTTTTCCTTGACGAGCTGGCGAGCACGGCCCAAGGCGAGCGACCCGGCCGGCACGTCCTTGGTGATCGTCGAGCCGGCACCAACGGTGACGTTTTCGCCCAGGGTCAGTGGTGCCACCAGCACAGAATTTGCCCCGGTTTTGCTGCCGGCGCCCACCACGGTGCGGTGCTTGCGCACGCCGTCGTAGTTGGCGGTGATTGTGCCTGCTCCCACGTTGACGCCAGCTCCCAGATCTGCGTCGCCGATATAGCTGAGATGGTTTACTTTCACGCCATCGGCAAGACTGCTGTTTTTCACTTCCACAAAATTGCCGATGTGACAGTGCTTCGCCAATGAGGTGCCGGGGCGTAGCTGGGCGAAGGGGCCAATGGCGCAGTGCTCACCCACCTGCACCTGGCGCAGCACTGAATAGAGCACGGTCACACCTGCTCCCAAACTGCTGTCTTCGATCAAGCAGCCGGGCCCGATGCGGCAGCCATCGCCGATGGAGCTGCTGCCTCGGAAGTGGCATTGGGGTTCAACGACAACATCCTGGCCAAAGCGGCAGTCCTCGCTGAGGGTGCAGCTAGCTGGATCGACAAAGCTGACACCCTCAGCCATCCAGTGGCGCTTTAGCCGTTCCTGCAGTGCCGCCTCGCATTGGCTGAGCTGGAGCCGGTCGTTGATACCGGCAATTTCGTCGGCATCGGCCACCTCTCGGTGCATGGCCGGTCGGAGCAGGGCCACCGTGTCGGTGAGGTAAAGCTCGCCTTGGTCGTTGTCGGTGGTGAGCTTGGGCAGCACCTCGGCCAACTTGGCCCAGTTGAAGCAGTAGATACCGGCGTTGGTGAGGTCGTTGAGACGCTGGTGGTCGTTGCAGTCGCGGTGCTCCACGATTGCGCTAACTGAGCCGTTGGCATCGGCAAACACTCGCCCGTAACCACTGGGATCGTCCAGCCTGGCTGTCAGCAGGGTCACGGCAGCGCCACTGCTGCGGTGTTGCTCCAGCAGGGTCGCAAGGGTTTCGGGGCGTAGCAACGGCACGTCGCCATTGAGTACCAGCAGATCGCCGCTGAAGTCTTTTAGCGGCTCGAGCAGCTGCTGCACGGCGTGGCCAGTGCCGTTCTGTGGCTGCTGCAACACGAATTCCAGGCCGCTTAGGCCCTGCAGCTGCTGCTCCACCCGCTCGGCCTGGTGGCCAACGATCAGCAGGCGCCGCTCTGGCTGAAGCTGCTCGCAGCTGGCCAGTACCCGCTCCACCAGGGTGGCACCGGCTAGGGGCTGGAGCACCTTGGGCAGGGCGCTCTTCATGCGGGTGCCCTTCCCTGCGGCCAATACGGCGACGGCGAGCATGGACTTGTATGTGGAATAGGTATCAGTTTGCCTGTTGCTTGAGGCGGGCTAGGTCGGCCCAGAAGCCCGGATAGGAGACGGCCGCCGCTTCCGGCCGGTGCAGCAGGGTGTCGCCCTGGGCGATGCCGGCGGCTACCGCCAGACTCATGGCCACTCGGTGGTCGGTCTCACTGTCAACCTCTGCGCCATGCAGTTCGGTACAGCCGCTGATAGTCATGCCGTCTGCGAATTCCTCGATGCGGCCGCCCATCGCCCCGAGCTGCCGTCCCATTACCGCCAGGCGGTCTGTTTCCTTGACCCGCAGCTCCTCGGCGTCACGAATGCGGCTGATGCCCTCGGCGCAGCAGGCGGCTACGGCTAGCACTGGGATTTCATCAACGAGCCGGGGGATCAGATCGCCACCGATTTCAAAGGCTTGCAGCGGGCCGTGGCAAACCCGCAGGTCGCCCACAGGCTCCCCGGCCACATCCCGGCGGTTGAGGACGCTGATTTGAGCGCCCATCTGCTCCAGCACCTCGAGGATGCCGGTCCGGCTGGGGTTGAGCCCCACGTTCTGCACTGTGATCTCAGCGCCTGGGGTGATGGCACCGGCCACCAGCCAGAAAGCGGCGGAGCTGATGTCACCTGGCACCACCACGGCTTGCCCTTTGAGCGTTTGCCCCGGGGTTAGGGTGACCACTGTATTGCCTTCACCGCCCACAGATAACTCGGCGCCGAAGGACCGCAGCATTCGCTCGCTGTGATCGCGGCTCTGGGCCGGCTCGATCACGGTGGTGGGCCCGTCAGCGGTGAGGGCGGCAAGCAGGATGGCGCTCTTCACCTGGGCTGAGGCAACCGGGGTGTGAATGGTTGTGCCGCGCAGCGGCTGGCCCTGCACCGCCAAGGGTGCAAAGTTGCCGTCCCCGCGGCCATGGATCTGGGCACCCATTTGGGCCAGGGGGGCTCCGACCCGCCGCATCGGCCTGCCCCGTAGGGAGCCATCACCAGTGAGCACGAAGTGGCGGCCCACCCGGCCTGCCAGCAGCCCCAGCATCAGCCGCATGGTGGTGCCCGAGTTGCCGCAATCGAGCACATCGCCAGGTTCCTGGAAGCCATCAAGGCCGGCGCCTTGCACGGTCACTGGCTGGCCGGCCTGAATCGGCGATACCTCCACGCCCATGGCCCGCAGGCAGGCCGCCGTACTAAGCGGGTCCTCCGCTGGTAGCAAGCCCTCGATGCGCGTTTCTCCCTCGGCGATAGCCCCAAACAAAAGGGCCCGGTGGGAGATTGATTTATCCCCAGGCACCTGCACGGTTCCCGCCAGGGTGCCGCCACCAGTCAGGCGGAGTGGGGCATGATTGGCGGCGAAATGGGCCACGAAGCTCTGACGGCAGTGGGCCGATCCTATGGAGCCTGCCGCTGCTCGACTGATTCATAGGCATGCCAGTGGCAGAGCGGGCCTTGACCTGCGCCAATGGCTAGGGCGGAGCGCAAGCCGCCCTCCACGTAGCGCTTGGCTTCGTTAATGGCCTCCTGAAGGGATCGTCCCAGGGCCCGCTGGGCAGTGATCGCTGCCCCCAGTGTGCAGCCACTGCCGTGGGTGTGGATGGTGCTAATCGGCGCGTGGCTGAGCCACTGCCCAGGGGCATGCCGCTGCAGGAGGTAGTCGCGGCCGCGCAGCTCTGGCCGGCCGCCGCCTTTTACCAGCACCGCTGCTGACCCCAGCTCCAGCAGCCTCTGCGCCGCTTGCTCAACCGCAAGTTCCAGATCGCTAGCCGCCTCAATCGTCACGCCGCTGAGTAGCTGGGCTTCGTGCAGGTTGGGGGTGAGCAGCTCGGCCTGGGGCAGCAGCAGCCGATAGGCAGCAATGGCGCTGGGCTCAAGTAGCACTGACCCTGCCCGCGACACCATCACCGGATCGATCAATTTCGGGATCGCCAACGGCGCCAGGGCGGCAGCGGTGGCTTCGATCAGGCTGGCATTGAGCAACATGCCGGTTTTAAGGGCTGCCACCGGCAGGTCGGTGAGCACCGCGGTGATCTGGGCGCTCAGGGCCTCTGGCGGCAGAGAGTCCACGCGGCTGACACCTGTGGTGTTTTGGGCGGTGACGCAGGTGATGGCCGAGCAGCCAAATACCCTCATGGCCGTGAAGGTCTTGAGGTCGGCCTGGATGCCGGCGCCGCCGCTGGAATCGCTGCCTCCGATTGTCATAGCGATGGCGGTAGTCATAGGCACGGCAGCAGTTCACTCAAGTTGATGATCTCAGAAATCATCGAATTATTCATTACTTTGCCATTCATCGTTAATGGCATGTACTTTTTATCTGGCTTGAGGATCTAGTGTGGATTTTGATTATCACGACTGGTCTTTTCAATGCTGCATTTGAAGTCTAAATGTGTCTCGGCTAGCAGGAACGCGCTACGTCTAACTGTGTCGTTAGTAATTGCTGCAATTGTCGTGCTTTCGGCTGATGCTGGCGCGGCCCAGGCTAGCTGTCGGTTTCTGATGCCTATAGCAGCAGGTGGCGAGCCCGTTGTGCAAAAACGCATCAGTCCGGATGGATTGTTTCGCCGCAACAACTGGAACACAGATTTTGCGGTAGATCGCAGCTACGCCAGTCATCGCATCAACTTGCAGTCGGCATCGACAGATAAGGCGGTGTTCCCAGCCTCAGCATTTTTGCGACTCACCGATAACAACGACCTTTGCTTGGTGAATGAGAATCGCACCCTTCAACCTGAGCAGAGACACGTCTTCGGTCCTTTTCCAGCCGTACCTGGCCGGCGCACGAACCAGGTGAATGTGAGGGTTGGTGCCACCAAAATGCCCGCCTCTACCGGCTTCAGTTACCGCGTGTCGGTGGAGGGTTGCGACTGAATATCGGCATGCTCCAGCAAGGAAAGGTGGGGAGGTCCATGGCTCAACCAAGCATCACCCCACCCTCGCTATCGGATCCGGCCACGGCGCTGCGCAGGTCGAACAGCAGATCTTCAAGACTGAGTTCGGCCAGCGCCTTCTGCCGGACCCGCTCTAGCCGTAGCTGCAATGCATAGGTCACTTGATCGGCTGGAGAACTGGCCGGCTCCGACGTTGCAGACCGGTTAGCACTTTCTCTCCAAACATCAGCAACTTTCAAAGCCTCGCCCAGCCCTGCCAAAATCTGCTCCATTGAAATTTCCCGCGCCGGCCTGGTGAGTCGGTAGCCGCCCACGCGCCCACGCCTCGCATCGAGCAGCCCGGCCCTCCGTAGGCGCAGCAGCAGCTGCTCCAGCATGGGTTCGGGTAGTAGATGGGCTGTGGCCAGCGCGTGGGTTGACTGCCACTCCAGTGGCCTTGCTGCCAGCTCCAGTAGGGCCTTGAGAGCATGGCTGGCCTGGCGAGAAAGCATCAGGTCTTAGCCGTTGCCCGTCCTGCCAGTCGCTCCAGCACATGCTCCAGGGTGTAACCAAACAATGCCGGATCTGGCTCATCCTTGCCGATATCGGCCAATCCAAGCTCGGCCCAGCGGGCATCGAGCCTTGCCTCCAGCTCGGCAGGACGACTAAGGGGTTCGCCCCAGGGGTGGCGCTTCTCTGGACCGATCTTGGTGGTGGCATCTATCGCCAGCCTGCCGCCCAAGCCCAGGCGTTCGCTGGCGAAATCGAGGCTGTCAAAGGGGGTGTCTTCGAGCACAAACAAATCCCGCTGCGGATCCACTTGGGCACTGATCGCCCAGATCACTTGGCGCGGGTCGCGGATGTTGATGCTCTTATCCACCACCACGACAAATTTGGTGTAAGTGAACTGGGGCAAAGCGCTCCAGAAGGCCATCGCCGCCCGCTTGGCCTGGCCTGGATAAGCCTTATCGATGGCTATTACTGCGAGTTTGTAGCTGAGCCCCTCCATTGGCAGAAAGAAATCAACGATCTCGGGGATCTGCTGGCGCAGGATCGGCGTGTAGATGCGGTTTAGGGCGATCGCCAACATGGCGTCTTCCTTAGGGGGCCGGCCACTGAAGGTGGTGAAGTACACGGGGGCCCGCCGCTGGGTGACGCACTGGATCTGGACGAGGGGCGAATCTTCGACGCCGCCGTAGAAGCCCATGTGGTCGCCAAATGGTCCGTCAGCCAGCTCCGAGCCAGGAGTGATTGTGCCTTCCAGAACTACCTCACTGTGGCTCGGCACTTCCAAATTCACCGTTTTGCACTTAGCGAGCCGCACGCCCTCGCCGGCGTAGATGCCGGCAAACAGCCACTCGCTCAACTGCACCGGGATCGGCGTGGCGGCCGCCATCACCAGCAGCGGATGGACGCCGATGGCGATGGCGATTTCCAGCTTTTTGCCCATCGCCGCCGCCTTGCGCAGGTGGCGAGCGCCACCGCGCACGCTCAGCCAGTGCACGGTCATTGAGTTCACCGACTGCTGTTGCAGCCGGTACACGCCCACATTCGGTGTACCGGTTTCTGGATCCTTGGTGATCACCAGGCCCAGGGTGATGATCCGGCCACCGTCGCCGGGCCAGGGCCGCAGCAGGGGCAGGGCATCAAGGTTCACTGCCTCGCCCTTAAACACCTGCTGGTGGCAGGGGGGGGTGAGGTCGAGATCGGGCCTGGCCTTGAGTACATCCAGCAGCACCGAGCCAAAGCGCACCGCCTCCCGGGCCCCCTTTGGGGGTCGGGGTTGCTGCAGCAGGGCCAGGCGCTCGCCTAGCCGTTCCAGCTCCTCTGGTTGCTCCATCCCCATGCTCCAGAGCACCCGCTCCTGGGTGCCCAGCAGGTTCACGGCGACCGGCATGGTGGAGCCGATCACATTTTCAAACAACAGGGCCGGGCCGCCAGCTGCCAGCACCCGGTCGGCAATCGCTGCCAACTCCAGGTCTGGATCCACCGGGGCGCTGATGCGCCTCAGCCGGCCCCGTTGCTCCAGGAGGTCGATGAAGCCGCGCAAATCCCGGCGACTGCGTTGACTAATTCCCTTATTTGGCATCGACTTATATGAGTGGTGACTACTGTGACGCACTTGAACTGGGGCCGCGGCTGTGCAAATTTCCTACTTCCACTCCTCTGAATGCGTGCCACCTGTCAGGTCCCTGGCGGAGGGTGGACCCGACGCGGCCGTAGTTATCGACGTTCTACGGGCAACGACCACGATTGCTTGGTCCCTGCAGAACGGCGCTGAGGCGATCGAGGCCTTCGCCAACCTGGAAGAGCTTGAAGCTGCAGCGGCAGCCTGGCCGGCTCAGCAGCGACTGCGTGCCGGAGAGCGAGGCGGCCAGAGAGTGGCCGGCTACGACCTGGGCAACTCTCCCCTTGCGGTCACCCCCGAGCTGGTGGGCGGCAAACGCATATTCATGAGCACCACCAATGGCACCCGCTCCTTAGCGGCAGTCAAGTCGGTGCCGCTGCTCCTGACGGCCTGTCTTCCCAACCGCACCGCCGTAGCTCGGCGTTTGCTGGATCAGGAGTGCCGCCGGATCTGGATCGTGGGCAGTGGCTGGGAGGGCGATTACTCCCTCGAAGACAGCCTCGCTGCCGGTGCCGTTGCTTCTGCGGCGATTGAGATGGCGGTGGCTCCCCACATCGGCGTGAGCTTCGGCAACGACGAAATGCTGGCGGCCCTGGCTCTCTGGCAACAGTGGCACCTCGATACCGAGACCTGCTTGCGCACCGCCAGTCACGGTCAGCGCCTGATCAATCTCGGCGATCACGACGCCGATTTTGCTTGCTGCGCAGCTGTCGACAGCCTGCAAATAGTGCCCTTCCAGGCAGAGCCAGGGGTGCTTAAGGCCAGCTGATCACAGCAGCGAGGAACGCCCCTTGGCACTTCCCTTAAAGTTTGGCGGATTAGTTGGGGCAGTCGGTGAGCAGTTTTCTGGCGGCAGCTGTGCAACTCACAAGCACGCCGGATCCGGATGCGAATTTCGCTTCAGCGGAAGAGCAGATCGAACTTGCTGCCCGTCGCGGCGCTGAGTTGGTCGGGCTCCCCGAAAACTTCGCCTTCATGGGTGAGGACGAGCAGCGCCTTGAATTGGCCCCATCTTTGGCTGAACGCTGCAGCAGCTTCCTTGTCACGATGGCGCGTCGCTATCAAGTGACCTTGTTAGGTGGTGGCTTCCCCGTCCCCGCTGGACCGGGGCAGACCTTCAACCGCGCTGAGTTAGTAGGAACGGAGGGCCAGCTGCTGGCTCGCTACGACAAAATCCATCTGTTCGATGTCGACTTGCCCGACGGCAACACCTATCGGGAATCAGCCACGGTGCAGCCCGGAGACCAACTGCCCCCGGTAGTTGATGTGCCCGGTCTTGGCAGGATTGGCCTGTCGATCTGCTACGACGTTCGCTTCCCTGAGCTTTATCGCCACCTGGCCCAGGCAGGGGCGGATGTTTTGTTTGTGCCCGCAGCCTTTACAGCTTTTACCGGCAAGGACCACTGGCAGGTGCTGCTGCAGGCCCGGGCGATTGAAAACACTGCATACGTGGTCGCCCCCGCCCAGACGGGCCAGCACTACGGACGCAGGCAGAGCCACGGCCATGCCTTGGTAATCGACCCCTGGGGCACGGTGCTGGCAGATGCCGGCGTGAGTGTCAGCGCTGCCATTGCCCCGATCGATCCGGGCCATGCCCAGAGGGTGCGGGCCCAGATGCCCAGCCTGAGGCACCGCCGGCCAGCCCTGTTCTGACTTTCCCGATGCCCTGGTCCGTCAGATTCCGCTGGAGTGCTGCCCTGGCAGCGGTTGCTTTGCTGCTGGCCGATCTACCGGCCTGGGCTTCTTCCCTGGCGGCCTGGCGCGTTTCCCGCACTGGTCAGCTGGAGTTACGTACCAGTATCGATGTACGCCCCCAGGCTTTTTTTGAAGCTGGTACAGGCTTTAGGGGCCCCCGGATCTGGGTAGACCTGCCCGGTGCCCCATCGCGCACACGCACTGTGCGTGGCAGTGGTGCCTTGCGTGAGGTTCGAATTGGCCGTCCAGATGGCTTCACAACCCGCCTGGTGCTCGAATTTGCGCCAGGTACCCAGCTCGATCCCTCTGGCCTGCGCCTGGTGGGCACCTCCCGCGACCGCTGGCGCATGGAGTTGCCGGGTCTTGGCGACCGAGCTGGGCTTGGCCTCGGAGAGGGAGATCTCGATGCTGTCGCCCGCTACGGCGCCGATCAGCAGACCATCTTTCCCACCGCAGCTACGCCCCTCTCCGCCGATGGCTTGCCGGTTGTGCCCCGGGGCCGCTTCAAGGTGGTGATCGACCCTGGCCATGGGGGCCCCGATCCAGGCGCCGTTGGCATTGGTGGCCTACGGGAAACCGACGTAGTGCTTGATGTTTGTCTGCAAATTGCCCGACTATTGCAGGCCCGCGGCGTCCAGGTGTTGATGACACGCACCTCGGAGGTGGACGTTGACCTGCCTCCCCGGGTAGCCCTTGCCAATAGCAGTGGCGCCGATTTGTTTGTGAGCGTGCACGCCAATGCCTTAAGCATGGCCCGACCCGATGTGAACGGCATCGAGACCTTTTTCTTTGAGGGTGCGGGATCTCCCTCCCGGCGCCTTGCTGTGGCGTTGCAGGAGCAGATGGTGGCCATTTCCCCTGGCAGTCCAGATCGAGGCGTGCGCACCGGACGCTTTTTCGTGATCCGCCGCACGGTGATGCCCTCTGCCCTTGTTGAGATGGGCTTTGTCACCGGTGAACTCGATTCCCGCCGCCTCGCCGATGCCAATTTCCGTCGTCGCATGGCTTTAGCTCTGAGCGCTGGGATCCTTAACGCCCTGCAGGGTCGGCCATGAGCGCTTTGGTGGGGCTTTTTGACAGCGGCTTGGGGGGGCTGACGGTGCTGCGGCGACTTCAGGAGCGCTATCCCCATTCCTCCTGCCTTTATCTCGGGGATACGGCCCGGGTTCCCTACGGCCAGCGCAGCGTCGCCGATATCCGCTCCATTGCCGCTGAGGTGGTGGGCTGGCTGCGCCACCAGCAGGTTGGGGTTCTGGTGATGGCCTGCAACACCTCCAATGCCCTCGCCCTTGATGTGGCCGTGGCGGAGGCCGGCGTTCCCGTGGTGGGCCTGATCGACAGCGTTGCTGCCGACCTAAACAGTGAGTGCGTGGGGGTGTTGGCAACTCCCGCCACAGCCGCAAGCGGTGCCTACAGGCGGGCAATCCATGCTTGCCGGCCCCACACCTCTGTGCTCGAGGTGGGCTGTCCCACCTTCGTGCCTTTGATCGAGGCCGGTGATCTCCAGTCTCCAGCCCTGATCGAGGAAGCCAAGGCATACGTGGAACCCCTACTCGCTGCCGGTGTCGACACGGTGGTGCTTGGCTGCACCCACTACCCGATGTTGCGCCCCTTGCTCACGTCCCTGCTGCCTCCCCATGTGCGGCTTGTTGATCCAGCTGAATCGGCGGTACGGCGCCTAGGGCCCCTATTGGCAAGCATGGGCGGCATGCCGGAGGGCGAACTCGCAGCTGTGGAAGTGGTGTCCCCAGCCGAGCGCACCCGGGTCTGCGTCAGTGGATCTGCGGAGGTCTTCGCCGACGGGGCGAGCCGCTGGTTGGGCTACCGGCCCGCCGTTGAGCGGGTGGACCTGCGGTCGGTGGGGCAAGCCTTCTAGGATCACGCCACGGCGGAGGTGTTGTGGCAACGGTTGCAGAGCTGCTCCAGCCCGTGGAGGCTGATCTAGATGCCCTGCTGGCCGACCTGCGCAGCCTTATAGGAGCTGGCCATCCGATTTTGCAGGCAGCAGCTGAGCATCTGTTTGCTGCAGGTGGTAAGAGGTTGCGACCCGGCATTGTGCTTTTGCTATCGCGGGCAGTAGCCCCGGACGGTGAGCTGGGGCCCCGCCATCGCCGCTTGGCGGAGATCACTGAAATGATCCATACGGCTTCGCTCGTCCACGACGACGTTGTCGATGAAGCTGCAACCCGACGCGGAGTTGACACGGTGCACAGCCGTTTCAATCATCGAGTGGCTGTGCTTGCGGGGGATTTCCTTTTTGCCCAAGCCAGTTGGCATCTGGCCAATCTTGATGATCTCGAGGTGGTCAAGCTGCTCAGCCGGGTGATCATGGATTTGGCAGACGGCGAGGTGAAACAGGGCCTTTTCCGCTACGACACCGGCCAGAGCTTTGAGACATACCTCGAAAAGAGTTACTGCAAAACAGCCTCGTTAATTGCGAATAGTGCCAGGGCAGCTGGGGTGCTCACCGGTTTGCCAGGGTCCCAGCTCGATGATCTCTACCGCTTCGGCCGCCAGTTGGGTTTGGCTTTCCAAGTAGTTGACGACATTCTCGATTTCACTGGCAGTGATCAGCAGCTCGGCAAGCCAGCGGCAAGCGATCTGGCCTCTGGCTATCTCACTGCTCCGGCCCTGTATGCACTCCAAGAGCGCCCTGCCCTAGCTGGCTTGATTGAACGCGAATTTTGTGAGGAAGGCGATCTCGATCAAGCTCTTGATCTGGTGAGGGGTTGCGAGGCCATTCCCCGCTCCCGGGCCTTGGCTGAAGGCTTCGCCCAGGAAGCAGCTGAAGCTTTGGAATGGCTAGCCCCCTCCGAACCGCGCAGCGCCCTGCGGGCCCTGCCTGATTTCGTTCTTAGTCGCCTTTACTGACCCTGCTCAGCGATCTACCAGCGCACATCTCTGAGCGAATTGAGGCGGGTCACCCCGGCAGGTGTTGCTTGGGCATCTCCGTTGTTGGGGAGAAGGGCAAACACCTGACAACCAGCGGCCACTGCGGCTTCGATGCCGGCTGCTGAATCTTCGAAGGCCCAGCAGTCGCCGGGATTACGGACAAGGCGTTTAGCTGCCAGCAGGAAGGGGTCCGGCGCCGGTTTGCCGGCTGCCAGAGCTGGATCATCGCCGTAAACCCTTACCTGGATCAGCTCCAGCCATCGGTGGGGCGCAGCCTTACGCCGCACCGCGTCCTGGGAGCTGCTGGTGACGAGGGCCATGGGCACCTGGTGATCCCTACACATCTGCACCAGCTCGGCGGCGCCGTCCATTGCGGCAGCGGTGGGCACCAGAGCATCGGCCAGGGGTTGGCGCACGGCCAGCAGAGCCTCACAACTCGGGGGTTTTGAGCCTGATGCTGCGATCCAGCGGCATACCAGGGCAGCGCAATCCAATCGGCGCTGGCCCCGCAGCTTGAGCAACTGTTCAGCACCGAGCTGGCAACCAAAGTGGGCGGCGGCGTTATGCCAGGCCCTGGCCTGCAGTGGTTCGGTGTCTAGAAGCAGGCCGTCGAGATCGAACAGGCAGGCAGCAGGACCCATCTAACTATCCTGCATCACGACGTCCAGTTACATGCCGGTGCACGGAGCCTGCGGCTGCGGCGCCAGCTGGTTTAAATATCCGTTAGCAAACGCCCGTCAGCATCCGCCTGTCTGCCTCCCATGCCTGATGCCACAACGGGCCCGACGATCGAATCGGTGCTCCAGGAGCAACGGATGTTTGCGCCGCCAGCTGAGCTGGCCGCCTCGGCCCGCATTGGCTCTCTGGATGCATACCGGGCCCTATGCAGCAAAGCTGAAAGTGATCCCGATGCCTTCTGGGGCGACCTGGCCCGTAGTGAGCTGCACTGGTTTGAGCCTTTCGATTCGGTGCTCGATTGGAGTGATGCGCCTTTCGTCAAGTGGTTTGCAGGGGGCACCACAAACCTGAGCTTCAATTGCCTCGATCGCCACCTCGATGGGCCTCGGGCCGATAAGACCGCCCTGATTTGGGAAGGGGAGCCCGGCGACAGCCTCAGCTTTACTTACCGCCAGCTGCATGCCGAGGTGTGTAAGGCGAGCAATGCACTCAAGGCTCTTGGCATCGGCAAGGGAGACCTAGTTGCCCTGTACATGCCGATGGTCCCGGAGGCAGCCATTGCCATGTTGGCCTGTGCCCGCATAGGTGCCCCCCACTCGGTTGTTTTTGGCGGCTTCTCAGCCGATGCCCTTCGGGACCGGCTGATCGATGGCCAGGTGAAGGCTGTGATCACCGCCGATGGTGGCTTTCGCAAGGACAAGCCGGTGCCCCTCAAGCCCGCGGTGGATGAGGCACTCGCGGCCAATGGCGGCGCACCCAGCGTTGAGCATGTGCTGGTGGTGCGGCGGCTGGCTGGGGCCGGCGGCGACTGCGCCATGACGGCAGGCCGCGACCACTGGTGGCACGAGCTGGTGGATGGAGAGAGCCCAGAGTGCCCCGCCGAGCCCATGGCCAGCGAAGATCGCCTATTTGTGCTCTATACCTCTGGCTCCACAGGTAAACCAAAGGGGGTCGTACACACCACAGCCGGCTACAACCTCTGGGCCCACCTCACCTTCCAATGGATCTTCGACATCCGTGAGAACGACATCCACTGGTGCACCGCTGATGTGGGCTGGATCACCGGCCATAGCTACATCGTCTACGGGCCACTCTCCAATGGCGCCACCACGGTGATGTACGAGGGTGCTCCCAGGCCGAGTAAGCCAGGTGCCTTCTGGGAAGTGATTCAAAAGCACCGCTGCACAATTTTCTATACCGCCCCAACAGCAATCCGGGCCTTTATGAAGGGAGGCCGAGCCGTGCCGGATCAATACGACATGAGCTCGTTGCGAATCCTGGGCACAGTGGGTGAGCCGATCAATCCCGAGGCTTGGATGTGGTATCGGGATGTGATCGGCGGCGACCGCTGCCCAGTAGTTGATACCTGGTGGCAAACCGAGACCGGCGGCGTGATGATCAGTCCCCTGCCCGGCGCTACCCCCACCAAACCCGGCTCCTGCACCCTGCCCCTGCCTGGAATTGCGGCTGACATCGTCGATATGGACGGCGTATCCCAGCCGGCTGATGCTGGTGGCTACCTGGCAGTGCGAAGGCCTTGGCCGGGGATGATGCGCACCGTGCATGGAGATCCGGAGCGCTTTCGCAAGAGCTACTGGGAGGAGATCAGGCCAGCCGATGGCTCGTATTTGTATTTCGCCGGTGATGGCGCCCGCCGTGACGCCGACGGCTACTTCTGGGTGATGGGCCGGGTTGATGACGTAATCAACGTGAGTGGTCACCGACTGGGCACGATGGAGATTGAGAGTGCTTTGGTGAGCCATCCGACGGTGGCTGAGGCGGCGGTGGTGGGCCGGCCCGATGAGCTCAAGGGTGAGGGGATTGTGGCCTTTGTGACCCTGGAGGCCGGTCGCTGCGGCGACGACGCCCTGATTGCCGTTTTGCGGGCCCATGTGGGCAAAGAGATCGGCCCGATCGCCAAGCCCGATGAAATTCGTTTCACCGATTCCCTACCCAAAACCCGTAGCGGCAAAATCATGCGCCGCATTCTGCGCGCCTTGGCATCTGGCCAGGAAGTGACTGGCGACACCTCCACTTTGGAGGACCGCTCCGTACTTGATGCCCTAAGGGTTTAGAGGGGCTAAGGGGGCCTAGCGAAGCGGTTCGATGAGAGCGACGTCCGTGGCCTCAATGGTGATCGGGCGTCCAAACCAGTAACCCTGGCCGTAATCACAACCCAGTTCGCGCATGCGACCCAGCTGGTGTTCATTTTCCACTCCTTCAGCAACCACCTCCAGTTCGAGAGCTTTGGCGAGAGAGAGGATTGTTGTTGCAATCACCTCATCTTCTGAATTCCTGCCCAATCCACTCACAAATGAACGGTCGATTTTAAGAACGCCTACCGGAAAGCGCTTTAGGTATAGTAATGATGAATAACCTGTTCCGAAATCATCAATAGCCAGTCGCAAGTCAAGATCCCGTAGTGCATTGATGGTGATCACTGTCGACTCAACGTCCTCAACCAGGGTTGTTTCTGTGATCTCAAGGTAGACACTGGTTGGATTAATTCCTGTTGATTCTAGGATTTCCTTGATATGACCCTTAACCCGCGGGTCGGCAAGACTGCGGGCAGACAGGTTTGAAGACAACCTCAGATTGCTTAGGCCGTGAATTTGCTGCCATCTGGCTATGGCAGCGCAGGCGCTCGCAAACACACACATGTCGATCTCCTGGATCAGGCCACTGTCCTCGGCTTGTTCTAGAAAAGCGTCTGGCATCAGCAGTCCCAGTTGGGGATGTTGCCAGCGCACCAAGGCTTCAAAACCCGTGAGTGTTTCGTCGGCGAGGCGGAAGATGGGTTGTAAAAATGTTTTGATTTCTCCGTTTTGCACCGCGTTGCTGAGTGCCTCCTCTAGCGATAAACGTTGTTGGGCTTGCAGACGCATGGTCGAATGAAAGCTGGTTTGGCGTCCACGGCCTAAGGCCTTCGCCTGATACATAGCCATGTCTGCGTTTTCCAGCAGAGTTGATGGGCTATCGCCTACGTGGGCAAAGCTGATGCCGATTGACACGGTGTGGCTGAGTTCTGAGCCTGCAACCTTCAGCGGCTGGCGGATTGCCGTGATAATCCGGCTGGCCAATTGACTGGCGTCATCTTGGTGGCCTGTACGGGTTATGACGATAAATTCATCTCCCGATAGACGACCGACTAAATCGTCGTGGCGAACCACCTGTTTTAGGACATGACTTACGTGAATTAGTAGTTGGTCACCCGCGCTGTGTCCATAGGCATCATTGATCCACTTGAAGCGATCAATATCGATAAAAAGCACCGCCGTTAAAAGGGAGCTATCTGCTGACAGATGATCAATCGTCGCCTGCAGCCGTTCCAGCACCATGCGCCGATTGGGCAGTCCGGTAAGCGCGTCATGAGTAGCTTGAAAAAGGGCATTTTTGCGCGCGCTTCTTTCTGACGAAACAGCAGTAAGCATTTTTATACTTAGTTCGATACTTCGGGCCATAGCTCGCAGCAAAGATCGTTCCTCCAAGTCAAAGCGTTCGCCAAGTCGGCCCACAAACAGCAGATCCCTCGGGCCCATGGGAGCCCAGCAGGTGCGCAGGGTGCCTGAGCGAATAGTGATATCGCTGGGTTGCTTGCTTAATTCCTCCAGAAGCAGTTGCTGGTCCTCTTCTGATAGTCCGATGCACCAGTCAATCGATCGCTCGCAGATGATTGCGGCCACTTCGGCATCAACGGATTCCGCCACCCGGTTGAGCACATTGCGGAGATTATCTGGATCCTCCGTGGAGAAAGCTGAGAGGATCTCCGAAAGCATGTGCAGGGACCAGGAGGTCTCCATTAGCCGATCGCCAGAGTTACGAGGGTTTGGTTATGAAAACCTCCTGCGCCTTTGGTGCGGGCAATTTCCCCATAGGTGTAGAACCCTGCCATCGGTATGGCTCCGCAACTACTGGTGATTAAGTCAGTTTCTTCATGTACTCGATCTTCTGTAAATACTGCCCTTCGTGAGACGCAGTCGAACAGTAGTAAGCCGGCCGGCTTCAGCCCGTTAAGTGCATCGACAGCCGTGATGCAGGACTGGGCTGCCGCATTAAGAACCGAGTCGAAATCACCTTCAGTGAGGAAGGCCAAGGCTCCTTGGGGAACCTCTGCCACCAAGATCAGTTCGCGGCTATCGAGGTTAAAGCCGGTGATATGACGCATCTCAATTTTGTCGCGGCGGCGAATGCCGATGGGGTGAGTTGCGGCAAAACTGGCAAATGCGACAGGGTCAGTGCGAACAATATCTTCCGGATTGAAGAAATCTAGATATACATCTAGGGCTGGCTTGTCTTCCAAGGTCGACAGGATGTTTCCCTTGCTCCCAGTAACCAGCATGGGCTCGCTTGCTGGGGTCCAGCCGTGGCTTACGCCGATACCTAAGGGGCGGTCGGAACTAACTGCTGCTGCCACCACTGCCTGACTCATAACCCTCCGGCCATGAATCTGCCGGGTTCGGCGCATGGCTAGGTTGTCGCCGGCGCAACCCCCCACCAGGGGAACGTCGATTCCTGCTACGTCGTAGGCGCCTCGAACCACATCCATCTGGTCACCGCAAAGGCCATCGGACAGGACAAGCAAGATCGTATTGGCCCGATGCTCCAGATGGTCCAGGCAGTGGGCGGCCTCGGTTGCAGCCTGGCGCAGGCCGTGGGCATCACCCTGCCCGGAACCTGTACTTATCTCGATTGCCGAGCCTCCTAGGGCCCACAGGACCAGGGCATTGGCCACCGCACCGCCTGGAGTGATTTCGCCAGATGTTGTGCAACCAATCACTTGGGTATGGGGAAAGGTCCCATGTAGCTGTTCGGCTATCGCCGCCAAATCGAAATTTGGTGCAATCAGAGCCACGATCAATTTGGGATCCTGGGGGCACTGCAGAGCTTGCATTGCCTGCTCAAAGGCCTGGCCTGTGTCGTTTAACGAAGAGGCGCCTACCTTGACCCAGCTCTCTGCATCCGTAGAAGTGACCATTCAGGCTGGCTCATGCGTCGGAGCTAGTCCCCGACTGATACCTACAATTGTCTACCCCCATGGGGCCGGCTCAGCATTTAGGACCTGCTGGCCCAAGTATCAATCGCGGCTGCGATGCCACCCAGGGCTCTTTTTTTGGCGGGATCGTCGGCCCACTGGCCTAGCAGGCTCTGTCGCAGTCCCGCGCTGGCTGGGGCGAGATGATCTCCCGGCAATTCCTTCAGCAGGCTGGCATCTCCAGTACGACTTTGCAGTACCCCCAGCAGCCGCTGGCTTTGGTCGATCTGATCCCGGTTGAAGCGCACTAATAAGTTGCGCGGTTGGAGATAGCTGCGCGCCACCTGTTGCAGGGTTTCCTCCGGTGAGGGGCTGAACTCGCTGCGAAAGTTGAACTGTTGACCGAGCTCCGACAGCAGGGGTATGGAGCGCTCGGCTGAGAAGTTGTTGAAGCTCAAGGCCACTAGGCCAGCTCCCCCCCGCCCACCATCAGGTGCCAGCAGGTGCAGCTTGCAGCCCAGGCTGTGGCCAAGTCGCAACAACAGCCTGCTGGAGTCGCCCCCATCTCCATCCGCATCACGCAGCTGGCGGAACCGGCGCCAGGCGGTATTGGCCTGATCCTGGTGGTCGAAGCCAGGCACATAGGTCCAGGCCCTAATCCGCCAGCCCCTAGCTGCCAGTGCCTCTAGAAGCCTGCGGTAGCTGAGTTGGGGGGTCGCGGCCAGGTAACTACCGCCGATGAATTCGACCGTGCCGCGGTTGGGGCGCTCGGCCTCCAGTTGCCAGATATCACCGCGCTGGCGCCAGACCGTCATGGTCAGAGGGCGAGGCGTTGCAAGGCCGCCCGCGCTTCGTTGCGATGGGCTGCGCCATCAAGGAGGTTGTTGAACATATGGCGGATTACGCCATCGCGGTCGATCACGTAGGTGACCCGGCCTGGCAGCAACCCAAGCACATTTGGAACTCCGAAGGCTTTGCGTAGGGCGTTGCCTTTGTCCACCAGCAGCGGGAAGGGCAGGTCGTGACGACTGGCAAAGCGCTGGTGGCTTGCCTGGTCGTCGCCGCTGACACCCCACACCTCAGCTCCTAGGGACTGGAGGTCGGCGTAGCTGTCACGGAAGGCACAGGCTTCAGCGGTGCAGCCTGGGGTGTCGTCCTTTGGATAGAAGAACAGCACCAATGCCTTGCCGGCTAGCTGATCGCTGCGGCGCCCTTCACCATTTTGATCGCTAAGGGCAACCAGGGGGGCTCGATCTCCTGCGGCAAGTGCCATCTAAATCAAATTGGACAACCGTTTTTACCCTAGGCAGCTGTCCTGGTAGCCGTAGTCGTACTCCATGTCGGAACTGTTTATGTAGCGGTGGGCTGGGACGATGGGTTGAGCAACGCAGGCAGATGTGACTGGCCCGATCGAGGAACAGCCCAGCCTCTGGCAGCAGAGCGACCTGCTGAGCCTGGTCAGTGCAACCCCGGCTTTGAGTCCAGAGGTCCAGACCAAGCAGGTTGTGGCTTGTGATCCCAGCCCTTCCAACCGCGATCCACAACTTCGAGCAGCACCTATCAATCTGCTGATCCTGGACACGGAGACCACGGGTCTGGAGCCGGTTTCGGCCCAGTGCATCGAGGTTGGAGCAGTTCTGTTTCATGTACCCAGCAGGTCGGTATTGAGCCAGGTTTCCTTTCTTTTGCCAGCTGCTGCCAACCCGGCGGAACATGTCAATGGCATTGCTGCAGAGGTGACCAGAATCTCCCAGCCCTGGCAGGCGGGCCTCCAGCATTTCCTTGCCCTGCTCGCTGGGGCCGATGCGGTGCTCGCCCACAACGCAGCCTTTGATGCCAAGTGGTTTGGGCTGGGACCGCTGCCGCCAGTTGACAAGCCTTGGATCTGCTCGATGGACGATATTGAGTGGCCGCCTGAGCGGCACCTGAGGACGGCCCCTTCGGTGCGCGATCTGGCCTTGGCGTACGGGGTGCCGGTGTGGGCTGCCCATCGAGCCCTTACCGATTGCACCTATCTCGTTCAGGTATTAGAGCGTTGCGCCGACCTCGAAGATCTCCTGGCTGCAGCTATGGAGCCGAAGCTGCTCTATCGGGCCAATCTCCCCTATGCCGAACGGCATAAGGCCAAAAAGGCGGGCTTTCGCTGGAATGAACCGGTGCGGGGTGCCTGGAGTCGTCGACTAAGCGAGCGCCAAGCCCAAGCTCTGGCTTTTGAGGTGCAGAGGGTTGAGGCCGATTCACAAGCGGCCTGAGCCCCCGGGACTGGCGCCCTGAGCTGACGCCCATTACTTATGGTTTTTCTTCCAATCTCCGAAGCCGAACGGCGCGTTATCGCCATTTGGCCGTGGCCTCCACAGGCTGAGTTGGTAGTTGCCATGGATCCATGGCTGGTCGGATGCCGCGGCAGCGGCTGCTCCGCTGGCAGGCCGTGCGCACTTGGGCGCGGCTGATCCGCGAAGCCGAGGGACTTTGGCGGGTTGATGTGCGCGATCTGCGCAGGCTGGCCGCCCATGAATTGGGTCAACTACTGCAGGAGGTGCCGCCGCGGCTTCGACGTCGCGTCAATCTCTGGTTGGAACGCTTACGGGTGAGCACGAGGTTGCCCTGATTGCCTGCATGCCCAGATTGCCTGTGTGCCCTTATCGGCAGGTTGCAGAAAGCTATAAAAAAACCGGCTGGGGAAGCCGGCATGGAAGAAGGTCACCTTGGAAATCGGTGAATTGTAAAAAATCGGAGCGACAGGATTTGAACCTGCGACCCCCACTACCCCAAAGTGGTGCGCTACCAAGCTGCGCTACGCCCCGGCAGATCGAAGTTACCACAGCGCTTTGCGCTGTTTCAGCCGGCGTATCAGCCGATCTGTGAGTAGCTCCCTTCCCAACAGCGCATACCCAGGCACGCGCAGGCGACGGGCTAATTGCCGGAGCTCCCCTACCCCCAGGCTCGCCAGCCGCAATTCGGGCAATCGGCTCCATACGGCTGAGGCCGCAGGCAGGTCGGAACCCTTGCGATTGGCTGAGAAGCTCAGCAGGGCGCCGCCAGCCATCCACTCAGGCACCAGCACAAACAACACGGCCAGCAACCCGTAGAGCTCTACAAGACCCTTCGGCAGAGGATGCAGGGGGCGCTTGCGTGGCCTGGGCTCGAGCTTGCTCACAGCAGGGGGGCCTTGGGGTCGTTCTGCCAGCCGGACGGCTGAGCGGAAGGCTGACCGGTGGGCCTTTCCCGCCATTGCAGCTGAGGTTCGGGCCTCGGGTTCAGCTTGACGCTCCAGAAGATCAGGGCAAAACAGAGCCCCAGGGTGATAAGTAAGCCAAGAATCACCAGGCGATCCGGTAAGGGGTTCAAAGTGCTGTCCTGCTCATACCTGGTCCGTGCGCAGGCACTCCAACCTTCTGAATTGCTGCTCCATAGTCAGCACATCGCCTCTCAGTACCAAGGTCAGTTGCTCGTTGCGATAACGGATGCCTGGTAGGTCTGAGGCCTCGCGAAACATGGTTGAACGGAAGCGCCCTGTGAGCAGGGAGGCTTGGGCGTCATTGCGCTCCAGAGTGACTCGGCTCTGATCGGGGCAGATGAATTGTTCGGTGATGCCGTAGTCCTCCCACCAAGGAGACCCCATGGAGAGCAAGACAACGGCAAGCAGCGGCATGGACATGCTCAGGCCAGCTGAATGGGTGCATTGTCCCCCCGCAGCACGCAGTGGGCCACCGTCCAGTCATAGGAAGACCACACCCGCGGATCGAGTTTGTAGGCCGAGCCTGCAAATTCACCGAGCCTTTGTCCGCTTGGCTGGGCCGAGCAGTAAGGCCGGCTGCCGGGTTTGGCTAGATATTGCTGGTGATAAGGCTCCGCATACCAAAGAGTTTGGTTGCTGCGCAGCTCAGTGGTTATCGCCCCAAAGCCAGCGCTGCTCAGCAGGGCCTGGTAAGCCTCGCGGCTGGCTTCTGCTAGAGCCACCAGGCCAGGATCATCCGCATAGATCACCGAGCGGTACTGGCTGCCCCGATCATTGCCCTGGCGGTCCCCCTGGGTGGGGTCGTGGCATTCCCAGAACAGCTTCAGCAAGTCACTGAAATCGATCAGGGCCGTATCCCAGACCACCCGCACAACCTCGCTGTGGCCTGTGCGTCCGGAGCAAACCTGGTCGTAGCTGGGTTGCTGGATTGAGCCCCCGGCGTAGCCCACCGCGGTTGTAACCACGCCAGGCAGGCGCCAAAAGCCCTTTTCTGCTCCCCAAAAGCAGCCGCAACCGAAAACTGCCTCTGCCTGGCCGATCTTTATGGCTGCATCAATTGGGGTGCCCAGCACAACATGGGGAGCTTGGGCCTGAGCGGTGCCCTGAAACAGGCCGAACACGCAGCTAATTGCAATGAAATCGGAGCCTAGACAGTCCCTTTAGTTGCCGCGTCGGGCTCAAAGGCAATGTGATTGAGGAGAGTGGTGGTGAAGGCGAACAGCAGGAACGGCAGGGAAAGCACCAGGATCAGGCCCACACCCACAAGGGCAAAGATCGGCTTGCTGGCCCCCATTAAGGCCAAGCCAGCCGCGAGGCTGGCGAAGATCACCAGCATCCAGATCAAAATCTGCCCGTAGATGTCGCCGAAGGTCAGGGTGCAGCGAAGCCGGTAGGGCAAGCCTGTAAGCGGGGCAACTGGCTCCATGGGTGCTCCTAGGCGAGGAACGCAAAAGGCGACACCATCCACCTAAGCCCCATCTAGGCCACTTGGCTGAACAGCTCAACAAGTATTGAGATCAGCCGGCAGCCTTCAGCTGCTCCGTTGCCTGCTCCCTATCCCAAAGGCGTCGGTAGGTGCCGCCCTCAGCCAGTAGCTCGCTGTGGTGGCCCTGCTGCACTAGCCGGCCATCTTCGAGCACCAGCACTCGATCACAGGCTGCAGCCGCCGATAACTGGTGGCTGATCATCAGCACGGTGCGACCCAGGCCTTGGTTATTTGATTGGGCATTGGCCTGCTCGCTGCGAATAGTGCGCAGGATCTCGGCGGCGGTGGTGTTGTCGACACTGGCCAGGGCGTCATCAAGCACCAACAGAGGGGTGCGTACCAGCAGGGCCCGCCCCAAGGCTGTGCGTTGTCGCTGGCCGCCGCTAAGGGTGATGCCTCGCTCCCCCACCAGGGTCTGGTAGCCGTCGGGGAATCCCTTGATGTCGCCCTCAAGCCTGGCCTGGCGAGCTGCTGCCTCGACCCGCTCCAACGGCGCATCAGGCTCGCCATAACGCAGGTTGTCGGCAAGGCTGGCGGTGAACAGATAGCCCTCTTGGGGTACTAAGCCCACCTGGCCCCGCAGTTCAGCCAAATCCAGAGCGGTGATGTCGACCCCATCAAGCCAAAGTTGGCCGGGATCGACCTCGACCATGCGCCCCAGGGCACGGGCCAGGGTGGTTTTACCGCAGCCCACGGGGCCCACCACTGCCACAAGCTCGCCGGGGTGGAGCTCAAAACTGACGTCCACTAAGGCTGGTCGAGGAGCGTTGGGATAACGCACTGTGAGGCCGCGGGCCTCCACAGCCCCGCGACCGGGCTTGGCTGGGGGAGTTGGTGAAGTTGAAGAAACGATCAAGGGCCGCCTTCGCAGCAGCTCCTCGACCCGCTCCAGGCTCACCTGGCCGGTTTGGAAGGTGTTGAGGGTGAAACCCAGCAGGGCTGTGGGGAATACCAGCCGCTCTACAAACAGGATCAGGGCGACAAGGTCGCCGATGCTGAGGCGGCCACTTTCAAGTTGGCCACTGCCCAAGGCGAGCAGCAGTAGCAGGCTGATTGACGAGATGCCCTCCAGCAGCGGGAACAGGGTGCTGCGGGTGCGGGCCAGATTCAGGGCAGCATCCCGGTAGATGCGGTTGCGACCGGCGAAGGCGGTCTGCTCGGTGCTCTCCTGGCCATAGATCTTGATGGCGCTGATGCCGGAAAGGTCCTCTTGGATCAGGTCGCTTAAGGAGGCCAAGGCCTCCTGCTGGCGGCGTTGCTGGCGCATCATGCGACCGCCGAACAGGCGCACCACCATCAGCATCAGTGGGTAGAGCCCCACCGCCGCCAGGGTCAACCAGGCGTCGATTGAAAGCATCGCCGGCAAGGTGAGCGCGTAGGCCAGCACCGTGTTGGTAAGGCTGAGCACGGCGAAGCCCAGCAGCCTGCGCACGTTTTCAACGTCGGAAGTGGCTCGGCTGATCACCTCGCCGCTGCCAGTGGTCTGCACCCAGCCGGGCTCCTGCTTGAGCAGGTGATCAAAAATCTGTTGCTTGAGCTCGGCCTCCACCTGCCGGCCTACCCCGAACACCAGCATTCGTGAGTACAGCCGCACCGCCCCCATCACCGTTGCCAGGGCGACGATCAGCGCTGCCTGAGCGAGCACGTCTTGAAGTGCGAAACCATCCTGCAGGTCATCGATGACCCGCCGCACCAGCAGGGGAATGGAGACGCTCAGCAGGTTCACCACCACGAGGGCGGCGACGCCGATTAACACCACCTTGCGATGGGGCCGCAGGTAGCGACGGATCAGATCCAGCCGTATGGCTCCCATCAGGGGCCGTTTTCACAGGTCCCACCAACCTAAGCAGCTGCTTTTCCGGCAGGCTGGCCTCAGCAACAGCTGCGCCATGGCTTCCGCTCCATCCCAATCCGGCAGCAACGATCAAAGTCATCCGCTTTACGCCACGGATCGCGAGGTGGTGGATGGGCTGCTTGCTGCTGAGGTGCCAGCCGACCACCACCTGGTTGATGCCGCCCGCTTGTTGATGCGCTACGAAGCCTTTCCCGGTGCCCGAGATCTCAGCTCAGATTTGGCCAAGACCCTGCGGCTGTGGGGCATTAGCCGTGAAGATCTGCACAGCCGCACCCAGGCAACCTGGGCCAAAGGTTTTCGGCCCGCACCAGCGGCGAGCGAGGCGGTGGGCTCCAGCTTTGACACCGCTGACCAGGAGCAGAACTGACATTTGCCAAGGCAGCCATCGCCATTTACCCCTTCTTCGGGTGATAGTGGAGAGGTCCCCATCACCCGGCCCGGAGTGCTTTGCACCCGGGCTTTTTACTAGTCATGCCCATTGTTCAGTCCTGGCCTTCCCTGTTGGACCAGCTGCTCAATGGCGAGTCGCTGTCGGCCCAACAGGCCACCGAGCTGATGCAGGGCTGGCTGACCGAACAGATCGATCCAGTGCTCACCGGAGGGCTGCTGGCCGCCTTGCGGGCCAAGGGAGTAAGTGGCGAAGAGCTGGCGGCGATGGCCGAGGTCTTGCGACAAGCCTGCCCGCTGCCGGCTTCCCGCCCTTCGCTTGCTCTCGTTGATACCTGTGGCACCGGTGGCGATGGGGCCGACAGCTTCAATATTTCAACGGCTGTGGCGTTTGTGGCGGCCGCCTGTGGCGCCCACGTGGCCAAACACGGCAACCGCAGTGCCAGCGGTCGGGTGGGCTCAGCCGATGTGCTGGAGGCAGTGGGCATTCATTTGCAGGCCCCCCAGGAGCAGGTGATTGGCGCCTTACCAAGTGCGGGGGTGACCTTCTTGTTTGCTCCTGGTTGGCATCCGGCGCTGGTGGGGCTCGCCCCCCTGCGCCGAAGCCTGGGGGTGCGGACTGTTTTCAATCTGCTCGGCCCGTTGGTAAATCCCCTGCGGCCGGAGGCCCAGGTGCTCGGTGTAGCCCGGCCTGATCTGCTCGATCCGATGGCTGAGGCACTGGCCCGGCTGGGGCTGCGCAGAGCTGTGGTTGTACATGGTCAGGGCGGCCTGGATGAGGCCTCCCTGGCTGGAGTTAATTCGCTGCGACTGGTGGAATCTGGAGTCGTTAGCAGCGACCAGCTTGATCCGGAGGCATTGGGCTTGCAGCTTGCCCCGATCACCGATCTGGCGGGCGGAGATCTAGCCACCAACCAAGCCATTCTCGAAGCCGTGCTCCAGGGCCGAGCTAGCCGCGCCCAGGCTGATGTGGTGGCCCTCAACGCGGCGCTGGTGCTGTGGGCCGCTGGTTTGAGCGACTCGGTCGACGCTGGCCTGAGTTTGGCCCAGCAGGCCATTGCCGATGGAGCTGGCTGGCAAGCTCTAGAGCGGCTGCGCGCCGCCCTGCCAGCCCCCGTTGCGGGATGATCGAACCAATTGCGCTGAACCCGTGAGCGAGCCTGCTGCCACTGCCTTGCTGGTGTTGGCCGACGGCACCGTGCTGCGCGGAGAGGCCTTCGGGGCCAGGGGCACGGCCATCGGAGAAGTGGTGTTCAACACCGGTATGACCGGCTATCAGGAGGTCATGACCGACCCGAGTTACTCCGGGCAGTTGGTCACCTTTACCTATCCCGAACTGGGCAATACCGGGATCAACGATGCCGATCAGGAAGCGGATCGCCCCCATGTGCGTGGGGTGATTGCCCGTCAGCTTTCTCCTTGCACCAGTAGCTGGCGCTCAGAGGGTGATCTAGATGGCTGGCTTCTCCGCCATGGAGTAGTTGGAATTCGAGCAATTGATACGCGAGCTCTAGTGCGTCATTTGCGTGATGGCGGCGCGATCAACGGCGCAATTTGCAGTGATGGCACCTCGGCTTCGGCCCTGCTTGACCAAGTGCGCTCGGCCCCTTCGATGCAGGGACTAAACCTGGCGGCATCTGTTACTACCCCCACTCCTTATCACTGGGATCAAGCCTGTGGAGCGGCTTTTGATGCCCGTATGCAATCCCAGCCCGATCGCCCTTACCGGGTCGTGGCCATTGATTTCGGCATCAAGCGGGCGATCCTCGAGCGTCTTGTGGCCCATGGCTGTGAGGTGACCGTGCTTCCAGCCGATACCAGCTTGGAGCAGGTTCTTAGTTACAAGCCCGAGGGAGTGTTCCTGTCCAATGGGCCCGGCGATCCGGCCGCCGTTAGCTCCGCTATTGAGCTCGCCAAAGGTCTTATCGCCCTGCCTAATCTCCCCCTATTTGGCATCTGCCTTGGCCACCAGATCCTGGGGCTAGCCCTTGGAGGCACCACTTTTAAACTGGGCTATGGCCATCGCGGTCTAAATCACCCTTGCGGCAGCCCAGGCCAGGTGGAGATCACCAGCCAAAATCATGGGTTTGCCCTCGTGCCCGAATCCCTGCCCGCCGACCGAGTGCGGGTAACCCACCACAACCTCAACGACCAAACCGTGGCCGCGCTGGAGCTGCTTGAGGCACCGGTGTTTGGCGTTCAGTACCACCCGGAGGCCAGTCCCGGTCCCCACGACGCCGACCATCACTTCGCGCGCTTCGCCGCCCTGATGGCAAGCCGCCGCTGACGCATTTTTGTTGCGTCTTCTGCAGCGGCAAATTTGCTTCCTAAACTTCGTCCCAGAACGGATCGAGGACTGGAGCCATCAACGACCTGCAGCGATTGACTGTCTCCCTGCGAGGGGGCTTCGAGCAGCAGGCCCACTGCCAGCTGTTTCGCTTCACTGGCCAGCTGGATGCCTACTCCGACAAACAGTTCGGGGAATTTGTGGCCTCTCACCGCGGCAATGGTCAGCCTTTGGTGATTGATCTCAGCCACATCGACTTCCTCGACTCGTCCGGTCTTGGCGCCTTAGTCCAGCTTGCTAAGCAGTGCAACGGCGATCGGCAAAAGTTTCTGGTGGTGGGTAATGCCCGGGTTGTTCAAACCGTGAAGCTGGTGCGCCTAGAAGAATTTCTGCACCTTCAGCCCGACCTCGAAACAGCCCTTGGCAACCTCGCCGCTTGAGCAGGGAAAGTCTGAGCTGCGGCCCGCTTCGAGCTGGCTAGCTGGCCTTGCCCCCCATCCTCCCCAGGCCGAATTAGGCCCGCTACAGCTGGCCTGGCTGGGTGATGCGGTCTGGGAGCTTCATCACCGACTGCAGCGGTGTCAGCGTCCAGGCCGCTCCCACACCCTGCATCAGGAGGTTGTGCAAGTAGTGCGTGCCGACGCCCAGGCCCTTGCACTGGCGAGGCTTGATCACCAGCTCACTGATGCGGAGCGAGACCTGGTGCGCCGGGGCCGAAATCGGGCTGGCAGGGGGCCCCGACGGGGGGATGCGGCGGCCTATGGCCAGGCAACGGGCCTTGAGGCCCTGCTTGGTTGGTTGTTTCTCAACGAGCCTGCCCGGTTAGCCGAGCTGCTAGATCACTTGAAGGAGATCGATCCATAACCTGCAGACAACGCCATGAGCCCACGATTTGAACGCCGTCCCGAGAAGCGGACTGGGGGCGGCGCCCGCGGGGCGGCTGGCCGCCCACCCCGCTTCAGCGGTCCCAAGCCTGAATGGCGCCGCGATGGAGCTGGTGAAGGCCGTGAGGGAAGAGAAGGCCGTGAAGGCCGTGAGGGCCGTGAAGGGCCAAGAGATCGGGAACCCCGGCGAGAGGCTGGTACGCGACCAGCCCCCCGGGGTGTATCCCGCTTCCAGCCCCGCCGGGATGGGCCAGCGGATCGCCCAAGTAGTCGCGGCGAGCGCCGCCCATTTGAACGGCGTGGTGACAGCGAGCGGCCGTCCTTCGACCGTCCGCCTGCTCCCCGTTTTTCTAGCGATCGCTCCGGCTCAGACAGCAAGCCCTACGAGCGGCGACCCGGTGGCCGCTTTGAAGGTCGTCCCCAGGGGCGCCGTCCCGACTCAGGTCGCCCAGATGGCCGTCGCTATGAAGGTGGTGGTCGCTTTGAAGGGGGCGGTCGCCCTGATGGCCGCCGTTTTGATCCCGGGGGCCGCCCAGCGCCTGGCAGGTTTGCTGGCAAGCCGCTGATCGTCGACGCGGATAGCCTCCCCCCCAGCGGTGATGCGGAGCGCCACAGCGTCGATCCCAGCGCCGATTTGATCTGGGGCCGGCATCCAGCGCAGGCGGCACTTGAGAGCGGTCGACCTATTCATCGCGTCTGGTGCACTCCAGAAATGCGCTTCAGCCCCAAGTTTCTGCAGCTGCTGCGAGAAGCCAAGGCCTCGGGGGTGCTGGTTGAGGAGGTCACCTGGGCGCGCTTGGGTCAGCTCACAGGTGGTGCGGTGCACCAGGGCATCACCCTGCAGACAGCGGCAGCTGAGACCCTTGATCTGCAGACCCTGATGGAGGGCTGCGCAACCATTGGTGAGCCGGCCTTGCTGATGGCGGTGGACGGTCTTACTGATCCCCAAAACCTCGGCGCAATTGTGCGTAGTGCCGAAGCCCTGGGTGCCCATGGCCTGGTTTTGCCCCAGCGCCGCAGCGCTGGGCTTACCGGCTCGGTGGCCAAGGTTGCGGCAGGTGCGCTTGAGCACTTGCCCGTGGCACGGGTGGTCAACCTCAATCGCGCCCTCGACACCCTTAAGCAGGAGGGTTATCGGGTAGTGGGTCTGGCAGCCGAGGGCACCGTCAGCCTGGAGGAGGCCGATCTAGGTGGGCCGTTGGTCATAGTCACCGGCTCGGAGGGGGATGGTCTCTCCATGCTCACCCGCCGCAACTGCGATCAGCTGGTGCGCATACCCCTGCGTGGCGCCACACCAAGCCTTAACGCCTCTGTGGCTACCGCCCTGCTGCTCTATGAGGTGGCTCGGCGTGGCTGGATGAAGGGTTTGACTGGTTCCCAGCCCGCGCCCCGTTTGGTGCGCCCCCAGCTGCCCGCTTCAGCCGCTAGCCCCGAGGCTGAGGAAGAGCCCCCGGCACCAGAAGCGAGTTCGGTATCAGCGCAGCAACTGCCTCCTAGCCAGCCGGCTAGCTCCCCTGAGCTTCTTCACGAACAAGAGCCTCAGCTGGAGCAAGAGGTAATGCCGGAAATTGAGCCAGAGGATCAGCCAGAGCTATTGGCAGAACAGCAGATTGCTGCAGATATCCCTGTCAACCAGCAACCGGTTAACCAGCGACCGGACAACCAGGAACCGGCCATTGACCTGGGGATGGAGCCAGCTGCCAAATCTGGTTTCCTTGGGGATATTCAACTGTGACTTTCCCTTCAAGCCACGGTACCGACGCCGGGCAGAATGACTTACAAGCCGCTCCTGCCTCATGAATCCCCTGCTGTGGCCAGTGCGCAGCTGCGCCAATGGTCTGGGCCTGGCTTGGTGGGCACGGGTAGAAACCCACTCTCCCAACGCTGTTTATTGGTTTGGCCCCTTCGTGCGTCGCGGCACTCTGGAAAGCCATCTGCCGGCTTTCTTGAACGACCTCCGGGCCGAATCTCCGGGTTCTCTGGATCACCAGTTATTGCGCACCCGTCGGGGCGAACCGCTCACCGAGCTCGACTGAGGGCTAGTGGCCGTTGCCGCTGGCTGATAGCGTCCAATCCAACTGGCAACAGGGTTGATGGGGATCGCTGATTCGCGCGAACAGGGGATTGCACAATGGCGTCAACAACTGCGCAATGGTGAGGTTTCAGCCCGTGAACTCACCGAACACCATCTGGCCCGCATCCAAGCGGTTGACCCCACTGTTCACGCCTATCTCGAGATAACCGCCGAGCGGGCCAGGGCAGATGCGGACCGTATCGACGTCCGCCGCGCTGCTGGCGAAGATTTGCCCCCCCTGGCAGGTATTCCTCTGGCAATTAAGGACAACCTCTGCACTAAAGGGGTCGTTACCACCTGCTCCAGCCGCATGCTGGAGCACTTCGTTCCCCCCTACGAGAGCACTGTTACCGACCGCCTCTGGCAGGCGGGAGCTGTCCTGCTTGGCAAGACAAACCTCGATGAGTTCGCCATGGGTAGCTCCACCGAGACCTCAGCCTTCGGCCCCAGCCGCAACCCTTGGAATCCAGAGAGGGTGCCTGGTGGCAGCTCAGGTGGCAGCGCCGCCGCAGTGGCCGCAGGCGAGTGCATCGCCTCCCTCGGCTCCGACACCGGTGGGTCGATCCGCCAGCCCGCCTCCTTCTGTGGGGTGGTGGGATTGAAGCCCACCTATGGCCGCGTCAGCCGCTACGGCCTGGTGGCCTTCGCCAGCTCCCTTGACCAGGTGGGCCCGTTCACCTCCTCGGTGGCGGATGCGGCCGAGCTGCTGCAGGTGATCGCCGGTGCGGATCCGCGCGATGCCACCTGCCTGCAGGCCGCCGTGCCCGATTACGTCGCCGCCCTTGACCAACCTGTTGCTGGTTTGAGGGTGGGCATGGTGCGGGAGTGCTTCGAGGCTGAGGGCCTTGATCCCCAGGTGAAGGCTGCGGTGCTGGCCGCTGCCGCCCAGTTGGAGGCCCTGGGCTGCGAGCTGGTGGATGTGAGCTGCCCCCGCTTCAACGACGGGATCGCCACCTACTACGTAATTGCGCCCTCGGAGGCCTCTGCAAACCTGGCCCGCTACGACGGTGTCAAATACGGCTACCGGGCCCCAGATGCCACCAGCCTGGCCGAGATGACTGCCCGCAGCCGGGCTGAGGGCTTTGGCGACGAGGTGCAGCGCCGCATCCTGATCGGCACCTACGCCCTCTCGGCCGGATATGTGGATGCTTACTACAAGAAAGCCCAGCAGGTGCGCACCTTGATTCGGCGTGACTTTGACCGGGCCTTTGAGGCGGTGGATGTGCTGCTCACCCCAACCTCGCCTACCACGGCCTTTGGCTTTGGCGCCCACAGCGACGACCCCTTGGCCATGTACCTCGCCGACCTGCTCACGATCCCGGCAAACATGGCTGGCCTGCCTGCCATCAATGTGCCCTGCGGCTTTGATCGCGAGGGCCTGCCGATTGGTCTGCAGCTGATCACGGGGGTGCTCGAAGAGCCGCGCCTGCTTCAGGTGGCCCACCACTACGAACTGGCCGCCCAGGTGATGCAGGCTCGCCCTGTGGCCCCATTGGTGCCCTAGGACCTGGCCCCAGATCTAGTGGTTTCCCCCGCTCTGGTGAGCAAATGACACTGGATCTTGCGTGGTCGCCTAGCGTGGGGAGGCTTCCGATGCCTTTTGGCTAGACCTGCCCTTGGCCTTCGTTCCGCTCCACAACCACAGCGACTACAGCCTTCTAGATGGGGCTAGCCAGTTGCCGGCGATGGTGGATCGGGCTGTGGAGCTGGGCATGCCAGCCCTTGCACTCACCGATCACGGCGTCATGTATGGCGCCATTGAGCTGCTCAAGCTTTGTGCTAAAGCCGGGATCAAGCCGATCATCGGTAATGAGATGTATGTCATCAATGGCTCCATTGATGACCCTCAGCAGAAAAAGGAGCGCCGCTACCACTTGGTGGTGCTGGCCAAAAATGCGGTTGGCTATCGCAACTTGGTGAAGCTCACCAGCATCAGCCACCTACGCGGCATGCGCGGCCGTGGCATCTTTGCCCGTGCCTGTATCGACAAGCAATTGTTGAGCCAGTACAGCGAAGGCTTGATCGTGGCAACTGCCTGCTTAGGCGGCGAAATTCCCCAGGCGATTTTGCATGGCCGGCCCGATGCGGCGCGAGAGGTTGCCAGCTGGTATCAACGCACTTTTGGCGAGGATTTCTACCTAGAGATCCAGGATCATGGCGGCATCGAAGATCGCATCGTCAACACCGGGATTGCCAGCATCGGTGCCGAGCTAGGTATTGAGCTGATCGCCACCAATGATGCCCATTACCTAAGTGCCAACGACGTAGAAGCCCACGACGCGCTGCTTTGCGTACTCACAGGCAAGTTGATCAGCGACGTGAAACGTCTGCGTTACACGGGTACCGAATATATCAAGGGGGAGGCCGAGATGCTCTCCCTGTTCAATGACCACCTTCCAGCTGAGCTCATTGAGCGGGCTGTTGCGAACACAGCCAAGGTGGCAGACAAGGTGGAGGCCTATGACATCCTCGGCCGCTATCAGATGCCCCGCTTCCCGATCCCGGCTGGGCACACAGCGGTGAGCTATCTGACTGAGGTGGCCGAGCAGGGCCTCCGGCAGCGCCTACGCCTGGCTGGTGACGCTAGCTTCGAGCCCCAATATGGCGATCGCCTCGCCTTTGAGCTCCAGGTTATGGAGCAGATGGGTTTTCCCACCTACTTCCTGGTGGTGTGGGACTACATCCGCTTCGCCCGAGACAACGGCATACCTGTGGGGCCGGGTCGTGGTTCAGCTGCGGGTTCCTTGGTGGCCTACGCCCTCGGGATCACCAACATTGACCCAGTTACCAATGGCTTGTTGTTTGAGCGGTTCTTAAACCCTGAGCGCAAGTCGATGCCGGATATTGATACGGATTTCTGTATCGAGCGGCGTGGCGAAGTTATCGACTACGTCACTAAGCGCTATGGCGAAGAGAAGGTGGCCCAGATCATCACCTTCAATCGCATGACTTCAAAAGCGGTGCTCAAGGATGTGGCCCGCGTACTCGATATTCCCTATGGCGATGCGGATCGCTTGGCCAAGCTGATCCCTGTGGTGCGAGGTAAACCAGCCAAGCTCAAGGAAATGATCGGAGCTGAATCACCGGCTCCAGAATTTCGCGAGAAATATGAAAAAGATCCGGTGGTACAGCGCTGGGTTGATATGGCAATGCGTATTGAGGGCACAAACAAGACCTTTGGTGTACACGCCGCTGGCGTGGTGATTGCGGCTGAACCTCTTGATGAGTTGGTCCCCCTGCAGCGCAATAACGACGGCCAGGTGATTACTCAATACTTTATGGAAGATGTGGAGTCGATGGGTCTATTAAAAATGGACTTCCTCGGCCTCAAAAACCTCACAATGATTGATAAAACTGTCGATCTTGTGCAGCAGTACAGTGGCATTAAGGTCGATCCAGATGATCTGCCTCTTAACGACGTAGGAACCTACGCTCTACTTGCCCGTGGTGATCTTGAGGGCATCTTTCAGCTTGAATCAAGCGGCATGCGCCAGATTGTGCGCGACCTCAAGCCTTCGTCGCTTGAGGATATCTCTTCGATTTTGGCCCTTTACCGGCCCGGTCCGCTTGATGCAGGTCTGATTCCTAAATTTATTAATCGCAAGCACGGTCGGGAGGTAATTGATGTAGCCCACGAGAAACTTGAGCCGATCCTTAAGGAGACTTATGGGATTATGGTTTATCAAGAGCAGATCATGAAGATCGCTCAGGAATTGGCTGGCTATTCCCTTGGCGAAGCAGACCTGCTGCGGCGGGCGATGGGCAAGAAGAAAAAGAGTGAGATGGAGAAACACCAGAGCCTTTTTGTTAGTGGTGCCACCCAACGTGGCGTCGAACCTCGAATAGCGGAGGCGTTGTTTGAGCAGATGGTTTTATTTGCTGAATACTGTTTTAACAAGAGCCATTCCACCGCCTATGGCGCGGTGACCTATCAAACGGCGTATCTCAAGGCTCACTACCCAGTGGCTTACATGGCGGCTCTGCTCACCGTCAATGCCGGAGACTCGGCCAAGGTGCAGCGATATATAGCCAATTGTAATGCTATGGGTATCGAAGTGATGCCTCCTGATGTGAATGCTTCCGGCATCGATTTCACACCCGTTGGTGATCGAATTCTGTTTGGTCTTTCGGCCGTTCGTAATTTGGGTGACGGGGCGATTCGACAGTTGATTGAGGCCCGCTCTGGCGATGGTTGTTTCAACTCCCTGGCTGAGCTATGTGATCGCATTCCTGGCCAGCAGCTCAACCGCCGTGCCTTGGAGGCCCTGATCCATTCAGGAGCACTTGATGCCCTCGAGCCTCTGGGCAATCGCGCCCAATTGATGGCGGATCTGGATCTGGTGATCGACTGGGCCAGCTCCCGTGCCAAGGATCGGGCCAGCGGTCAGGGCAACCTCTTTGATTTGTTTGGCGCCAGCGCCGCAGCCGACTCTGCTGGGGGTTCCGATGCCACCGGCCTGGCCGATATCAGCACCGCCCCTAAGGCGGCCCCGGTGCGCGATTATCCCCCGACCGAAAAACTTCGCCTGGAAAAGGAGTTGGTGGGCTTTTACCTATCAGACCACCCCCTCAAGCAGCTGGCCCAGCAGGTGAAGTTGCTATCGCCGGTCGCTCTGGGCAATCTCGAGGAGATGGCCGACAAGGCCAAGGTGAGTGCAATTGTGATGGTGCCTGAGCTGCGTCAGGTGAACACCCGCAAGGGCGACCGGATGGCCGTGCTTCAGCTTGAGGACCTAACCGGCAGCTGTGAGGCGGTCGTGTTTCCTAAAAGCTATGCCCGTCTAGCCGACCACCTAATGGTGGATGCGCGCTTGCTGGTGTGGGCTTCGGTGGATCGCCGCGATGATCGGGTGCAATTAATTGTCGAGGACTGCCGCTCCATTGACGATCTGCAGCTGTTGATGGTCGATTTACCCGCCGATCAGGCCGCCGACATCGCCATTCAGCACCGCCTGCGCGAGTGCCTACATCGTCACAAGCCACCCCAGGATGAGGCTGGTCTGCGAGTGCCTGTGGTGGCTCTGGTTCGTCAGGCGGGCCAGACCCGCTTCGTGCGGCTTGGCCCCCAATTCTGCGTAGGCGATGTGGGCGCTGCCCTTGACACCCTCATCGCTGCCGATTTTCAGGCCCGCATCAGTTCATCGCTCTTGGCGGCCTGAGCTGGTTGGCTGATTGCCTGCACCATTGCGCATCGCCTTGACCGAGCTGCGCAAGCGGCCGATATTGAGTCCGATCTGCTCGGTGCCTAGCAAGCTGCCTGGCTTCTCTTCCCAGCTAGCGGAAAGCACACCAAAGCTCAAGCCCAACAGCCCTAGAAAAAAACATCCACCCGATGCCGCCAAGGTGGCACTCGGTGGAACGTCGAAGATTTGGCGGCTGACTAACAGGTAGCTACCAATAAATACGCCCATGCCCATCACAGTGGGAATGCCGGTGCCGATTGCAATTCGGCGCGCCATGCGATTAGCAACCGCGTCAGGGATTACCTGCTGACTGGGACCGGAACGCCGGGGCGGTTTTGGGTTGCCTTTGCCCGATTGGGCGCGACCCTGCATTCCCTTTCCGGCCATGGCTGCCTCGATCAGCCCCGGATGCCGAGCTTGGCGATCAAAGCGCTGTAACGCTCCTTGCTGATGCCATTTAGATAACCAAGCAGGCGCTTACGGCGTCCGATCATCTTGAGCAGGCCTTGGCGGGAAGAAAAATCGTGCTTGTTTTTCTGCAGATGGCCGGTCAACTGGCTGACCCGCTCACTGAGCATGGCCACCTGCACTTCCACCGATCCGGTGTCTGTGCCATGGGTCTGGTGACCGTTGATCAGTTCCTGCTTTTTGGTGGTGGTGAGCGGCATGGGCTGAGGAATAAAACGCAGGCTGGGCCCGGTTTGGGGACCTACGGTGCAAGCTCCCACCATACCTTCTGGTGGACATTGGTATTGCCGTCTCAGTCCATTGGGCGCGATAGCCAGCGCAAGCACTCTCGGATCCAATCTTCTGCCCCGGCCGACTCCCCCATGCCCACGGCGGCCACCGCGCGCAGGGCACGATGAATTTCAAGGGCTTCGTAGCCCAAAGCAGCCAGGGTTAACTGCACTTCATCACGGCCTTCTGCCGGCAGGAGGGGGCCGTCCGCTAGCGAATCCGGATCGCCGTGGTCTTCCAGTTGCCCCAGAAACCGCTGCTGCAGTTTGGTCCGCAGCTCAACAGCCAAGCGCTCGGCGGTGCGCTTGCCCACCCCGGGTGCCTGGCAGAGCCGGCGTAGATCGGTCTGCACGATGGCCTGCACCAACTCCCTGGGATCCATCACTCCTAGTAATCCCAGGCCCATCTGGGGCCCTACGCCGCTGACGGCAACCAATTCCCGAAACAGATCCCTTTCGTGGCGCTCACCAAAGCCGTAAAGAATCCAGGCGTCGTCGCGGATTGCCAAGTGGGTGTGCAGCCCCAGCGCACTGCCCTCCTGCGGCAGCTGCTGCCATTGACGCTGGCTCACCTGAACCTCGTAACCCACCCCCTGACACACCAGCAGCAGCCCATAGCGCTTGTCCTGCTGCCAGGGATGGTTGAGTTGCCCTTGCAGCCAGCCGATCATGGAGTCAGTAATAGGTACCCCATCGTGCCCGCCGTGTTCAGCCGTGCCCAGCCCCTGCTGTTCCCCCGGTTGAGCGCCTGGTTGCTGCCACTGCTGCTGCTGGTTTGCGTAGTGCTCACTGGTTGCAGTGCTACCGCTCAGCCGCCTCGATCCGTGTTGTTGCAGGCCCTTGAGTTGCAGATTCAGCTCACTCAGGCCGCCATCGCTGATGCCCTGGCCCTAGATGCAGGCGGCATGCCGGAGGTGAGTCGGGTGCGGGTGGCTCAGCAGCAGCCGATCGTGATCGGTGAGGCCAAGGGACTGCGGCTGGAGGGCCAGTTCGACTGGCGCCTCGCTGGCGATCCGATCCGGGTGGACAGTCCCTTTGAGCTCTTTCTGCAGCGGGGCGAGCGGGGGCAAAGCTGGCGTTTGGCCCGCCCCGTTGGCCCTGCCGCATCAACCGGCGCTGACGGGGACGGGACTGAAGACCAGCAGACCTGGATCACCGACCCGCTACCACTCAAGGCAAGGGGCTGATCAGCAAGACTTAAGGGATGGATACGAGCCCACCTGCCTGGCTGCCTGAGACAGCCGCCCGCATCTACCCCGGTTGGGTGCAGCGCAAGGCGGTCACCCTGTGCAAGCGGGATCAGAAACGTGGCGGCAGCAGCAACGTGCAGGAATACCGCATCGCCATCCATAACGCCGTGGTGGCATCGGGCGGCCTGGACCACTGGACCGGCGAGCAGCTCGACTGGCACCTGATTGGCACCTACGACAACCGGGAAGCTGATGCTGGAAGGGGCGCACACAAGAAGCAATACGCCCTGCTTCCCACAATCGATCACCATTCCAATCTCCCCGAACCAGATTTCGTTATCTGCGCCTGGCGAACCAACGACGCCAAGCACGACATGACGCCGGAGGAGCTGGTGGAGTTTTGCCGCCGCGTTCTCGCCCATGCCGAGGCTAAGACGGCTTCTGTCGCTGACTGTGGCTAAGGCTTACCAGGGTGGCTGCCAGTACGAGGCCAGCCCCGGCGATGGTCCAGCTGTCGATTGACTCGCCAAATAGCAACCAGCCCCAGCCACCGGCAAACAGCACTTGCACGTAGCTGATCGCCGTTGCTCGCGCCGCCGGCAGGGCAGTGAGGCTGTGGGTCAGATACACCTGTCCTAGCTGGGTGAATACCCCAACCCCGACCAGCCAAAGCAGCTCCGCTGGGGTGGGCAGCACGGGATTGAGGGCCACCAGGGGCAGGCTCAAGGGCAGGGCCACCAAGGGGAAGTAGAAGACGATCACCAGTGGGTGCTCGCTCGTGCCCAAGGAGCGCACGCTTACGTAGGCAAGGGCGGTGAACAGGGCACCGGCAACGGCGATCAGTACGGGAAAAAGCGCCAGGGTCGCGCCGCCCTGCAGCAGGCCGGCCGGCTGGGCGACGAGCAGCACCCCGAGCCAGCCGAGGGCCATGGCCGCCAGCACCCGCTTGCCGATTGGCTCCCCCAACATCAGCCAGGCCAGCAGGGCCGTGAAAGGCGGGTAGAGGTACTGCAGAACCGTCGCCGCTGCCAGGGGCAAGGCCGCTAGGGCGGCATAAACACACAGCAGGGCGGCTGTGCCGATCGCTCCGCGCCATATGAGTAGCCAGCGCCTATTGCCCCAAGCTGGAATCCCGGCTCGGTGCAGCAGCCACCAGCTCAGGGCCACGCTCACGATCGCCCGGGCGAACACCACCTCGGCAGCGGGAATGCGCCCGCCCACCTGCTTGACGCAGACGCCCATCAGCGAAAAGCTCAGGGCACTGGCAACCATGCCGAGCATGGCTTGCCTCCCCCGGTCAGAATCAGGCTTCGCTTCAGCGCCCACCGCAACTAGCCCCTTCCTTGAGCCTGCCGCGTCTCCACCCCCGCACGATTGAGGCCGTCAAGGAGCGGGCTGACATCGTTGATGTGGTGGGCGAGCACGTGGTGCTCAAAAAGAAGGGGCGTGAGTACGTAGGCATTTGTCCCTTCCACGACGACACATCGCCGTCGATGACGGTGTCCCCGGCAAAGCAGTTCTACTACTGCTTCTCCTGTGGTGCCGGCGGCAATGCCATCAAGTTTTTGATGGAGCACCAGCGTCAGAGCTTCAGCGATGTGGTGCTGGAGCTGGCGCGCAAATACCAGCTGCCAATCGAGACCCTCGATGGCCCCCAGCAGGAGCGGCTGCGCAAGCAGCTCTCCCGCCGCGAACAGCTGCACCGGGTACTCACCCTGGCGGCTGGTTGGTTCCGCAGCCAATTGCGCGCCCCTGAGGGAGCCGCCGCTCTCACCTATCTGCGCGAAAGTCGTGGCCTGAGTGAAGCCACCCTGGAAGCCTTCGAGCTCGGCTTTGCTCCCGACCGTTGGGATGGCCTGCTCAGCCACCTGCAGCAGGTGGAGGGGCTGGGACCTGAGCTGCTGGAGGAGGCTGGCCTAGTGGTGCCACGCAAGGGCGCCAGTTCCCAGGACGGCCGCGGTTTCTACGACCGCTTTCGCGGCCGGGTAATGGTGCCGATCAAGGACCGCCAGGGGCGGGTGATCGGTTTCGGTGGCCGCAGCCTCGATGGCGGCGAGCCCAAGTACCTCAACTCTCCGGAGACTGAGGTGTTCGAGAAGGGCAAGCATCTCTTTGGGCTCGATAAAGCCGCGGCTTCGATCCGCAAGGACGACCGAGCCGTGGTGGTAGAGGGCTACTTCGACGTGATCGCCCTGCACGCCGCCGGTATCACCAATGCGGTGGCGTCCCTTGGTACTGCCCTAAGCAGCCAGCAGATCACCCAGCTCTGCCGCTGCTGCGAAGGGCGGCGGATTGTTCTCAACTTCGATAGCGATGGCGCCGGTGTGCGCGCTGCCCAACGGGCCATCGGTGAAGTGGAGCAGCTGGCCTTGCAGGGCCAGCTGGAGCTGCGGGTGCTGCAGCTGCCCTCCGGCAAGGATCCCGATGAGTTCCTCAAGAGCCAGGGTGCCGGCGATTACCGAGCCCTGCTTGATCAGGCGCCGCTCTGGCTCGATTGGCAGATCGAGCAGGTGCTCGAGGGCCGAGATCTAGCCCGTCCCGACCAGTTCCAGCTTGCGGTGACGGCCCTTGTTGCCCTGCTTGGCAAGCTGCCCCAGAGCGCAGTGCGCAGCCACTATCTGCAGCGGGTGGCCGAGCGCCTCAGCGGTGGTCAGGCCCGTCTGGCGATCCAGCTGGAAGACGATCTGCGGCAGCAGGTCAAAGGCCAGCGCTGGCATGGACGTTCCCAGAAGTGGGAGCTGCCGGGTGAGGCTGGGCTTCGGGAGCGGGCAGAGGCGGAGGTGTTGCGGATGTATCTGCACTGCCCCAATTACCGCAGTGCGATCCGGGTGGAGTTGCGGCAGCGCGAACTCGATGATTTCGCCCTGAAGCACCACCGCCTGCTTTGGGCTGCGATTAGCGGCCTAGAGGAGGTCAACCTCGGTGTGGGCCGGCTCGAGGCGATCAACCGCGGCCACGACCCTGGCTCAGACCTCGCCGATCTTGATTTGCCCCGGTTGCTGGGTGATCAGCTGGTGGTGGAGCAGAGCGCCCTGCTCTCCAGGCTGACGCCCTTGCTGGAGCCTAATGAGCTGCAGCGCATGGCTTTCAGCCAGCCTCTGCTTCAGTTGCGCGGTGCTACGGCATCTCTGGAGCGCCAGAAGAGTGTCAAGCGCTGCCGGCATCTGCTGGATGCCTGGAGCAGTCAGCGTCTTGAGACCCTGGAGCGTTGTATTGCCCTGCTGCTAGAGCAAGAAAGGGAGGAGGCCCGGGCCACGGCCTCAGGCCTGGCACCGCTGAGCGATATGGAATCGCGCATCGAGGCCCTCTTCAGCGAACTCAACAGCGACGCCCTGCGCTTTCAGGAGCTCTATTACAACGAACGTAAACATCTCGAACACCTCGACTCCCAGCGCCGCGCTGGCTACGAGGAGGTGATGGCTCAACCGGCGGCTTAATTAGCTGTAACCACCTCTGTCTTGCCATAAGACCTTTTCAGCACTCTTTTTTCCCCTCGCTTTGATGTTTCTTCCCCCACTTTCCCTGTTTTTACTGCCATCTTTACTGCTGCCTTTGTGGCTTACCCCTGCCGCGCTTGCCCAACCCTGCCCCTGCAGCTGTGAGCAACCCAGCCAGGGCGTGATCGGCCCAGATGGTCTGTGTCAGTGCCCCTGTGGGGTGGTGCCGATTCCCGGCATCAACGCCGAAACTCTCTCCGGCCCTCCGAAACCGCCACAGGCAGGTGGCCCCACTCCAACTTGGACTGTGGAACCAGCCTATGACGATCATTTTGGTGGCCCTTTCTGGGATGATTGGTGGTGATTTCACCAGAGCGTCAGCAGGTGGGGTAGCAAGCCAACGTTGCGCAAGCCCTCCACCAATTCAATGATTGCCGCAATCCATACAAACCAGATGTCGCTGAGGATGTGGCGGCGAAACAGACGCGGGTTGCTGCTCCAACTCGCTGGCTCGCTGTAGAGCCCGCGATTGGGCCAGAAGCGTGGCACCCGCTGCCGGTATTGGCGGAAGGACTCGCCGAATAGTTCTTCGAGCCGTCTTTCCTCCCGAGCCATGATCCCCGGGTAATAAAGACCAAATATAACCAGAAAAAGCAGCGGGTATGTGAGTGTTTCGGTGCTAAGTCCCACCCCCACTAAACCAATGCAGCTGAATACATATAACGGGTTGCGACTGATCGAGTAGGGCCCTTCAGTGACCAGCTCTCCATCCTTGCGGCCGGAGATAAAAAATGAACACCAGATCCGCCCTGTCGCTCCAATGGCGGCCAGGCCAAGGCCGGTGCTGAACAGGAAGGTGGCCACATTCTCATGCTCCAGCTCCCAGTGGCTCTGGGTGAGTGCGACCACGATGAAAGCCAGTGCCGCCACCAACTTCGATAGCCCGGTGCGCTGGTGTTCCCACCAGGTTTTGCCGGGCGCTTTAGGTAATGGGGTCATGGGCCCGTCACAGTCGCCCTTGGTCTACTCCTCCCCGTGGTGATCCCCGGATACGCTGCGCACCTTCTGAGCCACCCTGGTTCCATGGGGTTTTTCGAGGTGTTCTGGGACGGTGAGGCCATCGGCGATGGTAGCGATCTTGAGGAAGCTCTCAGCGCCTATCTCTCCGTGCAGCCTGAAGACATCAGCTGGGCTGATGCCTGCGCCGCTGCCAGCGCTCCTCCGTGCATCCGGCGCTATGCCTCGTTTGAGGACTACCTCGACAATGCCGATGAACAGGAGACGATCGCCGTTACTGCCGCCATGATCGAAGCGGCCTTGTTGCCATTGTGATCAGGCCCGCAGTGATCAGGCCCGCACCACCGGGATGGCGTCTAGGCGAGTGGTGGCCGCCCCAGACAGTCGTGAGCGCCGCATCCGCCAAGGGGTTTGCAGTCCCGCGGCTGCCCATTGCACGGTGCCGCTGCCGTAGTGGCGATTGAGCTGGTCGATGGTCGCCATCAGGGCTGTGCGACGGTGTTGCTGCTCTAAGGGCAGTGGCAGCAGCAAGTTGTGCTGGAGGGTCTCCTCTCCCTGCAGTTGCTGCAGCAGCACCCCCGCTTTGTGCAGGGGCTTGTGGGGTTTGAACAGCACTGCCAATAGGGGTAGGGCTGCCTGCAGCAGTACGGCGGTGTCATTGCTGGCTAGTGGCAGGCTCACCGTGGCGCTGTTGCTGTAAAAACTGGTGCCGTTGAAGGGGTTGCTGCGCACGAACACCGTGATGGCACCAGCCCGTTGCTGTTGCCGCCGCAATTTCTCCGCTGCCCGGCTCAGGTAGGTAGCAACCGCCTCCCTCAGTTCGCTCTGGCTGGTGATCGGCTGGCTGAAGCTGCGGCTCACGCAGGTTTCCCGCTTGGCGGCCGGCAGGGTCTCTAGGGGTAGGCAGGCCATACCCCGCAACTCCTGCTGCAGGCGCAGTCCCACCACGCCGCAGCGGCGGCGCAGTTCGCCACTGGGCATGTCGCGCAGAGCCTTGGCATCGGCGATGCCGCGCAGGCGGCACCAGCGGGAGAGCTGGCGGCCCATACCCCAGACATCCTCGATGGCGACCGCTGCTAGATGGGGATCGGGGTCATCCATGCTGCCGAGGTCGAAGACACCCGTGGCGCTGGCCGTCGTCTTGGCAAGTCGGTTGGCGAGCTTGGCCAGCACCTTGCTGGGGCCGATGCCTACCGCCACCGGTAGGCCGAGCTGGCAGAGCACGTGGTGACGCAGCTGCCGGCCCCAATCGTGCAGGCTGCGCTGGTCGGCGGGCCGGCTTAGCTGGCCGAAAGCTTCATCGATCGAATAGATCTCCAGCGCTTCCACCCAGGGCTCCAGGGTGGCCATCAGCCGCTGGCTCATATCGGCGTAGAGGGCGTAGTTGGAGCTGCGCACCACCACGCCCTGGCGCTCCAGCTCGCGCCGCACCTGAAAGTAGGGCTGGCCCATGCGGATGCCGAGGGCTCGGGCCTCGGCGCTGCGCGACACGATGCAACCGTCGTTATTGGAGAGCACCACCAACGGCCTCCCCAGCACGGCGGGATCCAGCACCGCTTCGCAGGAGGCGTAGAAGTTGTTGCCGTCGATCAGCACGATTGCCTGGCGGCGGCTACTCCAGGGTTCGCAGGTCATGGCGCTTTACGGCACACCCCAGCCAGGTTCGAGCGTGCGGACCACGTGCAGGGCCACCGCCCAGATGCGAGCGCCATCAAAGCAATCCAGCTCTAGGGGCGGGTAGGCCGGGTGGGCTGCCTCCAGTCGTAGCCGGCCTTGGTGGGCTACTAGCCGTTTAAGGGTGAAGCAGCCATCTAGGCAGGCCACCACGATCTGGCCGGGGCGGGGCTCCAGGCCTCGATCGACGATCAGCAGGTCGCCGTGGTCGATTCCGGCTGCCTGCATCGATTCACCACTCACCCGCAGCAACACCGTGCTGGCGCGGCAACGGATTAGCTGGGCATTGAGACTGGCCCTGCCCGGCAATGGCGAGGAGGCTGGATGGGCTGGGTGTGCCAGGCGCGCGCCGCGGGTCAAGCCACACTAGTTCAGGCGTACTGCCGCGCTGTTTTAGTCGGGCTCGCCGGACTCGGGCGTGGTGGTGGTGAAGCGGCGGTAGAGCCAGGCGCCAGCGGCGCCCCACAGCAAGGTCCACAACACGAAGGTGGTGAGGGTGCCGAGCTGGCCGGTTTCGAGGGAATAGACGCCGGCCTGGATTAGTCCCGCATCGATCAGGGAGCCGCCGATGCCCCAGCCGAGCACCCAGCTGAACAAAAAGCCGATCGCCTGGAGATTGCCGGTCATGGGGTGGAGGTTAGGCGCTGGTTGAAGCGACGTATGAACAGTGCCAGCGGCATCGGACCGCAACGGCGTTGCCAGCCCAGCCCTTCCGGATAGCGGCGCCAGCAGGACAGGCGGCCACCGCGCCGGTCCAGGCAGATCAGGTAGCGGTAGGTAGCAGCAGGTGTTGGGGAAAGGGTTTCCGGTGCTGGCAGCGGCGCCAGGGGTAAGAAAACAGCATGCAGCTCCTGCCAGCTGCTGGGAGGCCTGCCGCTGCTGCGCAGGGGCGAGCCAAGCAAGCTGGCGAGCTGCTGGGGGAAGCCGGCATCTGGCAGCAGCCAGTGCCCCTGGCGGGATTGGCAGGGTTCAAGCAGGGAGATCACAGCGGCACAGGCCATGGGCAGAAAAGGGCATGACCCTTCTCCAGTGCCCGGCCTGTCCCACGGTCAGCCGCGCTGGGGCAGCTCCCGGATCTGAGCCGGCCCTATCCCACGCTGGCCATGTGGCGCATCAGGTCGAGGCACTTGCAGCTGTAACCCCACTCGTTGTCGTACCAAGCCACAACCTTCACGAAGGTGTCGGTGAGGGCGATGCCGGCACCGGCATCAAACACCGAGGTGCAGCTCTCGCCCAGAAAGTCGGTGCTCACCACCTCGTCTTCGGTGTAGCCAAGAATTCCGGCCATGGGGCCTTCGCTGGCGGCCTTCATGGCGGCCTTGATCTGGTCGTAGCTGGCGGGTTTGGCCAGGTTCACGGTGAGGTCCACCACCGACACATCCGGGGTGGGCACGCGGAAGGCCATGCCGGTGAGCTTGCCGTTGAGCTCGGGGATCACCCGGCCAACCGCCTTAGCGGCACCGGTGGAGCTGGGGATGATGTTTTGGGCCGCGCCGCGGCCGCCACGCCAGTCCTTCACCGAAGGGCCATCCACGGTTTTCTGAGTGGCGGTGGTGGCATGCACCGTGGTCATCAAGCCATTGACGATGCCGAAGTTGTCGTGCAACACCTTGGCGACAGGGGCCAGGCAATTGGTGGTGCAGCTGGCATTGGAAACCACGTCCTGCCCGGCGTAGCTGCTGTGGTTCACGCCCATCACGAACATTGGTGTGGCGTCTTTGGAGGGAGCGCTCATCACCACACGCTTGGCGCCAGCATTGATGTGAGCGCGGGCAGAGTCGTCGGTGAGGAAAAAACCGGTGCTTTCAAGCACGTAGTCGGCGCCAACCTCACCCCACTTGAGGTTATTTGGATCTCGCTCGGCGCTGATACGGATTACCTGGCCATTCACCATCAGCTGGCCGTTTTCGACGGCCACCTCGCCCTGGAAGCGGCCGTGGGTGGAGTCGTAACGGAGCATGTAGGCCAGGTAGTCGACCTCAATCAGGTCGTTGATACCAACTATCTCCACGTCCGCCAGGGTCATGGCACGGCGAAAAGCAAGGCGGCCGATGCGGCCAAAACCGTTAATGCCGATGCGAATGGTCATGGTGGAGCTCCCTAAACCCTGTGGCGAAAGTATGGGGGCACCATACGGGGAATGGATCAGCTCAGGGCCTGGCTCAAGGCCGCCAGACCAAACACCAGAAACAGGCCGCCACTGAGGCGATAGAGCAGGCGCTCATTCACCCATTGACCAATCCACTTGCCGGCGCCTACGGCCAGCCAGGTGACCAGGGCATGACCTAACAGCGTGCCGGCGAGCAGGCCGCCAAAGCTGAATACCTGGGCCGGCGCAGTGGCCATAAAAATCGTGGTGAACTGGGTTCGGTCGCCTAGCTCAGCGATAAACACCAGCACGAAGGCCTCCCAGATCACGGCCCAGGCCGTGTTGAAGGCCTTACTGCTTTCCGCCGTATTGATCGCCTGCTCAGCCTCCGCCTTCTCCTCGGTAGCCGCATTGGCAGCCATGCCCTGGGCATCGATCAGCAGCTTGATGCCAAAGCTGAGGAAGAGCACGGCGGCCAGCCAGGGCACCAGGCTTTGGGGTAGCAGCTCCCGCAAGCCGTATCCAAGGGCCAGGGAGATCAGGGTGACCGCGGTTAGGGCGGCAAATGAGCCAATAAATACCCAGCGGGCGCGGTGGCGCACCGCCAGGATCAGCGCCATGAAAAAGGTTTTATCGCCCAGCTCGGCCAGGGTGATGGCGGTGAGGCTGGAGCCGAAGGCAGCCAGGCTGGGATCGCTGGAAAGGGGTGGAGCCATCACTTATCAATAGCTGAGGGGATGTCCTCCTCGTCCTCCAGCAGCAATTGCTGAAAGGCGGTGTATAGATCGCCATATTCAGCTGCGGTGCGCCGATCGGCCCGCCCAGCGGTGTTGCGACCACGGAGCTTGGTGGGGCTGGCGGCAATGGTTGGCGCCGGCGCAGGGGTAGCGCTCTGGCGGCGGCTCTCAAGCTCTCGCAGCCGCTCCATCAGGTGGGTCGGCACCGTGCCATCGGGGCTGACCTGCATCAGCTCCCGGAACAGGGCCTCCGGGTTTTGCTCCAGCTCCACCTTGTGGCGTCTATCGCTGGCCTTGGTTTGGCTTTGCTGAAGCGGCTCAGGCTTAGGTAGGGGTTGGGGCAGGCTGCGGCCCAGCGCCTGGAGGCGTTCGCGACTACGGGCGTCGAAGCTCATCGATTAGCTCTCAGCTGCAGCCCAGGCTGGCGCGGGTGTCGCGGCCGGTCACCGGGTTGGTCCCACTGGCAAGACCACAAAGGGTTTTGAGCGCATCACCCCGCAAGGGCACATTGGTGAAATCTGCCCCCTCAATCACCACATTTGTGAATTTGGTATTGAAGGCAAAAGCGTCTTCCAGCACTGCATTGGTGAGGTTGGTGCCATCGAAGATCGCCGAATCGAGCGTTGCCTCTTTCAGGTTGGTGTTGCTTAGGTCAGCGTCCTGAAGCTTGGCGCCAAACAGACTGGCCCCCTGCAGGTCGGAGCCGGCAAAGGTGGCATCCCGCAGATTTGTGAGGTTGAAGGTGGCACCCCTCAGATCCTGGTCATGAAAATCAGCGCCAATTAGTACCTGTTTGGCCACATCCATGGCTGCCTGGGCGGGCAGGGGGGAGACCAAGGCCAAGCCGATGGCGCTGGCCAGGGCGAACAACAGCGCCAGCACCCCGCCGGCCAGGCTGCGCGGAGAACGACCGGAACTGGATCGACCGGAAGATAAAAGTGGCAACATGACAGCTGGATGAGTATTTCCAGCCTAGGCAGGGCACCTAGCAGCGCACTGCGTGGGAACCCTGGGGGCTACTGCTCCAAACCAATGGCTCGCACCACTGCACGCCGCCGGGGCGACTGGGCCGAGCAGCGGGTGCTGCGCCTACTGCTCGGCAGCGGTTGGCGGTTGCTCTCCCGCCAGTGGACATGTCGCTGGGGAGAACTGGATCTAGTGCTGGAAAAAGGAGGTCGCCTGTTGGTGGTGGAAGTGAAAGGTCGCAGCCGTTGTGGGCCAGATAGTTGGGGTGCCGGCGCCTTGCGCCGCGGCAAGCGTCAGCGCTTGGAGCGTGCCTGGCACTGCTGGCTGGAGGACCATCCGGTTTGGGCGGAGAGCTCGGTGGAGCTGGTCTTTGCCTTGGTGCCCCTGGCACCGGCGCCCGGACCTGTCCGCTGGATCCGTGCCGATCACTGATCGGTAGTGGCCGCCGGAACTGGCTGGCTGAATTCGACAGTGCATAGGTAGCGATAGTTGCCCATCCCGACCTCCGTCTCCTGGCAACGCTCAGCGGTAACAACCGCACCAGATGGAAGCTGCTGCCGGGCCCGTTCAATCGCGTTGCTTTTGTCCCAGATCGAGGATGCGGTGACGCTGCCTGCTTGAGCGGGGATGGTCAGGAACGGCAGAGCGGCAACCATGGCCGCCGCGCAAATCAATGTCTGCGAATGAATGGTCTGCGAATGAATGGCTGGATCTGGGGCAACAGCCATTGTGGATACCTGACGACTTCAAGATGACATTTACTGCCCACCGCGCCCGCAAGCGCTTCGGCCAGCACTGGTTGATAGATCAGACGGTGCTCGCGCGCATCGTGGCGGCCGCAGAGCTTGAAGCCTGTGATCGGGTGTTGGAGGTGGGGCCGGGCCGGGGAGCTCTCAGCGAGCGGCTGCTGGCTACGCCGGCGGCAGCAGTGGCTGCAGTGGAGCTTGACCGCGATCTGGTGCTGGGCCTGCAGGAACGCTTTGGCGACCAGCCGCGCTTCCAGCTCACCTCGGGGGATGTGCTGACAGTGGAGCTGCCAGCCGCCAACAAGGTTGTGGCAAACATTCCCTACAACATCACCGGCCCCCTACTAGAGCGGCTGGTGGGCCGGCTCGATCGCCCGGTGGCCCATCCCTACGACCGCCTAGTGCTGCTGGTGCAGCGGGAGGTAGGGGAGAGGATCCGCAGTGAGCCTGGCGCCAGCGCCTTTTCAGCTCTGAGCGTGCGCATGCAGCTGCTGGCCAACTGCCGCTCCGTGTGTGCCGTGCCACCGCGCTGTTTTCAGCCGCCGCCGCAAGTGCATTCGGAAGTGATCCTGTTGGAGCCGCTGCCACTGGAGCAGCAATTGGCGCCCCAACTAGCCCGCACGGTGGAGATGCTTTTGAAGCGCTGTTTTGCCGCTCGCCGCAAAATGATGCGCAATACCCTGGCCGGTCTGCTGCCCGAAGCTGAACTTGCTCGGTTGGCGGAAGCAGCTGGCATCGGCCTGCAGCAGCGGCCCCAGGAGATCGCGCCAGCAGCCTGGGTGGCGTTGGCGGGCAGCTTGAATCAGGTCATTGCTGAGCCCGCTGCCGCCCCTACCCATGGCTGATTTATGCGTGCGTGCCCCCGCCAAGATCAATTTGCACTTGGAGGTGCTTGGCCTGCGCCCCGATGGCTTCCACGAGCTGGCGATGGTGATGCAGTCGATCGATCTGGCTGACAGCCTGCGTTTGCGGCCCACGGCGGATGGCCAAATCAGCCTCCAGTGCGATCGGGCCGACCTGCCCACTGACGGCAGCAATTTGGTCGTCAAAGCAGGTGAAATGTTGCGCGCCCGCTCAGGTTTTTCCGAGCTTGGCGCCCAGATCGTGCTCGAGAAGCGCATCCCGATCGGGGCGGGCCTTGCGGGCGGCTCCAGTAATGGAGCGGCGGCGCTGATTGGTCTCAACGAGCTATGGGGACTGGGCTTTGAGAGTCAGGAGCTGCACAGCATGGCGGCTGAGCTTGGTTCAGATATGCCGTTTTGCCTTGATGGCGGCACCCAGCTCTGCTTTGGCCGCGGTGAGCTGTTGGAAGCCTTGCCTTTCAATTCAAGCGAGCCTCCGGCGCTACTGCTGCTCAAGCACCCAGGGGTGAGTGTCAGCACGCCCTGGGCTTATGGACGCTGCAAGGAGCTACGCGGCGATTTCTATCTCGAGGCTGAAGCCGATTTTGAACAGCGCCGTCAGGCTCTACGCCAGGCGCCCTTGCTAGGGGCCATCGCTGGGAATAGGACCTGGCCACCACTGCGCAACGACCTGCAGGCCGTGGTGGAACCAGAGGTGGAAACCGTGCGCCAGGGTCTGGCATTGCTGCGCCAGAGCGAGCAACACCTGGCAGTTGCGATGAGTGGTTCTGGCCCAACACTTTTCGCCCTGTTCTCCAACCTGGAACAAGCTCGCAGCGCCCATGCAGACCTAGCCGAACGATTTGAGCAGACTGGCTTTGAGTCTTGGTGTTGTGGCTTCAGCGATCGGGGTGTCAGCCTGCTTCAGTGACCAATCCCGAATCCCCTATCAAGCCCAGTGATCCAGCGCCCCGTAAAGGGCCGCTGAGTTTCCTCTCGGGCTCGCTCACCGCTGCTCTGCTGGCCTGGCTGGCCTTGGGTCTGAGCCAGAAATTGGTGGCGTACTACGCCCTGCATCCACCCAGCTATGGCTCGGCGATTGCCCAGAGCATCGCCACGGCTCTCAAGACGCTGATTGTTGGCATGTCGTTTCTTGCCACCTTCAGCTTTGCCTTCATTGGCATTGGTCTGGCATTGGTGTTCGTGCGCAGCTTGGTGTCCGGTTCCGGATCGGCCACTGCCGAGGCGGGCGAAAAGCCCTAACTTTTCTCCATGACTCCCCACGATCTGGGTTTGCTGGTAACGCTGCTGCTCCCCGGCATGCTGCTTTCGGTGTTGCTGCTCTCAACCTTCGCCGCCGGCGGCTGAGATAGGTTGGCATCTAAATGGTGCAAGCCCAGACGTGGCAGAGACGCTGCTGTTCAATGCCCTTCGGGAAGCCATCGACGAGGAGATGGCTAGAGATCCTTACGTTTGCGTGATGGGTGAGGACGTCGGCCAATACGGCGGCTCTTACAAGGTCACCAAAGATCTCTACGAGAAATACGGTGAGCTGCGGGTGCTGGACACCCCGATAGCTGAAAACGCCTTTACTGGCATGGCAGTTGGTGCGGCGATGACGGGGCTGCGCCCAATCGTGGAGGGCATGAATATGGGCTTCCTGCTGCTGGCCTTCAACCAAATCTCCAACAACATGGGGATGTTGCGTTACACCAGCGGCGGCAATTACACGATCCCTACTGTAGTAAGGGGTCCTGGCGGAGTTGGTCGCCAGCTGGGCGCTGAGCACAGCCAGCGACTTGAGGCCTATTTCCATGCCGTACCCGGCATCAAAATTGTGGCGGTGAGCACTCCCACCAATGCCAAAGGCCTGATGAAGGCCGCAATCCGCGACAACAACCCCGTGCTCTTTTTTGAGCATGTGCTGCTTTACAACCTTTCCGAAGATATTCCGGAAGGTGATTATATCTGTGCCCTTGACCAGGCCGAGGTTGTAAGGGCTGGATCGGATGTCACGATTCTTACCTACTCACGCATGCGCCATCACTGTCTCAAGGCGGTCGAGCAGTTGGAGAAGGCTGGTGTGAGCGTGGAGCTTATCGATCTGATCAGCCTGAAGCCCTTTGATATGGAGACCATATCCGCCTCGATCCGCAAAACCCACAAGGTGATTGTGGTAGAGGAATGTATGAAGACAGGCGGCATCGGGGCTGAATTGATCGCCTTAATTACGGAACACTGTTTTGATGAGCTAGATGCCCGGCCGATTCGGTTGTCTTCCCAGGACATCCCCACCCCCTACAACGGTGCCCTGGAAAACCTAACCATCATTCAGCCCCATCAGATTGTTGATGCGGCCCAGCAGCTCGTCGCCGGAAAGATCTAGATATGGCTCGTCAACAGGGGTGGTTTGCCCTGATTCTTGCCTTGGCTATTGCGGCCGGGGCCTTGCTCTTTAGCTGGAACACACCGGAGACTCCCCTAGGCCAGCGCCTGGGACTGGATCTGCGCGGTGGCAGCCAACTAACCCTCCAGGTCTTGCCGGCCGGTGCCATCAAAACTGTCCAGAAGGAGCAGCTAGATGCTGTCAAGGAAGTGCTTGACCGCCGCATTAATGGTTTGGGTGTGGCTGAATCGACCTTGCAAACTGTCGGGGAAGATCAGCTTGTGCTGCAACTGCCTGGTGAGCAAGATCCGTCACGCGCCGCCAAGGTTCTTGGCACTACAGCATTACTTGAATTTCGGGCTCAAAAACCGGGTACTGAGCAGCGGATGCAGGAATTGCTCAGCCTGAAACGTCAGGCAACGGCACTTTTAATCCGCCTAAATGGCCCTGTTAAGGAAGCTGCTGACTCCCAGCAGGATGAACCAACTACCCCTGACACCAAACAAGCTGATCGTGATCAGCTAGAGGCAGACCTGCAACGTATCAACGTTGACATTGTTGCCCTATTCGAACCAGCTGGCCTCAGCGGCAAGGATCTTGTCACCGCAGGACGCCAGCAGCAGCAAACAGGCACCGGCTGGGATGTGACACTCGGTTTCACTAAGGACGGTGGCGATAAGTTTGCCAGCCTTACCCAGTCGATCGCCGGCACTGGTCGTTTGCTCGGCATTGTTCTGGATGGTCGCTCCATAAGTGAGGCAAGCGTTGGCCCTGAGTTCAAGGCAGCGGGCATTACTGGAGGCTCGGCAAGTATCACGGGTAATTTCACCGCCGAACAGGCGCGGGATTTGGAGGTTCAGCTCCGAGGGGGCTCCTTGCCGCTGCCAGTAAAAATCCTCGAGGTGCGCACAGTTGGGCCTTCATTAGGAGCTGAAAACATTCGTACTAGCCTTGTGGCAGCCCTTACAGGCCTGCTGCTAGTAGCTGTTTTCATGGTGATCGTTTATCGATTGGCTGGGCTCGTTGCGGTAGTCGCCCTATCCCTTTACGGCCTATTCAACTTAGCCGTCTATGCCCTTATCCCTGTCACACTCAGCCTGCCAGGGATTGCTGGATTCATCTTGTCGCTTGGAATGGCAGTAGATGCAAACGTGCTTATTTTTGAGCGGATCAAGGAGGAGCTGCGATCTGGTAATACCTTAATTCGCTCAATAGATACTGGCTTCGCCCTTGCATTTTCATCCATCCTTGATGGCCAGGTTACTACGCTAATAAGCTGCATCGCTTTATTCGCTTTGGGAACGGGGCTTGTCAAGGGATTTGCGGTCACGCTTGGAATTGGTGTTTTGCTTAGTTTGTTTAGTTCCCTCACTTGCACCCGCACACTTCTGCGGGTACTGATGAGCTATCCCGGCTTACGCCGCATCAACTATTTCATTCCGCTTGTTCAACGTTCAGAGGGGGTTGCCTGAGATGTCCCTGGCACCAACTAGTCACCAGCCGATGTTTTCTTTCCGCGTTAATCGCCACCGCCGCCAGCTGTGGCTCCTGTCAACAGTGGCGTTGCTTTTGAGTTTGCTGGGAATGGCTGTCAGCTGGTTGTCGCCCTCAATCCGAGCTCCACTGCGCCCAGGGCTTGATTTTACCGGCGGCACTCAGATTCAAATTGAGCGCAGCTGCGACCCAGCCTGTGCCCCGTTGGCTGCTGATTCGGTTCAAGCAAGCCTGGTCGCCTTGAAGCTGCCAGTGGATGGCTCAGATCCTGCTCCACCACTAAACGGAGCCACAGTCCAGCTTCTTGATGGTGGACGCTCACTGGTCTTGCGCCTGCCCAGTCTGAGCCCTGCCCAGTCAGAAACGGTGATCAAGTCCATTAAGAGCCAAATCGGCGATACGGTCTCGGGGGGTCTGTCCGTAGACACGATTGGCCCCACCCTTGGCTCCCAGCTGCTACGGGCCAGCTTGGTTTCTTTGTTAGTTAGTTTCGTAGGCATATCCATATATATTTCCTTACGCTACGACCGCGTTTATGCATTATTGGCACTTGTTTGCCTGGGTCATGATGTTTTGATCACTTGTGGATTGTTTGCATGGCTTGGAGTGCTGGCTGGTATAGAGGTTAATAGCCTTTTTGCCGTGGCCTTGCTTACCATTGCTGGCTACTCAGTTAATGATACCGTGGTCATCTTTGACCGAATACGTGAGAAACGTGCCCAGCTCAAAGATTTATCCCTAGCGGATCAGGCGGATGAGGCGGTGATCAGTACGTTGACCCGATCCGTTTACACATCCCTTACAACCCTTCTGCCTTTGATTGCTCTCATTTTCTTTGGTGGTAGCACTTTGTTTTGGTTCTCCATTGCCTTGAGTTTTGGCATTTTGGTGGGAGCTTATTCAAGTATCGGTGTTGCTCCAACCCTGCTACCGGTATTGTCCCGTCGCTAATCAGGCCCCTGCTCATGCTGTAAAGCTGCGCCGGCGCAGCCTGGGAGGCTCCTTCGTGCCAATCCTTCTTGCTCTGCTTGCTCTTCTGGATCTGCGAGTCGAGCTGCAGCTACTCGCAGACCACTTCACCTTGACTTCCTTGGCGGCAGCGATTCGCAATCATCTCCTTGCTACCGCGGTGCTATTGCTGTTGCCTTCGTTATTGCATCACTACCGCCAAAGAGCTTAGTAACTATTCTGCCGATCACTCCTGGTGGTAGTCCAGAGATCAATTACAGCAATCAATTCCAGTGATCCATCACTTCCTTTACCAATACTTCTTCAAAGAGAACTTGTAGCACAACAACTAAGGGCAAGGCAAGTAGCACTCCTGGCAGCCCAAGGAGTGCTCCTAGGCATAGCTGGGCAGTGAGGGCAACGGTGGGTAGCAAATTCACAGTTCGCCGTAGCAGCACAGGCGTAAGCAAAAAGGCTTCGGCATTTTGCAAAATGAGCCGCAGCACTAACACCTGCAGCATTTTTGCTGGTGACACCAGCAGCCCCACCGCTAGTGGCAACAAGGTGGCTGCGGTGGGGCCAATCGTTGGTACGAAGGTAAGCAGACCGCACACCAGGGCGCTCAATAGGGCCAACGGCACACCCAACAGGGCTAACCCGGCCCAGGTGAGCAGAAACACGCTCACGGCAGAAAGGGTCATGCCGGCGAGCCAGCCACCCAGGGCCTGACGGGATTCACCCAGCAGATGTTGCATCTGGGGCCGCCAGAAGCTGGGAGTAAGGGAAACAATCACCTTTTGATGACTGCGAGGATCCAGGGCCAGCAGAATCGCCAGCAAGGCCATCAACAGCATCTGGATTGTGGTGTTTGCAGCACCGCCCGCCAGGCCAAGCAGCTGGCCGCCTAGGGGCTGGAGCCGCTCCCATGTACCAAGTGCCATCAACTGCTGCTCTAGATCAGGTAGCCAGTCCACCTGGCGGGCCAGGCTGCTCAGCCGCAAAGCCAAGACAGGCAAGAGGGTGGTCAATTGTTTGATCTGCTCCAGCAGCTCAGGCAGCAACAGCTGACCCAGCACCCCGCCGAGCAACACCAGTGAAACCAGCACCACAATCAGGGCAGCTGGGCGGTTCAGGGGCAGAAGACGCCGCAGCAGGGTGATCGGTACATCAAGGGCAACAGCCAGCACCACGGCGCCGAACAGCACCAGCAACACCCAACGCAATTCCCAGGTGAGCAGCCCAATGACAATCAGGGCTAGTGCTCCAAGCACTGTGCGGCCGTTCATCGCGTCAGCCTGTCAGGCGCAGACGTTTCCATGGGTCCAGGATGTCGCGGATTAGCAGTTCGCGCACCATCACCTGCAGGCAAACGGCTAAAGGCAAGGCCAGCAGCAACCCCAGCGGACCAAACACAACCGTAAACAGCAACTGGGCCGTGAGGGTGAAGCCAGGCAGCAGCTTGAGCTGGTGATGCATTACCGAAGGTGTAATCAAATAGCTTTCCAGGTTTTGCACAGCGACATAAAGCGCTAGCACCGCTGCCGCTTTCCAGGGAGCATCTAGAAGTGCAACGGACATCGGAAAAACCGTGCTTAGGGTTGGTCCGATGTTGGGAATGATGTTGAGCAGGCCTGCAAGCAGGGCGTTTGCTGCCACCAACTTCACCCCGAGCAAACTCAAGCCGATTGCTGCCAAGATTCCCACGCAAAGGGAGCTGATTAACACTCCCACCATCCAGGCACTTAGGGCATCGCCACATTGCACCAAGACCTGACGGAAGCGGCGCCTGTAAAAAGATGGCACTAGCAGCACACCCACATCTAGGTAGGCGGTGGGCTGCACAGCCACCATCACAGCAACTGCAACTACAAATAGGATCTGCAACAGACCGGTGCCAACTCCACCTGCAAGCCCAAGCAGGCGCAGGGCGCCGCTGCCCAAGCTGCTGCTCAGGCTGGGGGAGAGCCCTGGGGTTGTGCCAGGGTCGCTACCAACCAGTCCCTCTCGAAGCCAGGCGAGGCCGCCATCCCCGCTGCCATAAATCATTTGAGAAACCTGCGATAGAGCGTCTCTCAAGAGATTCAGCAGGGTTTCGGCAGCTGCGGGCAACTTGCCAAGCAACTGGCTGAATTGGTCAACGAAAGGGGGGATCACCACGGTGGCTGCCACAGCCAGCACCAGAAGGACCGTGCCAAGGCTGAGCAAAACTGCCAGCGGCCTGGAGCACCCCAACCGGGACCGGATTGATCCCACCAGAGTGCAAAGGGCCATAGCCAGCACCACAGCCGCAAACAGGTAAATCAGGCTCTGACGCAAGCTCCAAAGCAGCACCAGGGATGCCACCAATGCCAAAAGGCCTAGCCACTGGCCGAATTTCAAGGCCTCAGGCCTCGTCCTGCTCGGGCTGATCATCATCTTTATTGCCCGAGAAGCCCAGATCGTGGCTGTCGGCGTAGCGCTGGGCAAAGCGCATGAAGCGATCGAAATCCTCTGTGCTCTTCCAGGTGAAGGTGCACTCCAAGGCGCTGGCCTTGCCGTTGACGAAGCGGGCCTTCACTTCACGGGTGACCAGCTCGCCTTCCTCATCGACCAGAAACATGCCGGTAATGTCGCCCATGCTTTCGGGCGCAAGGGCATCGGGCTCCTCGAACACGAAAAGGGCCTGGCCGGTGCGGCCGTCCCGCGAGCGGGTGAGACGGATGTCGGGCACGACCGGCTCATCCACCCCACGGAAGAACTGAATGGCGGCGCCCATGGCAAGCGGGGACAAAAATCAATCCTAGGAGCCCGCCTTAACTAACTACCCGCAGAGCTGCTCCCACCAGGGAGCTGGTTGCAGCAATTCAGCTGCAGCTGCATCGGGGTCTAGTCCGCCCAAATCGAAGCTGGACAACAGGGGCTTATCGCGTCTGCTGAGCTCTTTGTCGTAGCAGCGGTCGTAGTAGTCGAGCATCTGCTGGCAGGCAGCCGCCCAGTCTTGAGAGGCGATCGCATCCAGAGCAGTTGCCGTGCGTTGGGGGCCAAGCCGCCGGGCGATGCGTTCGGTGGCGAGGCGTAAGGACTCCTCCCCTTGATTGCCATATACCGCAACCAGTTGCTCAACCCGCTCCGCGATTGGACGTTGGATCTCAACAGCCGGCGCCTCACCCATTTGGCGCCACAAGCCCGCGGGAATACGGCAGCGACCGACCTGGGCGCTTTCGGCTTCAAGCCAGATCGGTGCCTGACCTGCGCAGACCGTAAGGCTTGCAGCCAGTAGGTTCTCGTAGTGCTCCGTGCTCGGTTGAGGGGGTTGGCCCAAGCCGCCGAAACTGCTGCCCCGGTGATTGGCTAGTCCCTCGAGATCAACGACCGCCTGCCCTCTTTGCCGAAGGGCATGCAACAAGTCGGTTTTGCCCGTGCCGGTGCGACCGCCGAGCACCAGTAGGGGCCAGGCGGACTCAAAACAGTCCAACACCCAGCGGCGGTAGGCCTTGTAGCCGCCTTCCAAGAGCAAAACGGGCAGCTCCAAGGTGCTCGCCAGCCAGGCCATGCTGCCTGAGCGCATGCCACCACGCCAGCAGTGTAGGCGCAGGGACTTGTCTGCTTCAGCAAGCTCCAATAGCGCCTGGGCAAGGGATGGCAACTTCAGTCCAACCAATTCCAGGCCGAGCAGCACGGCATGCTGACGTCCCTGTTGCTTATAGACAGTGCCAACTTGGGCCCGCTCTTCGTTGCTAAACAAAGGCAGGTTGACCGCTCCGGGCACATGACCCTGTTCATATTCCCCAGGGCTGCGCACGTCCACGATCGGCCCCTCGGCCGCCAGGAATGCGGTCACATCTTGGGGAGGGCAGGGGCCCGACATCACTGTTGAGGATCTCAGCTGACATAGTGGGCCACGCTGGCACTGCTTCAGGCTCGGCTTCCATTTCCATGCTTTCCGGACCTCCGGTCACCGCCGCTACCGGCACCAGCCCTAGGGCCCTGCTTGAACGCTTTCAGGCCGGCAATACCCGTCAAAGGCGTGCCCTGCTGGCCACCCTGCAGCATCAGAGCCATGTCTTGCGGCCGCTAATCCCAGACCATCTGGCCGGCGTCGATGCCACCGGAGATGACTGGGCAGCTGGTTTTTTAATTCAGCTCCTGCTCGATGAACAGGATGGGCTGCGCGAAGAGTTCCTGGCCCGCTACCCCGACGGCTGGCTTGCCACGGTGTCGGCCCGTGGACTGGACTACGCGCCCCTGCAACGAGCCCTGATGGCTCAGCAGTTTGAGGAAGCAGATCGAATCACCAGCAGCTTGCTGCGCAAGCTGGCCGGTCCAGAAGCAGTACGGCGAGGTTACGTGTACTACAGCGAGGTGCCGCCGATAGCCACCGCCGACCTAGACAGCCTCGATCGGCTCTGGGTCTGTTTTTCACGCGGCCGTTTTGGCTTCTCGGTGCAAGGCAGGTTGCTACGCAGTTGCAATGGCCGTTGGGAGCTGCTCTGGCCCAAGTTGGCCTGGAAGGATGCAGGCCGCTGGACGCGCTATCCAGGCTCCTTTCAGTGGTCCATTGAGGCCCCTGAGGGGCATATGCCCCTTGTCAATCAACTGCGCGGCGTGCGGCTGATGGATGCCCTGCTCAACCACCCAGCTCTGCAACAGCGGATCAAGGCCTGAGCCAGGGTGCACGCAGCGGCGTATGGTCAAAACGGCACCTGCGTCCCTCAGCCCGATGGCCCTGCGCTGGTCGGACTTCATCACGCCTTCAACGCTGCAGCTGGCACCGCTGTTGGAACTGTTGATTGAGCCCATTCGCTGCCTGCAGCTTCAGGGTCAGGTGCAGCTTGGTTTGCAAGAAGCACTGGTCAATGCGGTCCGCCATGGCAACGGTTGCGACCCAGCCAAATGCTTGAGAGTGCGCCGCATTGAAACCCCCAACTGGCTGGTGTGGCAGGTGCAGGACGAGGGAGCTGGGGTGCCACCAGCGGCTCGCAGCACCAACCTGCCCGATCAGCTAGACGCTGCGGGTGGTCGCGGCCTGTTTTTGATTCATCACTGCTTCGACGACGTGCGCTGGAGTAACCGCGGCAACCGGTTGCAACTGGCAGTCAGTCGGCAGCGAGCGTCGTTGCTGACGCCGGTCGGTGGCTGGGGCAACCAGGATCGCTCAGCTCAGCCTTAAGCCAGCCCAGCCCATGCTCAACCAACTCGATAGCCTGACGGCGGGCGTCCGAGGTTTGAGGTGCCCCGGGATCATCGGCCCTAAGCAGCAGCACCAGGGCTGCTGCAAGCTGCTCAGCGCCGCGCCGGGCGCGTTGGGCCTTGAAGGCGTGCCAATCCCGGTCACTAATTGCCAGATGCCGCTGCAAAGCGACAGCCGCCTCTAGGGAGCCTTCTGGCCAGCTTCGTTTTTGCTTGGACAATGGGATTTGCACTGGACGCATACAGGCTCGAGGTTCCATCCTGAAGCCTGTAACGCCTCGTTGGGAGCTGGCCATGCCGACGCGACCATTGGGCCACCACTCGGTGCGCCAACCAATTCGCCTCCTGCACCTGCTGGATGGGTTGCTCACCCAGGCATCTTTGACAGCTAAAAGTTCCGGGGTGAATCAGCGGCGGCAACGCCAGCGTCTTGAGTTAACCCAGAGATTGCTTGATCCCCTGCCCGAGCAGCTGGCACCTCCCTATCGCCAGGAGGTGCTGTTTTGGCGTGGGCTGCGCTGGGCCACCGCCGGTCTGCTCATGGCCTGGATTCTGAAGCGCTAGCGAGGCTTGCGGGCCGTCCAGACCCGGGTCATGAAATGGCTTTGGGCTGTGATGCCCTCAAAGCCAGGTTGGGTAAGACGAGCGCCGATGTCATCTGAGATGTAATCGCGGTAATAGGGCTCATGGAAAACCCGCCGGAAGTTTTCCATTACGGCACTGAATTGGGGCGAATCAGCCAGCTGTACGGAATCGGCAATGACCACAACCCCGCCAGGCTCCAACACCCGGTAGGCCTGATTGATCACGTTCTGACGGGCCTCGCCCGGCAGCTCGTGGAACAGGAAAACGCAGGTGACCGCTTGAAAACTTGCGTCGGCAAAGGGCAGTGCCTCGGCATTGCCTTGGGTTAGCTGGGGAAGTTCACCGGGCAGCTGACTAAGCCACTTGTTGGCCTGGCGCAGGTAGGCACTGGAAAGATCCAATCCCACCAGCTGGGCTTTTGGTAAAGCCGCCCTGATCTGGCGCAGGGTGCGACCGGTGCCGGTGGCTAGGTCGAGCACGCGCACCTGGCCGGCTGGCCGATCGGCGAAGGCTTTGATACCCCGCAGCAGGGGAGCCAGCACCCGCCGCCGCATTGGGTCGGCTGAGCCATTAAACAGAATTTCTACCTGCAGATCGTAGAGCGCCGCGGAGTGGTCGCTTAGGTAGCCGTCTGTCTGGTGATGAAAATTTTGAAGGTAATAGTCGGGATAATTATCTAGATCAACACTGCTGGGCAAGTCGCGCACTTTGCGCTCCCGGCGGCGAGTCCAGGTGCTGGGCATATCTAGCCACACCAGTGGATACCGACTGGCCCAATCAAGCCAGGGGGCATCGAACAGGAGGGAAGGCGGGTAAAGGCCCTGTTCTGCTTCCTGCCAGTCGCGCTCGTGCAATGAATCCATGGCCTGCCTGAGGCTGGCCAGCAGCTCAGGCGGAATTGGCACGGTTTTTGGGGTGCCATCTGGAGCAAGCAACCCCATAAGCCTGGTGCTCACCTCTTTGTGGGTCACCCCAAGCAACGCCCTGCCCTGCTGCATGGTTTGGTAGGCCAACTTTGTGAGCTGATCGGGCATGGCTAGGCAATGGCTTGTGTCCATTTCAGCGAATTTGAACTCACACTGCGATTGCTGAAGAGCTGTGAAGCTCTGGCCATTTAGTAGCAACCGCTACCAAGACAGCAGCAGACTGGATCCAGAGAGAGGGGAGCACTCCATGAACATTGCCCGCCTGCAGAGCCAGCATGCCGATCCTGAATTTCAAACCTGGAGCCTGTTGCACGCTCGCGACAACCGCCTCCACGGCGCCGAACTGGCCCAGATAACCAAACACCACGATCCCAACCCCGCCGCGGACGCCCTGCATCAGCTCCAAGCCTGGGCAAGGCGCCAGGCCCGCGAGAAGCAACTGCAGGCAAGCGCTATCGCCCACCTGCGCTATTGCCCACCGGCGTCTGCTCAAGCGTCGTAGTACATCACAAACTCGTGGGGGTGGGGCCGCTGGCGTAGCTGCTGCACCTCCTCGTATTTAAGGGTGATCCAATTGTTGATGAAGTCTTCGGTGAAGACGCCACCAGCTAGCAGATAATCCTTATCTGCATCTAGGGCTTCAAGGGCACCATTCAGTGAGGCCGGCACAGTGGAGATGCGAGCCAATTCCTCTGGCGAGAGCTCGAACAGATCAACATCGGTGCCATCGCCCGGGTCAATTTGGTTCTTGATGCCATCGATGCCTGCCATCAACATTGCCGCGAAGCCGAGGTAGGGGTTGGACAGGGCATCGCCGGAGCGGAATTCCAGGCGCTTGGCCTTGGGGCTCGGCCCCGTGAGCGGAATGCGAACCGCGGCGGAACGATTGCCCTGGGAATAAACCAGGTTCACCGGAGCCTCGAAGCCTGGCACCAATCGCTTGTAGCTGTTAGTTGTTGGATTTGTGAAGGCCAGGAAACTGGGGGCGTGCTTCAGCAGCCCTCCGATGTACCAACGGGCAGTCTGGGAAAGGTTGGCGTAGGTGCCTTCGCCGAAAAACAGGGGATTGCCGCCTCGCCAGAGGCTCTGGTGCACATGCATGCCGCTGCCGTTATCGGCGAACACGGGTTTGGGCATGAAGGTGGCCGTCTTGCCGTACTTACGGGCAACGTTGCGCACTACGTATTTGTAGATCATCACGTTGTCGGCTGCGCTGATCAGCTCGGCAAACTTGATACCCAGCTCATGCTGGGCCGTTGCCACCTCGTGGTGCTGCTTCTCGATCGGCACCCCCAGGCTGCCCATGGTGAGCAACATCTCCGTGCGCATGTCCTGCAGGGTGTCGTTGGGGGCTACCGGGAAGTAGCCCTCCTTCAACTGAATCTTGTAGGCGAGGTTGCCGCCCTCCTCAAGGCGGGCGCTATTCCAAGGTGCTTCAACTGAATCGACGCTGTAGAAGCTGCTGCCGCTGCCTGAGCTGTAACGGACGTCGTCGAAGACAAAGAATTCAGGCTCCGGCCCGAAGTAGGCGGTATCGGCGATACCGGTGGAACTGAGGTAGTTGAGCGCTTTCTGGGCCAAGGCCCGGGGACAACGGCCATAGGGCTTGCCACTTCGGGGCTCCTGGATCGAGCAGATCAGGCTCAGGGTTTTGTGGCTGTAAAAGGGATCGATCCAGGCGGTGTTGGGGTCCGGCACCATCGCCATGTCCGATTCGTTGATCGCCTTCCAGCCCCGTATCGAGGAGCCGTCAAAGGCAACGCCATCGCTGAAGGAGGCCTCGTCGATCAGGTCGCGGCAGACCGTCAGGTGCTGCCACTTGCCATGCAAGTCGACAAACTTGAGGTCGATCAGCTCGATTCCCTCCTCATGGATCTGACGGAGGACGTCTTGGGCTGTTTGGGCCATTACGAACAAGAAGGATGGGTGCCGACCGGTTGCGGCGTTGCCGGACCGTACGGATCGGCCAGACGCTAATTGGTAGCGCCCGTAACCAAACTGACGGAGAGGATTGCGTAACCGTTTCTGTCAACTTCCCCAGAACCCATCCCTGGCCTGGGATTTGGCGGAATGTGAGTGCTAGTTTTCGATACAGGTGCGTCGATTTGATTCCGCCATGCGCGATGCCATCACTGGTCTAATTGGCCGTTATGACCAGCTCGGCCGCTATTTAGACCGCGATGCGATCGACCGCATCAGCATTTATTACTCCGAATCCAGCGTGCGCCTGGCTGCGGTGGAGCTGATCAACCGTGAGGCTGCGGCCATCGTGCGCGAGGCGGCCCAGCGCCTCTGGCTTGCCGATCCCGAGCTGATCCTGCCCGGTGGCAACGCCTACACCACAAGGCGCCTTTCGGCTTGCCTGCGGGACATGGATTACTTCCTGCGTTACGCCAGCTATGCCCTGATCGCCGACGACGCATCGATCCTCAACGAGCGGGTGCTGAACGGTCTCGACGACACCTACAAGAGTCTTGGCGTGCCGACCGGCCCCACCGTGCGCAGCATTGCCTTGATGGCTGATGTGGTCTGCGAGATGCTGCTCGATGCGGGTGTGGCATCGGCGGCAGTGGTTCGTGCCCCCTTTGACCATCTGTGCCGTGGTCTTGGTGCCACCAATCTGCGGGCCCGCTAGGCCACGTAATTGCTACTTAGGCTCGATTTACACGCTCCATCCTGGTCTTGGTTCCCCTGCCCGTGCTGCCACCAGTTAATTCAGCCCATCGCCGCACGCTGGCTCCCATAGCCACGCCGGATCGTCTGCTGCTCGGTCCTGGCCCCTCCAATGCCCATCCCACCGTGCTTCAGGCCCTGGCCCGAATGCCGATTGGTCACCTCGACCCCCTCTACGTCGAGCTGATGGGTGAGGTGCAGGATCTGCTCCGCTACGCCTGGCAGACCGAAAACCGCCTCACCATTCCAATGAGCGGCACCGGCAGTGCGGCCATGGAAGCCAGTCTGGCCAACACGATTGAGCCTGGCGACACTGTTTTGGTGGCCGTTAAGGGCTACTTCGGCCTGCGTCTGGCCGACATGGCCGGTCGCTACCGGGCCAATGTTGTGACGATCGAGAAGCCCTGGGGAGAAGCTTTCAGCCTTGCTGAACTTGAGCGCGCCGTAGCCACCCATCAGCCCAAAATTCTGGCCATCGTCCACGCCGAAACATCCACCGGGATCTGCCAGCCCATGGAGGGCATCGGCGATCTCTGCCGTGAGCACGACTGCCTGCTCTTGCTTGATACCGTCACCTCCCTCGGTGCGGTGCCCCTCTACCTCGATGAATGGAAGGTGGATCTGGCCTACAGCTGCAGCCAGAAGGGCCTCAGCTGTCCTCCTGGCCTTGGACCCTTCACCATGGGCCCGCGAGCCGAGGCAAAAATGATGGCCCGGGCGGGCAAGGTCCCCAACTGGTACCTGGACGTCACCCTGCTGAATCAGTACTGGGGCAGTGATCGGGTGTACCACCACACAGCGCCAGTAAATATGAATTTCGGCATGCGCGAAGCCCTGCGCCTGCTTGCCGAGGAGGGACTGGAGGCAGCCTGGGCCCGCCACCGCAGCAATTCCGAGCTCCTATGGGCTGGTCTCGAAGCCCTCGGGCTCGAGCTGCATGCCCCGGCAGCCCTGCGCCTTCCCACCCTCACCACAGTGCGCATCCCCGCAGGAGTTGATGGCAAAGCCTTCTCTCAGCACCTGCTCACTAAGCATGGAATTGAGGTGGGTGGAGGCTTGGGCGCCCTGGCGGGCAAGGTTTGGCGGATCGGCCTGATGGGTTACAACAGCCAGCCTCAAAACGTCGACCTCCTGCTCAACCTGTTTGAAACCGAGCTGCCAGCCTTCATGCCTGCAGTTGCCCCTGCTGCCGTCGCCGCTTAAACCAGCTCGCCAGCAGACCGCTGGCCTGTTCGCCCAAAACCCCTCCGATCACCGTCATGTGGTGATGGGCACTGGCGTTGCTTGCTAAGTCAAGGCAACTGCCGAGGGCGCCCCTTTTCGGATCCGTAGCGCCGAAAATTACCGTTCCCATGCGGGCTTGCACCAAGGCACCGGCACACATCGGGCAAGGTTCCAGGCTCACCAGCAAAGTGCAGCCATTAAATCTCCAGTCGCCGCGCAAACGGGCCGCCTGGCCAAGGGCCACCAGTTCTGCGTGTCCAAGGGGATCGTTGTGCTGTTCGCGTCGATTGCTGCCCCAGCCGATACAGCGTCCGCCTTCATCGAGCACCACAGCGGCGACGGGAATTTCGCCCTGGTTTCCGGCCCGTTCTGCGTGGCGCAGCAGCAGTTGCATCCACTGGCGCTGCAGCTGGGGCCCTGATGGGCCCATGAGTTGGGAACGATCCACTGCTTGCTGCCCGCAGCACAAACCCACTTGTAGCCCACCTCCACAGGTGAGAATGGCTTGATCCGATCGGTTTTCGTTGGCTAGCGCCCCCCCTGCCCCGCGGGCCAGCCAGCCCCTGCCCTTCGCCAGTCCGGAGCAGCTAGACCCCAGGCTGCAGGACTTTTTAGAGCAGGCTTCACGGCAGCTCTGTGTGTGGCTTGGTAGTGCTGCAGAACGCTCGCCACTGCCCGGCTTGAGCGTTTTGCCACCGGTGGAGCCGGAAGGTCACGGTTTGGCTCCGGAGATGCTGTTGGCCGATCTGCAGCTCGTGATGGATGGGGCCTTTAATCCCAACCACCCCGGTGCCCTTGCCCATCTCGACCCACCACCACTGCCGGCCTCGGTGGCTGCAGATTTGATCTGCGCCGGCCTTAACAACAACATGTTGGCTGAGGAATTGTCCCCCAGCTTGAGCCGCCTAGAGCGCAGCCTCACGGCCTGGCTGGCTGAGCAGCTGGGCCTGCCTGCTGGTAGTGGTGGTGTGGCCGCCAGCGGCGGCACCCTTTCCAACTTGATGGCCCTGGTCGCAGCGAGACGCCAGCGGGGTTTGGCCATAGACGGCCGGGCGGTGGTGGTGGCAAGCATTGATGCCCATGTCTCCCTCGCTAAAGCACTGGCGGTGATGGGCTTACCGCCTGAGGCCCTGCGGCCGGTGGCAGTCGATAGCCAGGGCCGACTAGATCCAACCGCTTTGGAGCTGGAGCTTGATCAACTCGAGCGGGCTGGGAAGCCTGTAATCGCGGTAGTCGCTACCGCTGGCACCACCGTTCGGGGGGCAGTCGACCCCCTCAGTGAGATAGCTGGGATTTGCCAGCGGCGCGGCCAGTGGCTGCATGTGGATGGGGCCATCGGCGCCGTGTTCGGCCTGGTGCCTGCCCACCGCCATCGGGTTGCTGGCCTGGAGCGAGCCGATTCGATCACGATCAATCCCCAGAAACTGCTGGGAATCACCAAAGCCTCCTCCTTGCTATTGCTGGCCCGCCCTCAGGCACTGGCGGAGGCGTTTCACACCGGACTGCCCTACATGGAGCCGAGCTGGGGTGGTAGCCACGGCGGTGAAAGTGGCCTGCAGGGCACCCGCCCCGGTGAAATTCTCAAGCTTTGGCTCGGTTTGCGGCAGCTTGGCCTGGTGGGGATCGAAGCGGTGCTCGATGGGGCTATTCAGCGTCGCCGCCAGCTTCAGGCCCTACTGGCACCCAACGAGCGGCTGCAGTTGATCGGTGGCTCCTTCCATCTGCTGGCCTTCACCCCCCATCAACTTGATGCCGCCGCCAGCCAAGCCTGGAGCGATCGCACTCGCCAGCGTCTGCTCCAGGAGCAGCTGATGCTTTCGCGGCCTCACTACGCCGGGCGCCACCATCTCAAGGCCGTGCTCGGTAACCCCCACACCAAACCAGCCCACCTCGAGAACCTCGCCAGGGTGGTGCATGCCAGCCTCGATGAACAACCCTGATACACCTCCCCCTGTGAGTGAACCCCCTGCTGTGACGAGCTCCGGCCGAGGCCGTTGGGTCGCGATTGTGACTGGCGCCATTTCGGTATTAATCGGCGTTCTTTATTTGGCCATGATCGTGGTGCTTGATAGCCGGGGACCACTGCAGCCACCACCACCGGAGGCCTTGGGCAAGCTGCCGGTCAGTCGGGCTCAGGCCTTGGCGGCAAACTCCGCTGCTTTGCCTGCAGTGGTTGCACCACCCGGCTGAAGGCGGCTTTAAGGAAGCGACTCATGGCCCCGTCGCGTCGGCTGAGGTCGTATTGCTGCTGCACGACCTCCTGCACACCACCGTCGCCCCATTCTTGGTCGCGCTCGAAGTAGGTGATGAAGCTCAGCCCCGCAACCCGGGTGAGCCAGGCAGCACTGACCGCCTGAATGGCACGGCTCACAACCAGAGCAGGTACGTTCAGGCTTAGGGACGCACTAAGCAGGCTGACGCCCCCCTTCACCAGCCCGAGGCCAGCCATGGTGCGTCCAACGGAAAGGGCCAGATCTTGGGCACTTTGGCGACTCATGCTGATGCCATAAATACGGGCGATCTCCACCACCATTTGGGCGTTTACAGCTGCGGCACCGAGCAGATCCAGACCAGGCAGGGGTGTGACGGCAAGCACCCCGGCTCCGATCCACATGTAGCGATCAACGATCACCTCGCAGTCGCTGCGGCGCTGCCGGGTCAGCAGGGAGCGGCTGGCCTCACTGAGCCGCCGGCACTGCAAAAGCAGATTGTCGGCAATCAGTTCTTCCCCGTCGGCGTGGAGCACGGCGGCGATACGGCGTAACAGGGCATCGACCTCGGCGGCTGGCTGCAAGGGACGCCCCCCTGGCATGGGCACGCTCTGGGGTGCCGCGCTGGCGGGGATCACGTCTTCGGCCGCAATGTGCTCGCGGCTGCGTTGGCGCAGCAGCTGCAGCAACCTTGCTTCCTCCTGCTCACCGCGCAGGTCGCACTTGTTGAGCACCAGCATCAGCCGCTTTCCCAGACCAGCCAGGGCTTCAAAAACCTCAAGCTCGGCGGCGCGCAGGTCGCCGTCCACCACGAGCAGAAGCAGGTCCGCCTTGCTTGCCTGGTCGCGGGCGAGCCGCTCCCTCTCTAGCCCAGCAGCACCTGCTTCGAGGATTCCGGGCGTGTCAACTAAAACCACGGCTCGCTGCAGGCTGCGCAGCCGCAGGCGATAGCGCTGGGTTTCGCTGGTAGATCCCATGGCAGCTCCCACCTTGCCCACCAGCTCTTGCAGCAGGGCCCGGATCAGAGAGGTTTTGCCTGCCGACCCCGTACCAAACAGCACAATCACGAGATCGCCCCGTTCGAGCTCGGCCTGCATGCGCTGCCGCTCTTGACGCAGGGCTTCCCGCTCCACCGCATCGCGCACCCGATCGAGGGTTTGATCGATGGCGGCCAGGTTTTGGGCAGCTGCTTCCCGCCGGTTACCCGGCGGCGGCAAGCTGGCGGCCGCTCCTGACCTGGCCTTGCCGGTAATGGTCCGCAGCCACGGCCAGGCCAGTTGCACAAGCAGCAGCACGAAGCCAGCGAAAACAAGAGCAAACACCGGCTGAACAATCCAGCTCGGCAAATACCAGCTCAGTTGCCAGTAGAGGTTGTTGACCCCCTGCAGCAATGCGCCAACGGCGATCAGGGCCAGCACAGCTAGGCCGGCGATCATCCACAGGCGGGTGCGGGTGCTCACAACTCAGGCATCAGGGTCGGGCTGCTCGGATGATCTCGCTCCACAGTCCTGCAGCCAAGGCGCTGCTGGCGCGGCTGGGGCTGTTGTCGTCATTACCCAACCAGATACCCACCACCCAATGGCGCTGGGGTTCATAGCCGACAAAGAGCAAATCGCGGCTGTCATTGGTTGTGCCGGTTTTGCCACCCTCCTGGCCGCCAAGACTGGCCATCTGGCCCGTACCCCGCTGCACCACGGCCCGCAGCAACTGCTGCATGGCGCGGGCCGTCGCCTCGCTGCTGACCCGGCGTCCCGCCTGGGATGTTGTGGGGACGTTGGCCTGGCGGCACTGGCTTGATGACTGGCCGTTACATGCCTCTCCATCGGTAAGGCGCCGAATTGTGCTGGGGGAGTGCCAAACGCCACCGTTGGCGATTGCCGCGTAGGCAGCTGTGAGCTCCAGCAGGGTTACCTCGCTCTGGCCGAGGGCCAATCCGGGCACGGCCGCAAGGGGGCTGGTGAAGCCAAGATCGCGAGCTTTCTGCACCAGTGCATCAAGCCCTACCCGCTGGGCCAGACGCAGCGCTGCCGTGTTGCTGCTGATAGCGAAGGCAGATACCAGGCTCAAATTGCCACCACAACCGCTGCTGAAGCTCTGACCGCGCCAGCGCAATGGCGAGCAGCTGATTGGATCACTGGGCTTACCGCCCCGCTCGAGAGCGACCAAATAGGGAATCAGCTTGAAGGTGCTGCCGGGCTGGCGCAGGGCCATCGTGGCCCGATTGAACTGGCTTTGGCGGTAGTCACGACCGCCGGCAAGGGCAAGGATGCCGCCGGTGCGTGAATCGAGCACCACTACGGCCCCTTCGCCTACCCCCAGCGTCTTGCTGGCGCTAAGTCGTTGGCGCAGCAACCGCTCCACCTGCTCCTGCAGGTTGCGATCCAAATAGGTATCGATCAGGAAATTACCCTCGGCAGCCACCTCTGCCCCCACCAGCTGATCGAGGTCGCGGCCCACCTGGTCTGAATAAAAGGGGACTCCGCGAAGAGAGCTGCTACTGCGGCAGGCCTGGGGCGAAAGCCGGATTGGGCTGCGGCGCCCGCTGCGGGCCTGGTCGGCACTGATGCGGCCCGTATCTCCCATCTTGCTGAGCACGGCATTGCGGGAGCTCAGGGCCGCCTGGGGATCGAAACACGGGTCGTAGCCATTGGGTGAGGGAAGCAGGCCCACCAGTAGGGCGGCCTCCTCAAGCTTCAGGTCGCTGGCGGGCTTACCGAAATAGTGGCGGGAGGCATCCTCAAAACCCCAGCCAACGCCTAGATAAACTCGGTTGAGGTAGCTCAGTAGCAAATCCCGCTTGCTGAAACGGGCCTCGAGCTGTAGCGCCACCAGCAGCTCACGCCACTTGCGGCCAAGGGTTTCACCTTGTCCCACCTGATCGGGGTACAAGCTGCGGGCCAGTTGCTGGGTGAGAGTGCTGCCGCCCTCCAGCACCCTTCCTCCGAGCACGTTGGTAACAAGGGCTCGGCCCGTACCAACTGGGTCGACGCCTGGATGCCACCAGAAGCGGCTGTCTTCACTAGCAAGCAGGGCATCGATCAACACCCGGGGATAGCCCTGCAAGGCTTTGAGCTCCCGATGCTCCTTGGCCTGGGCAGTTGCGATTGCTTTGCCCTGCCGGTCGTAGAGCACCAGCGGCCCCCGCACCGTGGCGAGGCTGCCGCGAATCGGCACCTGGAGGCCAGAGATGGCCTGCAGGCCAAGGCCGCCTAGGGCCGCCGCCGCAAGCATCAGGCTCGTTGCCCGCAGCAACCTTTGCAGCTGGGGCAGGGGACGGATCTGAAAATCGAGCTCGGGCAGTCCCGCCTCCTGGCTGGGGCCGAAGCGCAGGCTGTCGCCGTCGCGAAGCAGCAACTGCTGCACCCGCCGGCCCTGCCACCACAGGCCATTGGTTGAGCTGTCGTCGCTGAGCAACCAGTGGGATCCGCGCCGCTCCAGCAGGGCGTGCTGGCGGCTGACCGCCGGATGATCAACGCAAATTTGGCAGTCGTTGTCGCGCCCGATGCGATAGGTACCCGGGTGCAGGGGCACCAGGCGCGAGGCTTGGCCCGGTAGATGCACCTGGAGTTGGGCTTGGCCTGGCTGGCTGAACCGCTGCCAACGGCGGCCTAGGGCTTCAAACGCCTGCTTGACCATGGTTACCCAGCAGGTCGATGGCGAAGCAAAGCACCGCCAGGTTGATGGCCACATCGGCCAGGTTGAACACCGGGAAGGAAACCGGCACCAGGGCTAAAAAATCCACCACAAAGCCAAGGCGCCAGCGATCGAGCCCGTTGCCGAGGGCTCCCCCCAGCAGCAGCCCTACCCCAAGGCTCCGGATGAGGTTCAACTGACCCTGCCTCTGAATCCAGACAGCCACACCAATAGAGACCAGAAGGCTCACCAGGCCGAGTAACTGGGGGTTGCCACTGAAGAGGCTGAAGGCCGCTCCGGTGTTGCGGACAAGCTGCAGGGAAAGGAGCCCCGGCAGAAAAGTTGAATTGCTTCCTAGCGGCAGATTGGCAACGGCTAGAGCCTTGCTGAGCTGGTCAAGCAGCAACACCATGGCAGCGCTGGCGTAGGCGAGGTTGCGCAGCCGTCTCATGACTCCACCAGCAGCAGACGGCGCAGCAGCAGGGCCATCAGAGCTACGGCGCAGCAGAGGAGCAACTGGGGTAGCAAGGGCGCCAGGCTGTAGCTGAACAGCAGGATTCCAAGATTTGGTCCCCAGCGGCCAGCCAGTGCTCCCAGCAATAGGTTGGCTATGCCGCAGATCTGAAGGACGCCCAGCCCGACCACTGCGGCGCCAAACAAACCCAGTAGGTCGTCCATGCCCTGCTGGCGCACGAGCTTGCCGGTGAGCCAGGCGGCCGGGATGAAGCCAGCTAGATAACCAAAGCCAGGATCCAAAAGGTAGGCGGCACCGCCCCCGCCCTGAAACACCGGCAGTTGGAACAGGCCCAGGCTCAGGTAAGCAACTGCTGCGAGCATGCCGCTGCGGGGGCCGCAGACCAAGGCGGTGAGCAGCAGGGCCGGCACCTGGAGGGTGATGGGCAGGGTCGTGAGGTTCCAGCCCCCACTGGCGGCCGGAAGCGGGGCGGCGGCCTGAATCAGCCCGCCCACCAAGATCAGCAGCAGACCGGCGATTGCGCCGCTCCAGGTGGCTAGGGCCCTCAACTGATCACGTCGTTTCTGCTTGCCATTTTGGGGGGTCGTGCCAATGGGGCCGCTAACTTCGAGGTATCAAGAGACGCTATGGACGAGCCCCTAGGAGCCGAGTCGTTGGAGCCACTGCCTTTTGCCGTGGGCGATGCGGTGCAGCTGAAGGGCCGGCCCAACTACTTAAAAACAGCTGATCCAATGCCGATGTTGCGTCCCCCAGACCTGGTGGACAGCGATGAGCAAGGCCAGGTGTTGGCCATTAAGGCGCGCAATCAACTGGCAGTTCGCTTTCGTCGCGGCACCTTTTTGCTGGAAGCCGACCAACTAAAAGCTGCCGCGCCTTAATCAGGCACTGGGCACTAGCTATCAGGCCCTGAGATCGTGGCGTTGCCAGGCTTGTTCTGCGGCTGCAAGGGCTGGCGCTGGACCACAGATGCTGAGGGCGGGAGCCGAAAGCCTGCGGCGAGCTGCCGCCAGCAGGGTGCCGGCATCCAGTTGCTGGGCCCGCTCCAGGCTGTCCTCCACGTAGCTCCAACCCAGGCCATGACCCAGCACCAGCGCCTGACGATCGGCGATCTGGCCGCAGGTCTGGCGCCCCATGGCGTCCTGGCCACGGTATTTGGCCTTGGCCAAAGCGAGCTCAGGCGCGCTCAAGGGCTGATCTAGAACCCTTTGCCACTCCTCCAGCAGAGCAGTGGTGGCCTCCTCTGCCCGCTCAGCGGAAGTGGAGAGGTGCCAGATGAAGGGAGTGGCGCCGCGCCGCGCCGGCATGTGGACCCCAACGTCGTAGGCCAAGCCGCGCTCCTCCCTCATAGTCACGAAAAGACGGCTGGACATGCCCATGCCCAGGTGGGCCTGAAGCAGCCTCAGGGCCAGCCCGTCCGGATCACCCAGGGGCACGGTCGCCGTACCCAGCATCAGTACCAGTTGCTCAGTGTCCTGCTCCAAGCAGGCAAAGCGATCCAGCCCGGAGGCTGCGCCGGGGCCGGCACCGGGGCTTGGCGAGGCCGTATTCCAAGGGCACTGATTCAGCAGGGGATTGAGCAGCTGGGGCAGTTCGTCATCCAGATCACCGCAGGCCACCAAAAGGGCGCCGTTCTGGCCGAGATCAGGCACCAACGCCCCTATCTGCTCCGTGTGCAGGGCGGCTAATTCCCCATCTACACCAAGGGGATCGTGGCCATAGGGTCCATCGCCATAGAGCATGTGGCGCAACTGGTCGTGGGCTAGCTGGAACGGATCTTCCCGCTGGCGCTGAAGGCTCTGGAGGTTCAGGTCCCGCTCGAGCTCGAGTTGGTCGGGATTGAGCCAGGGCTGCCTGGCCATTGTCAGCAACAGGGGCAGCAGCTCGCTCGTGTCGCTGCTGGCGCACTTGAGGCTGATCACCAGGCAGTCTTCGGCGGCTTCAGCGCGCAGGGCAGCCCCGCGACCCTCCACCAGGTCGGCCAAGGCTTCAGGCCCGTAGCTGCCGCAACCGCGGGTCATTAAGCCGGCCAGCAATTGACCAGCCCCGCGCTGGCCAGGCAGATCCTCACTGCTGCCTCCCCGTATCCACAGCCGGCAGGCCACGATCGCCGGTCCAGGCCGGCGCTGCCAGATCAGAGGTAGGCCGCCCTCAAGGCTGGTGTGCTGCCAGTTGGCCGTGGCTGGATGGGTGCTGCTCATGCCGGCACCGCCTCGAGAACGCAGGCCCGGCTGGGATCAAGCAGGGGAACGGCCTGCTGCAGCAATTCCGACGCACTCCAGCAACCGATCTCTTCGAGCGGCAGTTCCAGCCTGTGTTGGCGCCCCCAGAGACGGTTACTGCCGATCAAGCCCGCCACACCGCCTGCGGCTTCTAAACCAAAGCGGTAGCCGTTTGCCACAAGACGCTGGGCCCGCTGCCATTCCGCCTCAGCCATCCCCTCCTGCACCAGCTCGCACCAGACCGCATCAATCGCTTTGCGGACGGAGGCCAGCTCGTCCGTTTCGCAGATCGCCTCCAGCAGGGCAAAGCTGCCGAACTCCATTACGTGCAGATCGAGATCGATACTTTCCACGATGCGCAGTTGCTCGCGCAGCCTCTCCACTAAGCGGCTGCGGCGCCCCTCTGCCAGCACGGTTGTGAGCAGGTCTGCACCCATCACGTCGTGCAATTGAGAGGCTGGAGGCAAACCCCAAAGCATCAGTAGGCGTGCCGATTCCAGCCGCGGCACTTCGATCCGGTGCTCCCCTGGCTGCACCAGAAGGGCTTGCCGGCTGCGGGGCTCCTCCACCAGCGGCAATTGGGCCAGGCCACTGGCGGCGATGCGTTCGGCCAAGGGCTCGAGCTCGAAGGCGCCGCCCATAGCCAGCACGCAGCGGTTGGAACCATAAAGACGCCGATGGAAAGCGGCCATGGCATCAGGTGTCTGCTCGAGCAGCAGCTCGCGCTGGCCCAGGATCGGTTGGCCGTAGGCGTGCTTTGGGCAGCCAAGGCGAAGTAGCTGCTGCAGAGCGATTTCATCGGGCTGATCTTCGCTTTGGGCCAGCTCTTCGAGCACCACCTGCCTCTCCATGTCGAAGGCTGCGACATCGAGGCGGGGATGCAGCACCAGATCGAGCAATAGGTCGAGGGCGTCTGCAGCCGCCTCCGGTGGGATCAAAACGTGGTAATGAACGTCGTCGAAGCCGGTTGCGGCATTGCTGTTGCCACCCATCGCCTCGATGCGAAGGTCGAATTCACCAGGCCCCAGCCGCTCACTGCCCTTGAACACCATATGTTCAAGAAAATGGGCCATGCCGCTTTCCGCAGCGTATTCAAAAACGCTGCCTGCCCGGCACCAAAAATCGAGGCAGACCAGCGGCGAGTCGGGCAAGGACAGGCTGACCACGGTGGCGCCGTTGGCCAGAAGTTGATCGCTGGGATTAGCCAGGCCTGGCAGCAGGGGCTGGGAAGGGGCCAGGGGCAAGGCTCAGATGCGTGGCAGGATCTGCATTCTGCTGGCTGCACCTCCTGTCGTGAGTTCCGCCCCCGCTTCGTCTCAGAGTCGCGACGCTTCCCCCGAGGGCTCCGGCGCCGAAAGCGGTGCGATTCACCCCCTGATGGACGCCCTAGCGGCGCGGATTCGTACGTTCTGGCAAGGCCTGCCCGAATTGGAAGCGTTTGCGGTCTCTGCTGATCTCGAAGCCATCAGTGGCAGCCTCGATGGCGAATCTCTGTTCATACGCAACGAGCTGCGTCGCTGCCTAGGACTGCGCAAACTGCACCTGGAAACCGCTCGCCTTGGCGCGGGATTGCAGATTTTGCACTGCGTACTCTTCCCAGATCCCCGCTTCGACCTGCCTGTTTTTGGGGCAGACATCGTGGCCGGCCCAGCCGGGGTCTCTGCCGCCATCGTCGACCTCTCGCCAGTTTGCGGCGAGCTACCAGCCGGCATCGCCGAGGCTCTTGCTGCCAGGCCCCGCAGCAGCTTTGAACAGGAACGGGAGCTGCCGGGGTGGGGGTCAATTTTTTCGCCCTACGTTCGTTTTGTGAGACCCACGAACGCCGCTGAGGAGGCCGCGTTTCTCGACGAGGTAAGCGGCTTTCTCGATGTGCTGGCTTCGGCCATAGCCGCCAGTGAGCCTCAGGCACCAACGCACCCAGCTACGGTTGGTAGATGGCAGGGTCAGCTCCGGTATTGCAAGCAACAGAAACAAAACGACAAGACTCGCCGGGTGCTGGAGAAGGCCTTCAACCCGGAGTGGGCAGACCGTTACATCGAGGAGTTGTTGTTCGACGATCCGCCGGCACCGTGAAGCGCGCTTTGCTCGGTGTTAACAGGCTTTGGTGGCTTGGCGGCGGGGTCCTGGTGGTGGTTTTGGCAGTCGCCCTGGTTCGCCAGCAGCGAACCCCTGCCGTCAAAGCACCCGTGGTTGCTGCAACTCCCCGTAATCAGGAAGCGGTGGCAGCGCTCGGACGGCTTGAGCCGGCAGGTGATGTGCGCTTGCTGGCGGCCCCCATCAGCGGCATCGGTGGCAGCCCCAGGATCTCCGAGCTTTTGGTGGAGGAAGGCGACCGCGTCAGCAGTGGCCAGCTGCTGGCCCGTTTTGACACAGCGCCCACCCTGGTGGCCCAACAACGGCTAATTGAGGCACGACTTCGCAACCTTGACACCAGATTGGCTGTACAAACCCGCGACGTCCGTCGCTACCGCCAACTGAGTCGTTCCGGAGCCATACCCAGCGGTGAGCTGGACAATCGCGAGACGGACCTGCTCAAGCTTCAGGGGGATCGCAACGAAGCATGGGCTGAACGCGAGAAACTCAAAGCTGAGTTGCTGCTTACCGAACTACGGGCGCCCATGGCTGGCACCGTGCTCAAGCTCCACGCCCGAGTTGGCGAGCGCCCGACTGAAACAGGCGTACTTGAGCTCGGCGCCAGCAACCGCATGCAGGCATTGGTTGAGGTTTACGAAAGTGACATCGACCGAGTGCGCCTTGGCCAGGGCGTCTCTTTGATCAGCGAAAACGGCGGTTATCAAGGCACGCTTACAGGCGAGGTGATTCGGATCAGTCCCCAGGTGCGGCAGCGTTCAGTGCTTTCAACTGACCCCACCGGAGACGCGGATGCCAGGGTTGTGGAGGTGCGGGTGGCTCTAGATCCTGCTGATAGCCAGCGAGTGCGTGATCTCACGGGCTTAAAGGTGATTGCGCGCCTCGCTGCCACCAGGGCGCCTGTGCAGCCCTGATGCTTGGCCGTATCTGGCAGGGCCGCCGCATTCCCCTTGCCTGGCTGCTGTTGACTCGCCAGCCCGTGCGCCTGGCTGTCGCCCTGGCTGGCATCGCCTTCGCCGGCATTTTGATGTTTATGCAGCTGGGATTTAGGGACGGCCTGTTTGACGCCAGTGTCACTATCCACCGCCTCTTTGACACCGACCTGGTGTTAATCAGCCCCCGTTCCAGCAGCTCGGTGAGCATGGCCGGCTTTCCCCGCCGCCGTCTGGTGCAGGCCATGGCAGATCCAGATGTGCAGGGGATTACTCCGGTTCACTGGAATTTGCTGCTTTGGCGCAACCCGGACACCAAGGCAACCCGCTCAATCCTCACCCTGGGCTTTGAACCTGCCGATCCCCTGTTCACCGACCCCAGCCTCGCGCCTAAGGCAAAGCTTTTGCAGGATCGGGGCCGAGTGCTGTTTGATGAGCTCTCCAGGCCAGAGTTTGGGCCTGTAGCCGAATGGTTTCGCGGCGGACGCACCGTCGAAAGCGAGATCAATGGCAAAAAAGTAAGGGTGGCCGGCCTGGTGGGGCTCGGCACCTCCTTTGGCGCTGATGGCAATCTGCTCACGAGCCAGGAGACCTATCTCCAGCTACTGCCAAATACTCCTCCAGGCAGCATTGAGGTGGGTCTAATCCGCTTGCGAGCTGGGGCCGATGCCGATGCGGTGGTCGAGAGGCTGAAGCGGGATTTACCCGATGACGTCAGCGTGCTGACCAAAGCAGGCTTTATCGCTTTTGAGCAGAACTACTGGAGATCCAGCACCTCGATCGGTTTCATCTTCACCCTTGGTGCTGCCATGGGCTTTGTGGTGGGCTGCGTAATCGTCTACCAGATTTTGTATTCCGACGTCAGCGATCATCTGCCGGAATATGCCACCTTGATGGCGATGGGCTACCGGCTCCCCACCCTGCTTGGGGTGGTGGCTAGGGAGGGGATGCTGCTGGCTGTGTTCGGCTATCTGCCTGCCTACGCCGCCGGCCAGGGTCTCTATCTACTGGTGCGCAACGCCACCCAGCTACCGGTATCAATGAACCTGACCCGGGCGCTGACCGTGTTCATCATGATTTTGGTGATGTGTATGGGCTCGGCAACCTTGGCGATGCGGCGCCTTGGTGACGCCGACCCCGCGGAGATTTTCTGATGGCTGCGATGGTGCGCCTGGATGGCTTGAGGCACTCATTTGGCAGTGGCGTCAATCGCCGCCAGGTGCTCCAGGACATCAGCCTTTGCGTTGATCCCGGTGAGGTGGTGCTACTTACCGGTCCCTCCGGCTGCGGCAAAACAACCCTCTTGACACTGATTGGAGCTCTGCGCCAGGTGCAGGAGGGCTCGGTCCAGGTGTTTGGCGAAGAGCTCAGGGGAGCAAGTCGGACCGCCCGGCTCAAATTGCGCCGCAGGATCGGCATGATCATTCAGGGCCACAACCTGCTCAGGTGCCTTACGGCAGAGCAAAACGTACAGATGGGTGCAGACTTGCTGCAAGGGCTCAGTTATCGAGCCCGTAGGGATAGATCTCGGGAATGGTTGCGGGCCGTGGGGTTGAGCGACCATCTCGGCAAGCTGCCCCATGATCTCTCCGGTGGGCAGAAGCAAAGGGTTTCGATCGCTAGGGCTCTAGCCGCCAGGCCCCAGCTCCTATTGGCCGATGAGCCCACGGCATCGCTGGATTCCCGTACCGGCCGTGAGGTGGTCGAGCTGCTTAAGGGGCTAGCTAAAGACCAGGGATGCGGTGTGTTGATGGTGACCCACGACCCTCGGATTCTTGATGTGGCAGACCGACTTGTGCAGATGGAGGACGGTCAGTTGAGCAACGGCGCCTTCGCAATTGAGTAAGGTGGAAATTCGCATCTCTCCAACACGCCGCTCGCATGGCTAAGCGCAGGAATCTCAAGAAGGAAAAGCAAGAGCGCAATCGCTCCTACGCGCGCAAATTCAAGAAGCGCAAGCTGCGCAACGACGGCCGCGGTGAAGGCGCCGGCAATGGTGTGACGGGCACAGCCAACAACGGTGGCGCCGCCGACTGATCAGTGCAGCCCTTGCATCGCTGAGGGGATCCGGAGGGATCCCCTTTTTGCTGTTTAGACCCTCGCGGCGACCCCGATGTTCCTCAGCGTCGTCATCCCCACCTACAACCGCTTGCCGATCCTGCAGAAGTGCCTGCTGGCCCTAGAGGACCAGGATCCCTCAGCAGAGATCACGGGCTACGAGGTTGTGCTGGTCGACGATGGCTCAACCGATGCCACCGTTAGCTGGCTGCGGCAGCACAACGTGCAGCTGCCGCACCTGCGACTGATCGAGCAGGAGCACGGTGGTCCTGCTGAGGGCCGCAATCGGGGTGTGGAGGCAGCCCGTGGCGACGTGGTCGTTTTCATCGACAGCGACTTGGTGGTCACCCCCAGCTTTCTGCGCAGCCACGCTGCAGCCCTAGAGCGCGAGTGGCAGCGGCGCGGCAACCGCCGCTGTTTCACCTATGGGGCCGTCATAAACACGGCAAATTTCCAGGATCCCTGCAGCGAACCACACAAGCTTCAGGATTATTCCTTTGCCTATTTCGCCACCGGCAACGTGGCGATTGATCGACAGCTGCTTGAGCAGGCCGGCCTGTTTGACACGAGCTTCCGTTTGTATGGCTGGGAAGACCTGGAGCTCGGCGAACGACTGCGGCGGCTTGGAGTTGGCCTGGTGCGCTGCCCGGAGGCCGTTGGCTATCACTGGCATCCGGCCCTGAATTTGGATCAGATCCCCGACTTGATTCGGGTGGAGAGGGAGCGAGCAAAAATGGGACTGGTCTTCTACCAAAAGCACCCCACCCGGCGGGTGAGGCTGATAATTCAGTTCACTTGGCTGCATCGCCTGCTCTGGGAGGCGCTCACCCTGGGCGGCCTGCTCAACGAACGCAGCCTGCGTCCCCTGCTGGCCTGGTTGATCCGCAGCGGCCATCCCGGTGTGGCCATGGAGCTGCTGCGAGTGCCTCTCAACCGCCTGGGAGTGCGGGCTCTGTTTGCAGAAGCCCAAGCACTCAAGGGCCCAGGTCCAGCCCCTAGCCCTATTTGATAAGGTGCCTAAGTACAAATCACACCGCACACCTGCGTGTTTCGGGTGATCCGAGCAGCAATGCCCGTCGGCCCTTCTGGTCGTATGGGTTGTTCTGGATCCCTGGCAGGTGGAGGCAAACCCGAAACCCCAACCCGAAATTATGGCTGTTGTAACTCTTGCCGAGATGATGGAGGCGGGTGCCCACTTTGGGCACCAAACGCGCCGTTGGAACCCCAAGATGTCGCGCTACATCTACTGCGCGCGTAACGGCGTTCACATCATTGATTTGGTGCAGACCGCCGTCTGCATGAACAACGCCTACAAGTGGACCCGCAGCGCGGCCCGCAGTGGCAAGCGCTTTCTGTTTGTTGGCACCAAGAAGCAGGCGTCTGAAGTAATTGCGATTGAGGCCACCCGTTGCGGCGCCTCCTACGTCAACCAGCGCTGGCTGGGCGGCATGCTCACCAACTGGACCACAATGCGTGCTCGCATCGATCGGCTCAAGGATCTGGAGCGCATGGAAAGTTCGGGCGCCATCGCGATGCGACCCAAAAAGGAGGCTGCTGTGCTGCGCCGTGAACTTGAGCGCCTGCAGAAGTATCTCGGTGGTTTGAAGAACATGCGCCGCCTGCCCGACGTAGTCGTGCTGGTCGATCAGCGCCGTGAAACCAACGCTGTCCTGGAAGCTCGCAAGCTTGATATTCCCTTGGTGTCCATGCTCGACACCAACTGTGATCCCGACCTCTGCGACGTGCCGATCCCCTGCAACGACGACGCCGTTCGTTCCGTGCAGCTGGTGCTTGGCCGCCTTGCCGATGCCATCAACGAAGGCCGCCACGGAGCTCAAGATCAGGGCCGCGACGACGAGGGCTGATCCCCTTCCCCCTTATCGTTTCACCATTAGTACCCCGTACCCCATACCAACCCATGGCTGAGATTTCGGCAAAGCTAGTTAAAGAACTGCGCGATAAAACCGGCGCAGGAATGATGGATTGCAAGAAGGCGCTCTCCGAATGTGGTGGCGATGCCACCAAAGCCACCGAATGGTTGCGCCAGAAGGGCATTGCGACCGCTGAGAAAAAGGCTGGACGCACCGCCGCTGAAGGTGCAGTGGGCAGCTACATCCACACCGGCGCTCGTGTGGGCGTGCTGGTTGAGGTCAACTGCGAAACCGACTTCGTAGCCCGTGGCGACGTTTTCCAGGAATTGCTGCGCAATGTGGCCATGCAGATCGCTGCCTGTCCTGGTGTGGAATACGTAAGTATCGATCAGATTCCTGCTGAGGTTTCAGAGCGCGAAAAGTCCATCGAGATGGGTCGTGATGATCTCGAGGGCAAACCCGAGCAGATGAAGGTCAAAATCGTTGAGGGCCGAATTGGCAAGCGCCTCAAGGAACTGGCCCTGCTTGATCAGCCTTTCATCAAAGACAGCGCTGTCACCGTGGCGGAGATGGTGAAGCAGGTGGCCGGCAAGGTGGGCGAAAACATCCAGGTGCGTCGCTTCACCCGCTTCACCCTTGGTGAGGGCATTGAGGTGGAGAAATCTGATTTCGCTGCCGAAGTGGCAGCCATGAGCCAGACGGCCTGATCAGCAAGCCAGTGACCCCATTGGAGGCTGCCCATCAGCAGCTTGAGGATCTGGAATCCCAGCTGGGGGCCTCCAACCCCCAGCTCTATCGCCACTTGGCTCTCTATCTCCAGGTGCTTAGAGACGGCCTGTTGAACAGTGTTCAACAGGCTTGTTTTCATGTTGCGACCCAAGTGCATCCTGATCGTTACAGCGATCTGGATAGCAACAAGCGCCGGGTGCTGCATCGGCGCATCCGCAACCTGGTGCAGCGGGCTAGCAGCATGCTCACAGTTGAGCAGACCGCCCACCTAGCCGCTCAGATAGCCAGCGAACACAACAAGCAACGCAGCCGCCAGCGCAGCAGGCTGCTGGCGGCCATTGGAGGAGACGACTCTGAATCAGAGCAATCAGAGCAGCTCGAGCAACCTGAGGAGACTCCAGCACGGGGATCAATCAACCTTGGAATGGCCCTGCCCGTTGGAGCTGACTTCCTCAACCACTCCAGCTTCACCCTCCGGTCCGCGGTTGAGCTGGCGGAGCCCGATCGCAATAACCCAGGGGAGGAGATCGAGGCAGCCGACGAGCAGCAGGAAGAGGCAGATGGCCAGCAAGACCATGAGGTGACGATGCGGGCCATGGCTGAAGCCTTCAGCGATTGGTTGGTGGAGCCGTCCAACCGGACTCCAACACCATGGGAAGGGGGGCGCTTACCTTCAGACCCTGCGCTGCTGCTCGCCTGGATCGGCGGCTTTGAGCAGGCTCTCAGCCGCCGCCTACGCAATCTCTCCCATGCTCTCAACGTTGAGCTAATGCGGCTGGGGATAACGACAACCCTGTTGCCAGTCAGCCTGCTTGATGCTGCCCTTACAGCACAGTTGGAGAGCCTGGAAGCTCCAGCGAATCTGCTGCGCTTGCCCCTGCCCTTCGGCCCGGAGCCATCAGCCGGTCGCCTTGTAGCCATAGCGGTGCTGCTCCGGCCTGCTGACCTGGAGCATTCCCTGCCCAAATTGCACACCTGTCGTACTCGGATCCAGCAGCACCGCCAGGAGGTGCGCAGAATGGCTCAGCACTATCGCCGTCTCAGGCGGCGGGTTCAGGCGTTAGAGGCGGAACAGCTGTGGCTGCAGGACATCAACCCAGCCCAGAGCCTGCCGAGCTGCCCGGACTAGAAGCCTGGCTGCGGGCTCTGCAGCAGGCCCTGCAGGTGGAAGCCGACCGGGGATTTATCGACCTAAAGGGCCGTCAAACCTGTTTCAGCAGCTTTGTGGTGCAGCAATTGCAGCTGCGGCCGCCGAATCTGCCTGCCGAACCCCTGCAGCGCTTACTTGATCTTTCAGCTGGTTTTCAGGCCTATGGCGAGTTGCAGTTAGCCAGGCGCCAGAGCCTGGTGCGAACGGCTAGGGAAAGGCTGCATGCCCTGCGCCAGGCCCAGCAGCCAGTGCTGGCGGTGGCACCACCCCGGCTGCGGCTGGTATCAAACTCAACAGTCGCCGGCAAGGCCCCCAATTCAGCCAGCCTCAACGCCGATACGCCCCTCTCGGAAGTTCGCGGGGTTGGCCCCAAGACCGCCAGCCGTTTAGCCCAGCTCGGCTTACTGCTGGTGCGCGACCTGGTGCACTACTACCCGCGTGACTATCTCGACTACGCCAATCTCGTGCGGATCAACGGGCTCAAACCGGGAACCACCGCCACGATTGTGGCGACGGTGCGCCGCAGCCATGCCTTTGCCAGCCCGCGCAATCCCAACCTTTCGATTCTCGAACTTCACCTAGTCGATTGCACAGGGCGAATCAAGGTGAGTCGCTTTTTTGCCGGGCAGCGCTTTTCCAGTCCCGGTTGGCTGCAATCCCAGCAACGCCTGTTTCCAGTTGGAGCCACTGTTGCGGTCAGTGGTCTGGTCAAGGAAACCCCCTATGGGCCGGCGTTTCAGGATCCGTTGATGGAGGTGTTGGAGTCGCCCCAGGCACCGGTGCGCTCCGAAACGATTGGCAGGCTCCTGCCTGTTTACGGGCTCACTGAAGGATTGGGTGCAGACCGGCTGCGCCAGGTGGTCGAAGCCGTGATTCCCTTGGTGAGTAGCTGGCCCGATCCCCTGCCTGAGGCCCTGCGTCGCAGCCAGAAGCTGATGGGCCGCTCTGAAGCGCTTACCCAGATCCATGGGCCCAGCAGCCAGGAGCAGCTGCAGGCAAGCCGCCGCCGCCTGGTGTTTGATGAGTTTTTGCTGCTGCAGTTGGGCCTGGCCCAACGGCGCCGCCAACTGAGCCAGAGACCAGCCCCACCCCTGGCCTTGCCACCGGGGGGCGAGGGCCTAGTGCAGCAATTTTTGTCCATCTTGCCCTTTGGTCTTACCGGTGCCCAGCAAAGGGTGCTGGCTGAGATCCGCGCCGATCTGGCCCGCCCCCAGCCCATGGCCCGCTTGGTGCAAGGGGATGTGGGCAGTGGCAAAACCGTGGTTGCCCTGGCGTCCCTACTCACTGCGATCGAGGCTGGCTGCCAAGGGGCCCTGATGGCACCTACCGAGGTGCTGGCCGAACAGCACTACCGCAAGCTGGCGGAGTGGCTGCCCCAGCTACACGTCACCTCAGCTCTTCTCACTGGCTCCACCCCAGCCCCGCGACGGCGGCAGCTGCTGCAGGATCTAGTCAACGGTCAGCTGCAACTGCTGGTGGGCACCCACGCTCTGCTGGAGGACCCAGTGCAGTTCGATCGGCTGGGGTTGGTTGTAGTTGATGAACAGCACCGCTTCGGGGTGCGCCAGCGCAATCGCTTACTGGCCAAAGGGCTTCAGCCCCACCTGCTGACGATGACGGCTACGCCAATTCCTCGCACTCTGGCTCTGTCTCTTCATGGCGATCTGGATGTCAGCCAGATCGACGAATTACCTCCAGGACGTCAGCCAATCCGCACCAGCATGATCAAAAGCAGTCAGCGCCAGCTGAGCTATGAGCTGATCCGCGAGCAGGTGGCCCTTGGCCAGCGGGCCTATGTGGTGTTGCCGCTAGTGGAGGAGTCGGAGAAGCTCGAGCTGCGCTCGGCTGTGGAGGTGCATCGCCAGCTAAGTGAGGAGGAGTTTCCGGATTTAGCGGTGGGGCTATTGCATGGCCGGTTAAGCAGCGCTGAAAAGCAAGCTGCCATCAGCGCCTTCGCCAGTGGGCAAACCCAGGTGCTTGTAAGCACCACCGTGGTGGAGGTGGGCGTTGATGTGCCTGAGGCCAGCGTGATGGTGATTGAGCATGCAGAACGCTTCGGCCTTGCCCAGTTGCACCAGCTGCGGGGTCGAGTGGGGCGGGGAGCTGCCGCCTCCTACTGCCTATTGATCAACGACAGCAACAACGTGCTGGCCCGCCAGCGCTTGGAGGTACTGGTGCGCACCAGCGATGGCTTTGAAATAGCCGAAATGGATCTGCGCCTGCGGGGGCCAGGCCAGGTGCTGGGTACACGTCAGAGCGGCCTGCCGGATTTGGCCTTAGCGAGTCTCACCGAGGATGGCACTGTGCTCGAAGAAGCCCGCGACGTCGCCCGCATGATAACAGCTGCTGATCCTGAATTAAAGCAGCATCAGGGCCTTGCCCATGCTTTAGCTGAGCAGCGTCGCCGCCAGATGGATCAAGCGGCCCGGCTTAACTAACCAGGCTTAACTAAGCACGAAAACGCCCCAACATCAGGTGGCGTGCTGCCTACCTAGGCGGATAAGTAGTCGGAAACCTGCCCTGATAAATCCCGCATGGAAGCTACAGCCCGACGCTCTAGCCCGCGGGCAGTATCACGGGTGATGCCAAGTTCGCGGGCCACGGCTGACAAACTCAAAGCCGTCTCCTGGTCGATGCCGTAACGCATCTTTAGCAATTGGGCTTCCTGTTCAGGCAGCTGATCCAGCAGCTTTCGTATATTACTCTTAAGGCAATTCTCAAGTGCTAGCTGATCTGGTTGCACACCATCGCAGGCTACTTTGTCAAGCAGATTGATGGCTTCACCTTCAGGAGTGGTGTAGTCGAAGCTGAGTGGCTGCACAGCTCGAAACATCAGCTCTTCTACGTCCAATTCAGACATACCTGCGGCTGAAGCCAGCTCATGCAGCCTGGGCGGACGGCCTAATAGCTGGGTCAACTCCCGCTGGCAGCGTTTGAGTTTGCTGAGGGCAGCTGTGATTGGTGCTGGTAGGCGAATCGTGCGGCTCTTGTTTTTGATTGCTTGGGTGATGCCCTCCCGAATCCACCAGTAGGCGTAGGTAGAAAACTTATATCCACGACTGGGATCAAATTTTTCAACGCCTCGCACCAGTCCAATCGTGCCCTCCTGGATCAGATCTGCCAGCTCAAAGCTGCTGTTGGTGTAGTTCTTGGCGATTGACACCACTAAGCGCAGGTTCGCAGACACCATTCTTTCCTTGGCCTGCCTACCCTCCCGGATCGTGGCTTGAAGCTCATCTATTTCTAGATCGGCAGCAACAGCCAGCTGCTGGTCATTAGGGGCAAGCCCGCCAGCCCTCAAGGTGAGCTCCTCGCGAACCTCATCGAGGGCGACCAGTTGTTGAACCTGGCGCCCAAGGGTGATCTCCTGCTCGGCGCTCAACAGCGGCACCCTGCTGATGTCGCGCATATAGGAGCGCAACAAATCTCGGCCATGGCTGCCATCTAGGGGGTGATCGCCGCTCAAAACGAAGCGAGTGGGCATGGGCGAGGGCTGGTTAATCGTCAGAGTTTCGAAACCTTAAGGGCTGGATACCCTGATCCGCCGGCCACCTCTGGCTTTGCTGCCAAGTTTGAATGGAAAAGCCTGCCTGCAGCTCCCTTGCGCCCCTGGAACTCCATTCCGATTGCTGAGGTTGATGAGCCGCTGCAGGAAATTCCAACGGCCTTGCTGCGGCTCGAACCCCATCCGTACGCGTCCCTGGGTGCCCCCTATGGGCCTAATGCTTCCCCATTTCGGTTGCGGCAGGGAGTGGTCACCCGTCTGCTGCAAGCCCAGCAGGCGCTGCAAAAGGAGCAGCCTGGCTGGAGATTGGCGATTTTTGATGCCTGGAGGCCCGTGGCCGTGCAGCGCTTCATGGTGCGCCACTCCCTTGTGGCCGAGTGCGGCCGAATCGGCATCAACCCCGATCATCCCTCCCCAGAACGAGATCGGGCAGAGGCTGCCGTGGGCCGCTTCTGGGCCCCTCCCAGCGATGATCCGGCCACACCGCCACCCCATAGCACCGGAGGTGCCGTGGATCTCACCCTGGCTGATGCTGGCGGCGAGGCCCTGGCGATGGGGGGAGAGATCGATGCAATTGGCAGGGTTTCCGAACCCTTATTTCATCAAGCTGCCGCCTTGGCTGATTCCTGCAGCCCTGCTGCTGTCTGGCACCAGCGGCGCCAGTTGCTGGCCAAGGTGATGGCTGGAGCAGGTTTTGAGCAGCACCCCAATGAATGGTGGCACTTCAGCTGGGGTGATCAGCTCTGGGCCTGGCGTAGCAGCGCCAGGGAGGCCTGTTATGGACGAGTAGGGGATTCAGCCAGTTCCCGGCTCAGCTGATCTGGCGTAGGCATGCCGGCCCAGCTCACCCAGCCCCTGCTTCCAGCATTTGCTGCACAGAGTCACGGCCACTCTTGACGACAAAATCGCCAAAACTGCGGCGGCCACCGGCACTCTGCCAAGCCTTCAGCAGCGGTTCGAGAGTGGTTTCTAGATCCTCCAACGGCATCTTCTCTAGGTAGGGCTCCGCTAATCGGCTGAGGTTGGGGGTGCCCCCCAACCACAACTGATATTGGTCGACACCACTGCCAACCAGGCCGATCTCAGCCATGTAGGGACGGGCGCAGCCGTTGGGGCAGCCGGTGATACGCACTAGCACCGATCGGGAAATCTCCAGGCGCTGCAGTTGGGCTTCCAGCCGCTCCAGCACGCTTGGCAGGATGCGCTCAGCTTCCGTAACAGCAAGACCACATAGGGGCAGGGCAGGACAGGCCAGAGCGTGGCGCTGGAGCGGTGCAGGTGCTTCCGGTGCGTCCATACCAAGCCCTGAGAGGGCAGCGCGGATGGTGGAGCGCTGGGCGGTGCCGATGTTGCAGAGCAGCAGATCCTGGTTGGGGGTGAGTCGCACCTCAAGCTTGTAGGTATCGACCAGTTGACGTAAACCACTCTTGAGCTCACCGGAAAGGCGTCCGCACAGCACCGGCAGGCCCACAAACCAGAGGCCACGGCTCTGGCGATGCCAGCCGAGGTAATCCTCGAGTTTGGTTTTTGGCTCTAGCCGCATCGCCTTGATCGGGTGGGCGAAGTAGCGCTCCTGGAGCTCCTGACGAAACCAATTGACACCCCGGTCATGGATCAGATACTTCATTCGGGCATGGCGCCGTTGCTCCCGGTCGCCATGGTCCCGCTGTAGGGCCACGATCGCCTGAAGTAGTTCCAGCACGTGCCCATAGGCCACATAGCCGAGGCGGTCTGCTGTACGAGCGAAGGTCTCCTCCTTGTTGTGGGTGCGGCCCATGCCACCACCTACGTAAACGTTGCAGCCGAGGGGGCTGCCTTGGGGGTCACAGAACAGCACCAAGCCGATGTCCTGGGTCAGAAGGTCCACCGAGTTGTCGCCGGGAACGGTGACGGCAACCTTGAATTTTCGGGGCAGGTAGGTGCTGCCATAGAGCGGTTCGGCCTCATCACCGCTGAAGACAGCACCCTGCTGCTGCAGCGCTTTGATTTTGGCAACCGCCGGGCTGGGCTTGATCCTGTAGCTGAGTTCACCGTCAACCCAGAGGTCGAGGTAGGAACCCTCAGCCGCCTGGGGGGCAAGCAAATCAGCGATGTCATCGGCAAGCTTGCGGGCTGCCGGGTAAGCCCCCTTTTCAAATGGGGCTGCCGGGGCCATCACATTGCGGTTGATATCGCCACAGGCCGAAAGGGTCGAGCCCAGCTCGCGCACGATCGTGCCAATCACCTCTTTGAGGTTCTCCTTTCTGACGCCATGCATTTGAAATGCCTGGCGAGTAGTAACCCGCAGGCTGCCGTTACCTAGCCGGTCGGCAAGCTCGTCTATGGCCAGATAGAGGGAGCCAGGGACCCGGCCACCGGGATTGCGCAACCGCAGCATCATCTGCCAGTCCTTTTCAGCGCCCTTGCGCCGGTTTTCGCGGTTGTCCTGCTGGTAGCTGCCGTGAAACTTCAGGATCTGGACAGCAGCTTCGGTGAAATTGAGGGAGTCGTTGCCGAGCTCCGTCAGCAAGGGCTCTTTCAGGTGGCCACTACTGGCCTTGAGCTGCTCAAATTTGGAGGCGGCCGGCTTGACTTCGGGCATCAGGTCCTTGGCACAACGCTCGGCACGCCACTGAAGTTAGCGAACAGCGTTCAATACAGTCGTCTTGTGTTGCCCTGCCGCCGTGTCGACTTTTTTGCTCGAAATCGGCACTGAGGAACTTCCGGCCGATTTTGCGCGGCTAGCCCTGCCCCAGCTGGAGCAGCTGGTGCGCCGCGATCTGGCCACCTTGAGGCTCAGTCACGAGCGCATTGACTGCACAAGTACGCCCCGTCGGTTGGTGGTCAGGGTGACAGGGATGCCGCATCGTCAGCCAGATCTGGAGGAGGAGCGCAAGGGTCCTCCCCAGGCCCAGGCACTCAAGGACGGTCAACCGACGACTGCAGCCCTTGGCTTTGCGAAACGCTGTGGCGTTGCTCCCGAGGCCCTGGAAATTCGTGACACGCCTAAGGGTCCATTTTTATTTGCCAGCTGCCTCGAACCAGGGCAGCCCACCACCGATGTGCTGGCAACCCAGGTTCCCCTTTGGATTGAGGCCCTGCAGGGACGCCGCTTCATGCGCTGGGGGGAGGGGGAGAGTCGCTTCTCCAGGCCAGTGCGGTGGCTTGTGGCCCTGCTGGATAGCGAGCTGGTGCCCGTAAGCCTCGCGGGCAGTGATCCGGTAGTGACAGCGGGTAGGGAGAGCCGGGGCCATCGCCTGCATCGGGCCAGTGTGACCATCCCTAGCGCCGAGGCCCATACCGATCTGCTGGCCGCAGCCGGGGTGGAGGTTGATCGCGATTGCCGTGGAGCCCTGATCCGCAGCGCTGTTGAAGCTGCAGCCTCAACCCACAACGCCGATGCCGATCTGCCAGAGACGCTCTTCCAGGAACTGATTGACCTGGTCGAGTCACCCAACTTGCTGGAGGGTCAGTTCGACGAGCACTACTTAGGCCTGCCAGCCGAGGTACTCAGCACCGTGATGCGCTCACACCAACGCTATGTGCCTTTATTTGCAAAGGGCCACAACCTTGACCCCCTGGCTCTTGATGCCCGAGGCAGCTTGCTGCCACGCTTCTTGTGCGTCAGCAACGCCCTGCCCGCAGCCGCTGCCAGCGTGGCGCGTGGCAACGAGCGAGTGCTGAAGGCTCGACTTGCCGACGCTGAATTTTTTGTAAGGGCTGACCGCAATGTGGCCAGTATTGATCGCAGGTCTCAGCTAGAGCGTGTCACCTTCGCTGAGGGCTTGGGTTCCCTGCTCGATCGCACTGAGCGGCTCGAATGGTGCACAGACGTCCTACTTGAGCAGCTTTCGCTCTCGTCCAGCTGTGGCAGCCATGCCCGTCGGGCGGCCCATCTCTGCAAACACGACCTTGTTAGCCAGATGGTGGGTGAATTCCCAGAGCTGCAGGGGGCAATGGGGGGCAAGTACCTGGTGGCAGAGGGAGAGCCCTATCAGGTCGGCCTAGCAGTGCTGGAGCACTACTTACCCCGTGGTGCGGGCGACGCCCCGCCCAGCTCCGATGCAGGAGCTGTTGTCGCCTTAGCTGAGCGCCTGGAGTTGCTCTTAAGCATCTACGCCAAGGGCGAACGTCCTACCGGCTCCTCTGATCCCTACGCCCTGCGACGCGCGGGCCAAGGCCTACTGCAGATTTTGTGGGAGAAGGGCTGGCGCCTGGATCTGCTCGCCCTGTTGCAGCGCTCATGTCAGCACTGGGCTGAACTGCTGCCCCACTTCGCCGTTGATGCGGAAAGATTAAATATCGAGCTAGCCGACTTCCTGCGCCAGCGACTGGTGAGCCTGCTTGAGGAAGGTGGGATGGATGTCGACCTAGTGCAAGCGGTGGCTGGCCAAACGGGTGATCAAGGGCGGGTACTGTCCGATCCAGAGGATGCACGACAACGAGTTGCTCTGCTTATGGAGTTGCGCAGCTCGGGTCAGTTGGCAGCGGTGCAGGCTGTGGTTACCCGCGCGGCGCGACTTGCAAACCAGGGCGATCTACCAAGCGGCGTGCTCAGTGCCGAGGTAGTAGTCGATCCTGATCTGTTTGAAAAAAGCAGTGAGGCAGCCATGTTGGCGGTGCTTAACAAGCTAGGTCCCATCGCCACCAGCAGCGCCAACGATCGCTACCGCAACTTGGCTAGCGGACTTTCGGCTGGCGCCCCAGCCTTGGCAGCCTTCTTTGATGGCGAGCAGAGCGTGATGGTGATGGCTGAAGATGGAGCGGTACGCAGAAACCGTCTCAATTTGCTGGGGGTGCTGCGCAATCAAGCTTCCGTGTTGGCGGACTTCAATCGCATTATGGGATGAAATTCCCATAGAATGTTGTCCTGTTATTGAAAAAAATGCCTGTTCACATTGAGGGTAGTTATTGAGTTTACTTCCATCGCCACAGGTCCCGTCGCCAAAGGCTCCCTCGCAGCCGATATCCCCTCGCCGCAGGGATTTTCAGCTCGAAGCCTTCCGCCAAGGCGATGACCGCATCGCCAGCTGGCAGCTAATAAATACCTTCATTCCGACAGCCCTGCTTTGGGCATCCATACCAACGCTGGCTGCCGCCGGGCCGAGCCGGCTACTGCTGCTGCCAGTGCTGCTGCTACTAGTCCTGTTTTCGGCACGCTCATTCGCGCTAATGCACGATTGCGGCCACGAATCGCTCTTCAAAACTCGCTGGTTAAACAGGCCCGTTGGTTTTCTTCTGGGTTGCTTAAATGCAATCCCCCAGCATCCCTGGTCCCGCGGCCACGCTTTTCACCACAAACACAACGGCAACTGGGATCGCTACCGGGGCCCCTCTGCGCTGCTGACCCTGAGCGACTACTTAGCCCTATCACCACGCCAACGCTGGTTTTATGGACTTAGTCGCCACCCTCTGATGCTGTTTCCAGGTGGTTGCTACTACCTACTGATTCGGCCAAGACTTGAGCTTGTGCTCGGTGTAGCTGAATGGCTGGCAGCTATGGCGTCCCACTTAGGCCAAAAGGGACTAGCTGGCCTTGCCGAGCTGCCAGAGCTGAGCAGTAATTTTCGCTCCAGCCATTGGTATACATCGGCTGAGTGCATAGATCTGTTTGCCAATAATCTGGTTGTACTCACTAGTTGGTGGCTAATGGGATCATGGCTTGGCCACGGCCTGTTTTGGAGCTGCTATCTATTTGTGATGACTTTATCGGCAGCATTATTTCTCTGCATCTTTTTCGTTCAACACAATTTTGCAGATTCCTATGCCAGTGGCAGCGAAGGGTGGGACTATCAGCGTGGCGCCCTAAAGGGTAGTAGTAATTTGGAAATGCCAGCAATTCTAAATTGGTTTTGGGCAGACATTTCTTTCCACAGTATTCATCACCTCTGCGAAAGAATTCCTAATTACCGCCTGCAGGCATGCCACGAAGCAAATTCAGCGCTACTGGCGGAATGTCCACGATTAAGCCTTAAAGATTTTCCCAGCAGCTTTAGGTATGTACTGTGGAACTCAGACGCAAAAAAATTGCTCACACTGGCAGAAGCTAATGTGAGCGCCATAAATTCCTAGGCCAACTAGCCCCCCGAGGATCAATCCTTTCCAGCTAGAGCCGGTTCGCGATCCTGTTCAGGCTCTGCATTCTTTGCAGATGTAGCTTCATTTTTGCGGGATTTAACGCCCACTTTAATACCACCTTTGATTGTACTAACCGCCAGCATGGCATTAACTTCGGCCTCGCCCCGCACTGCGCTATCCACCGGCTTGTAGCCCTGAGGAGCCAGGGCATTGCCCCTAAGCACCGAACCTAGGGTAAGCAGCGTGAGTTTCAACTGCTGCCATGGATTCATCATTACCACCCGCTTGTATAGGTAACTGTCGAAGGTGAGGCGTTGTACGTCCTTGTCGTCGCACATCTCGACAAATGCTTCACGAGCAGCATCGTTTCGGTAGAAAATATTTTGGAGTATCTCAAGCACCTTGTAGGTAGCGCCGTATTGGCGATCCCATTTCTTAAGATATTTTTTCAGATCTGCCTCAGTAGGAACCTTGCTACCACCGGCACTGGATTCCACAATTTGCTCGGCACACATCCGGCCGCTTTTGGCTGCAAAATAAATGCCCTCGCCAGAGCTCTTGGTGACATAGCCAGCAGCATCACCTACTAGGGCCATACGGCCAACCACCCGACGGGGACGGGGATGTTCCGGAATCGGATGGGCTTCGACCTTGATTACTTCGCCGTTGACTAGCCGTTTTTTGGCTCGTTCGCGGATGCCCTCCTGGAGTCCCTTGATCAGCCCTTGGTTTTGTTGCATGGTTCCAGTACCAACCGCCACGTGGTCGTACTTGGGGAACACCCACGCATAAAAATCTGGAGATACATCAGTACCCACATACATCTCAGCCAAGTTTTCGTAGTACTTCATCTCCTCGGCAGGCAGTCTGATGCGCTCCTGGAAGGCAATGGCTACGTTGTAGTCGCCAGCATCCATAGCCTTGGCAACTCGACTATTGGCTCCGTCAGCCCCCACAATCAAATCAACTTCAAGAGTCTTTGTTTCTCCTGTTGCTTCTCCAGCGCCATAATCGGAATAGGTAAGGGTGTAGGGGCCTTGTCGGTTGGCACCAGTATCGATTTTGGTAACCAATCCGTTCACGAGCTGGGCACCTAGTTCGGCAGCTCTGTTGCGGAGAAAGGCGTCCATAACCTCTCTGCGGCACATGCCAATATATTCATTTTCATTTTCTAAATTGATATCTACTTCCCTGTTTGAAGGGGAGATCATCTTCATGTTGCGCACCTTGCGGTCGATGATCGACTCTGGCAAGTCAAATTCCTCAACCATGCAAAGCGGAATGGCACCGCCGCATGGTTTGGCGTTGTCGAGCTTGCGCTCAAAAATCCAGGTTTTAATGCCAGCTTTGGCAAGCACCTCAGCCGCACAGGCTCCACTGGGGCCGCCACCCACAACCGCGACTCGCAACATCAAAAAACGCTCCGCCAAGATGGATTCTGCTGGGAAGCTAACACCGATAACCGGTCGGGTGGTGGGCAATCCGACCTCCCCGCCTAGGATCTTCATTGCTTGTGTTTAGGAAGATTGATCGGTGCCAGGCAGGGAACCCGCGTGACGCATCGCAATTCCCGCAGGCCAGGCCAACCCGTAGCCATGGGGGACATTCCTGTCGCCCGCCGCACGAGCCCGCCTTCAGCCAAGGCCAACCGCTGGCTACTGGGAGTCAGCGTGGGTACAGGGTCACTTTTGATCGCCCTTACCCTAGTAGTGGTTTGGCGCCCGGGGCCTCTGCAGCGCCTATTGGCCCCACCGCCAGTAAAGGGACTAAACGCCCGCACGGGCCTTGATGGGCGCCTGCTGGGCCATTTCCCCTACGGAGAGCTGGCCGCCTCGGAACGGGTGGCGATTGCCCCTGGGCTAAGCCTGCATCGCGACGCAGCAGCAGCTCTTCTGGCCATGCAGCGAGATGCATCCGTTAGCGGGGTAGAGCTAGTGGTGCTGAGCGCCTTCCGATCCCATGCGCTGCAAAAAGAACTCTTTTTTGATGTGAAATCGGATCGCAACCAGAGCGCTCGAGAAAGGGCCATGGTTAGCGCCCCGCCAGGGTTTTCTGAGCACAGCACCGGCTTCGCCATAGATCTCGGCGATGGCCTGGCACCTGCCACGAATCTCTCACCAAGCTTCGATCAAACTCCAGCCTATGCGTGGCTACTGGCCAATGCTGCTCGCTATCACTTCATCCTCTCCTTCCCCCGAGGCAATACCCAGGGGGTGAGTTACGAACCTTGGCATTGGCGATTTGAGGGCAGCGCCGAAGCCCTGCAGTTGTTTGAGCCCGCCCAGCGGTTGGCGCGCTGATGACTATTCCGGAATTGCTGGCCCCAGCGGGAAATTGGCAGGCCCTGCGCGCCGCGGTAGCAAATGGCGCCGACGCCGTTTATTTCGGTGTGGAGGTATTCAACGCCCGCATGCGGGCCGCCAATTTTCAGCAGGAGGAGTTGCCGGAACTGATGCACTGGCTGCATCGGCGTGGGGTGAAGGGATTTCTCACCGTCAACGTGCTCGTTTTCAGCGATGAGCTGGTTGAGGCGGCAAGTTTGATCAGGGCTGCAGCTGCGGCCCACGTCGATGCCCTGATTGTTCAGGACGTTGGCCTGGCCCGGCTGGCGCGCAAGTTGGCGCCCGAACTGGCTGTGCACGGATCCACTCAGATGTCGATCACCAGCGCCGCAGGGGTAGCCATGGCCGCGGAGCTTGGTTGTGCCCGGGTCGTGCTTGCCCGGGAGCTGACTCTCACCGACCTGGGCCGTTTGCAAAGCCAGTTGCAACATCGCCAGTTGGCCATGCCCCTGGAGGTTTTTGTGCATGGCGCCCTGTGCGTTGCCTATTCGGGCCAGTGCCTCACCAGCGAAGCCCTGGGCCAGCGCAGTGCCAACCGGGGCGAGTGTGCCCAGGCTTGCCGCTTGCCCTACCAGCTGATTGTTGACGGCGAAGAGCGCGATCTTCAAGACCAGCGCTACCTGCTCTCACCCCAGGACCTATCCGCCTGGGAGCTTTTACCCCAGCTCAAGCAGATCGGCATCACAAGCCTCAAGATCGAGGGGCGTCTTAAGGACGCCACCTACGTGGCCGCTGTTACCGATGCCTACCGGCAAGGACTCGATCGTCTAGCCGAGGGACTACCAAGTGCGCCCCAGCCAGCTGAGCAGAGGCGCTCCCTGGAGTTGAGCTTCTCGCGGGGGCTTTCCACAGGCTGGTTGGGGGGCCTCGACCACCAGGCTCTCGTGCACGGCCGCTGGAGCAAGAAGCGTGGCCCTCAGATTGGTGTATTTGAGCGCTTCAGTGCCGACGGTTGGTGGATCATCCAGACCCAGGCCCTTCTGAAGCCTGGCGATGGTCTGGTGTTTGAGGCCCCTGGATCTGCTCCCCTGGAGCCACCTGCGGAGGTTGGCGGCCGGCTGATGGCTGTGCAGCAGAGCCCCATGGGCCGTCTGGCCGTACGGCTTGGCCCTGGCCGGATCGAAACCCGCGGACTTTCAGCGGGTAGCCCCTGCTGGCTCACCAGCGATCCCGCACTTGAAAGTCAATGGCAGCGCATGGCTGGCCAGGCAACACCGGAGTGCAGCCGAGGCTTGCGGCTTCACCTGCAAGGACGGCTTGGCGAGCCCTTGGAGCTGCGGGTTGAGTGGGCAGAGGGACTAGATCCAGCAGCATCTGTGCAGATAAAGCTGCGCTCCGCCTCTGCCCTGCAAGCAGCCTGCGTTCAAGCCCTAGACAACCCCCGACTTCAAGCCCAGCTTGGGCGCCTTGGCGGCACCTGCTGGAGGTTGGAGCAGCTAGAGCTTGCTCTCGAGGGAGAGCTTTTTCTGCCAGTAGCCCAGCTCAACAAGTTGCGCCGCGAGCTTGTTGAGGCACTGGCCGCAATTGAGCCTGACCTCAGCTGCTCGCAGGAGCCTTTGGCAGGGGATAAATCTGATATCAACGATCTACTGGAGAGTCTTTCCAGCCCAGCCTTTACTTCGGCAATATCTAGGCCCGGTTTGGGCAGGGCTGAGGATTCGGCGCCGCAGTTGGTTGTGCTGGTGCGCAGCCTTGAGCAACTGAGAGCCCTGCGCGATCAACCAGTGGCGTCAGTGATTGCTGACCTTGAACAGCCGGCCGAGCTGCGCGAGGCCGTGGCAATCGGCCGTGGCTGCTGGCCTGGAGGCATCTGGCTGGCTGGGGCTCGCATCACACGGCCTGATGAGCGCTGGACCCTGGAGCCCCTAGTGCGGGCGGCCCCCGATGGCTACCTGGTGCGCAATGCCGACCAGCTCGAGGCGCTAACCCCCCTTGCTCCCTGCTATGGCGATTTTTCCTTGAATGTCGCAAATCCAATTTCCGCCGCGTGGTTCCTAGATCATTGGAAGCTGCAGCGAATCACCGCCAGCTACGACCTTGACCTCAAGCAGATGTTGTCCCTGGTGCGGGGCTGCCCCCCCGGCCAGGTGGAGGTAACCGCCCACCAGCACATGCCCCTGTTCCACATGGAGCACTGCCTCTTTTGCGCCTTCTTATCTGACGGACACGACCACACCGACTGCGGCCGCCCTTGCGAAAAGCACACGGTGCTTCTGCGTGATCGCAGCGGCAGTGAGCACCCGCTGAGGGCGGATCTTGGCTGCCGTAACACCTTGTTTAATGGCCGAGCTCAGACAGCTGCTGAGGCCCTGCCCCATTTGATGCGAGCTGGGGTGCGTCAGTTCCGAATTGAGTTGTTGCAGGAATCAGGGGCCGAAAGCCAGCGTCGGGTGCAGCAATATTCAGCGACCCTGCGGGGTGAGATCAGCGGACGCAGCCTCTGGCAGCAGGAACAGCTGGACAGCCGTCTTGGCGTGACCCGCGGCAGCCTCAAAAGCGGCAGGGGTGTGGGATAGAGTTGGTCGATGGCTTCAAGTCTGCGTAAACGTTCCATCAAACGTTCCGTCTACATAAACTTCAAGTCAACAGATTCCATTCAACGTAAAAGTAGGGTTTTATTTGTATGAGCGGTGCACACCCAGGTACGCCGATTCGCAATATTGCGATCATCGCCCACGTTGACCATGGCAAAACCACATTGGTGGATGCCATGCTCACCCAATCGGGCATCTTCCGCGAGGGAGAGGCGGTTCCGACCTGTGTGATGGACTCGAACGATCTTGAGCGTGAGCGCGGGATCACAATCCTTTCCAAAAACACCGCCGTCGATTACGAAGGAATTCGTATCAACATCGTTGACACCCCTGGACACGCTGATTTCGGCGGTGAGGTGGAGCGAGTTCTCGGCATGGTTGACGGCTGCCTCCTGATTGTTGATGCCAACGAGGGGCCCATGCCCCAAACCCGATTTGTGCTTAAAAAAGCCCTCGAGAAAGGGTTACGTCCAATCGTTTTCGTAAACAAGATTGATCGGGCCCGGGTAGACCCCGAGGTTGCTGTCGACAAGGTTCTCGACTTGTTCCTCGAGCTGGGTGCCGACGACGACCAGTGCGATTTCCCTTATTTGTTTGGGAGTGGCATGGGCGGCTACGCCAAGCCAGACATGAAAACCGAGAGCGACAATATGAAACCGCTCTTCGATGCGATCCTGCGGCACGTTCCGCCTCCAGTGGGCGATCCCGAGAAGCCGCTGCAGCTTCAAGTCACCACCTTGGACTACTCCGACTTTTTGGGTCGGATCATGATTGGACGCATCCACAACGGCACAATCAGGGCTGGCCAACCTGCTGCGCTTATCCGTGACGACGGCAGCATCAAGCGCAGCCGCATCAGCAAGTTGCTTGGCTTCCAGGGCCTGCAGCGCGTTGAAATTGAGGAGGCCCGCGCTGGCGATCTCGTGGCCGTGGCCGGCTTTGACGAGGTAAATATTGGTGAGACGATTGCCTGCCCCGATCACCCTGAGGCCCTGCCCCTGATTCGGGTTGACGAACCCACCCTTCAGATGACTTTCGTCATCAATGACTCTCCCTTCGCTGGCAAGGAGGGCAAATTTGTGACCAGCCGTCAGGTGCGAGATCGCCTGCAGAAAGAACTGCTCACCAACGTCGCCCTACGGGTAGAGGACACCGACTCACCCGATCGCTGGGCCGTCAGCGGCCGTGGTGAATTACACCTTGGCATCCTGATCGAAACAATGCGCCGTGAAGGTTATGAGTTCCAGGTATCCCAGCCCCAGGTGATTTTCCGCACCATTGATGGCACCCCATCGGAGCCCTACGAAACCTTGGTTTTGGATGTGCCTGAGGAGTCAGTGGGCGCCTGCATCGAGAAGCTAGGCATTCGCAAAGCCGAGATGCAGAACATGGAAAATACGAATGATGGTCGCACCCAGCTTGAGTTTGTGGTGCCAGCTCGGGGCCTGATTGGCTTCCGAGGCGAATTCATTCGCGCCACAAGGGGCGAGGGCATCATGAGCCACTCCTTCCTCGACTACCGGCCGATGCAGGGAGACATGGACAACCGCCGCAATGGCGTGTTGATTGCCTTTGAGGAAGGCACAGCCACCTTCTATGCACTGAAGGGTGCGGAAGATCGCGGCCAGTTCTTCATTACGCCTGGTACCAAGGTCTACAAGGGAATGATTGTTGGCGAACACAACCGACCACCCGACCTAGAACTCAACGTTTGCAAGGCAAAGCAGGTTACCAATATTCGCTCGGCTGGCGCAGAGGTGCTTGACACCTTGCAGGCACCTATCCAGATGACCCTAGAGCGGGCTCTCGAGTACATCGGACCCGATGAAATGCTTGAGGTCACACCCCAATCGATCAGATTGCGCAAACTGCCTTCCAAAAAGGCCGCTAAGCGCTGATCAGTGCGCTCGAACCCTGAGCAGCAGGTTTTAAGCGAAGAGCAGGAATTATTGGCCGACACCCGTCTGGGCGAGGCCATATTCTTGTTTAACAGCGGTGATTGGTATGCCTGCCACGACGGCTTCGAATCCCTCTGGCATGAAACAGCTGGTCCTATGCGGCCAGTTTTGCAGGGAATTCTGCAAATCGCCGTGGCGGAACTTCACCTTGAACGGGGAAACTGCCGTGGCGCCACAATCCTGATGGGTGAGGGTCTAGGCCGCCTTAAGGCTTGTTCGCCTACCGCCCTAGGCATAGATTTAGTCGCATTGATCAACACATCCATGCAGCGGCTGCTGGCATTGCAGCAGCAGACTCCAATTGAGGGTTTGGAATTGCCCAGATTGGTTAAGACGCCGCCCCGTAACCGTTCTACAGATTAAAAATTACTCAATGGCTCATACCCAACTGTTGCTATTTACCCCTAGGCGCTCCGTGCTCTTGCGGCTGATGGCCATGCCCCTTTTCCTCTCGGCAATGTTGGCCCCTGCGCTTGCAGCTCCCGCCTTGGTGACTCCCACCAGTGGGCTGGTAACGATTGAATCCGACTTGCAAAAGGCCGATAACAGCACCGGGGTTGTGACAGCAACCGGCAATGTGCGCATCGTTTACCCAGACCAACGGGTAGTGGCCACGGCCCGTCAGGCCCAATACTTCAGTCGTGAGGGCAGGGTGGTGCTCAGCGGTGATGTGGATGTAATTCAAGATTCGGGTCATAGCATTCGGGCTGAACGGTTGGTGTACCTGGTGGAGCGGGAGCGAATCGTGGCTGAGCCCGCCCCTGGACAACAAGTGATCACCCACTACCGAATAAATGCGCCAACACCAAAAGAAGGCATGTCGCCATGAGCCTGGAGCTCGTCAATGTGGCCCTGGCCATCGGCGGCCGAATGCTGGTCAACCACGTGTCGCTGCAGCTGGAGCCTGGTGAAGTTGTGGGCTTGCTTGGTCCAAACGGGGCGGGCAAAACCACCACTTTTGGTTTGGTGACTGGCTTATTGCGCCCCGACTCCGGCCAGGTGTTGATGGATGGCATGGCAATCGAACAGCTGCCCATGCCCCAACGTGCCCGCCTAGGCATCGGCTACTTGCCCCAGGAGCCCAGCGTGTTTCGGCAGCTAAGTGTGCGTGACAACCTGAGCCTTGCCCTGCAAGAAAGTGCCACGCCGATGGAGCTGAGGCGCCAGCGCCTCAATGGCTTAATCGAGGATTTTCACCTCAGCGAATTTCAAAACCGCAAGGGCTACCAGTTGTCCGGAGGTGAGCGGCGGCGCTGTGAGGTTGCCCGGGCATTGGCTGTGGGTGTGGAAGGTCCCAGCTACCTGCTGCTGGATGAGCCTTTTGCGGGAGTAGACCCAATCGCGGTGTCAGACCTGCAGCAGTTGATCCACCAGCTCAAGGGGCGGGGAATGGGTCTGCTGATCACAGACCACAACGTGCGCGAAACCCTGGCGATCACAGATCGGGCCTACATCCTTTCTGAAGGATCGATTTTGGCTTCCGGCAGCTCTCAGCAGGTGGGTTCCGATCCCCTGGTTCGCCGCCACTACCTCGGAGAATCCTTCCGGCTATGAGTTGGTCACATCGCGCACGCCAGCAGCTGCTGACCCCTTGGCGCCACCTACCCCTGCTTGATCGCTGGCTACTGGCGGAACTGATCGGCCCCCTGATTTTCGGTGTAGCCGCATTCACCGCCGTTTCCCTCTCAGTAGGTGCCGTATTTGAGCTTGTCCGCCGGGTTGCGGAATCGGGGTTGCCCCTAGATGTGGCCGTGCGGGTGCTGGTACTGGAGATGCCCTCCTTTCTTGTGCTCTCTTTCCCCATGGCCACGCTGATGGCCACGTTGCTCACCTATTCAAAGCTTTCAGGCAACAGTGAGCTCACCGCCCTGCGCAGCGTGGGCGTTGCCACCTGGCGAATGGTGGTGCCCGCCGTTGCTATCGCGCTGGTGATGACCATGCTCACCTTCACCTTCAACGAGGCCATAGTGCCGCGCACCTTGCTCGAGGCCAAAAACACCCTCAACCGTGCGATTGGACGTGCCGTATCTGGCGAGCAGAAAGACAACGTCATGTTCTCTAAATACGGTGAGATACAGGCGGAAGACGGCAGCACGGAGCGGGGCCTTACCCACTTTTTCTACGCCCAACGCTTCAATAAAGGAGTGATGGAGCGGGTCACCCTGCTAGACCTTTCACGCCGAGATCAACGGGTGCTGCTCAGTGCCGATCGAGCCCGCTGGAGCGAGGCCGATGCCCAGTGGGAATTCCTTGATGGCCATGTCTTTGGGGTCACGGAGGGATCGGACAGCTCCACCACTTCAGCTGATTTCGACCGCTACCTATATCCGCTGGGTAGTCAGCCGCTTCAGGTTGCCAAGCTGCCAAAGGATTCCAATTCAATGACAATCGGCCAAGCACGAACCGCCGAACGGCTGCTCAGAGAGGCAAGTGATCTGCAAGGTGCCCGCAAGCTGCGAGTTCGCATCCAGGAGAAGTTCGCCTTCCCCGCAGTCTGCTTGGTGTTTGGATTAATTGGTAGCAGCCTTGGAGTGCGCCCCCATTCGCGGCGCAGCCGTAGCCAGGGATTCGGACTCAGCGTCCTGCTGATCTTTGGCTACTACCTGGTGGCATTTGTTTTCAGTTCGCTCGGGGTCAAGGGGACGCTCAGTCCCTACTTCTCCGCCTGGCTGCCAGTGGTGATCGGTTTGGGTGGCGGCGTGTATCTGTTACGGCAGGCCAGCCGCTAACAGCACCTGCCATTCGCCAAACTGAGCAGATACCGATTCATTGCCCGTGCCCGCCCTGTTGAACGACCCAGTGCTTGGCCTGGGTCTGACGGCGTTTGCCCTCTTGCTGGTCGCTCTGCCGCTGGCCTTCTGGTCGCTTAGCGGCGGCCGATCGAGCACGGCGGTACGCCTGCTGGTTGCCGGCGCCAATCTCTGCCTCACGGCCCAATTGGTGTTGCGCTGGTGGGAATCGGGGCATTTCCCGATCAGCAACCTCTACGAATCCCTCTGCTTTCTCGCCTGGGGCTGCACCCTCACCCAGCTGCTGGTTGAGCGCAGCTGGCCTTCGCCGTTGGTGCCTGCAGCGGCAACCCCCATGGCCCTCGGTTGTGTTGCTTTTGCCAGCTTTGCCCTACCTGATCGGCTCCAGGAAGCCTCGCCGCTGGTGCCGGCCCTCCGCTCTAGCTGGCTAGTGATGCACGTCAGCGTGATCATGGTCAGCTACGCGGCCCTGCTGGTGGGGTCATTGCTTTCGTTGGCGGTGCTATTCACTGACCGCGGCAATTCATTGGAACTACGCAGCAGCTCCATCGGCAGTGGCGGCTATCGCCAGGCCCAACTGGCTACACCCCAGCTGCAACTAAGCAGCGTTGCCATGCCTGCGGTTGAACAGCTTGATTCCCTCAGCTACCGCACGATCACAGTGGGCTTCCTGCTGCTGTCGGTTGGTCTGGTAAGTGGAGCGGTGTGGGCCAACGAGGCCTGGGGCAGCTGGTGGAGCTGGGATCCGAAGGAAACTTGGGCCTTGATCTGCTGGCTCGTCTACGCCGCCTATTTGCACACTCGCTTGATCCGTGGCTGGCAGGGACGTAAGCCGGCTCTAGTAGCCGCAGCAGGTTTGGTAGTTATCGTGGTTTGCTATATCGGTGTAAATCTACTGGGCATTGGCTTGCACAGCTACGGCTGGTTCTTTGACAGCTAAACCCCAAGCGCGTTTATTCCACTACAGATAGGAGCTAAACCTATTTGAGTCCCCCCGCACACATGCGCGGGGGGATAGGGAACTGGATTCTGAATTAGATTGTGAACCAATTCAGAGGCTCATGCCCCGGGACGCTTGCTGTTGCGAATCCCGGTGATTGCTGCGGCGTAATCAGGCTGGTTGAAAACACCAGAACCGCTAACGATGGCATTCGCGCCCGCTTCAATTACTTTCCAGGCGTTTTCTGCCTTGATGCCGCCATCCACTTCAATCCAAGGGTCCAGGCCACGCTCATCGCACATGCGGCGTAGATCGCGAATCTTTTGCACCTGGTTGTCGATGAAACTCTGGCCGCCGAAGCCAGGGTTGACACTCATGATCAGCACTAGATCGCAGAGCTCCAGGCAGTAGTCGAGCGTGTCTAAAGGGGTGCTGGGGTTCAGTACGGCACCAGCAAGTTTGCCAAGATCCTTGATCTGGGCAAGGTTGCGATGCAGATGCGGACAAGCCTCAACCTGCACAGAAATGATGTCTGCGCCAGCTTTGGCAAAATCGGCCACGTATCGCTCGGGCTCAACGATCATTAGGTGAACGTCGAGGGTCTTGGTGGTTACAGGCCGCAACGCCTGCACAATTAAGGGGCCAATTGTGATGTTCGGCACAAACCGGCCATCCATGACGTCTACGTGGATCCAGTCGGCACCAGCTTGATCGACAGCACGAACGTCGTCGCCGAGACGGGAGAAGTCGGCGGACAGAATTGACGGGGAGATCACCAGGGATTTGGTGCTCATGCTGGATCAACCGATCGGGTGGCTTTGGATTGTAGGAAGTGGTCTGCAGACAAGCCTTGAGTGGTCCCTAGGTCCCATGGCCGCAGGCACTGATACAGTTGCGGCCGCTTCATCTTCGAAAGGCTTGGCAGCAGCAGGATTCTGAACCGTGTCCCGCCCGGCCGACGCCATTACTGAAGCCCATTCCCCTGCCGGATCACCGTGGATCGCACCCTCATCCAGGAAATTCTCGAGGTCGTTGAGCAAGCTGCCATCGCCTCTGCCGAACTGACCGGCCTAGGCAAGAAAGATGAAGCAGACGCTGCAGCCGTTGAAGCCATGCGCACCCGCATGGGCCTCATCCAAATGCAGGGCCGCATCGTTATTGGCGAAGGCGAGCGCGATGAAGCTCCCATGCTCTACATCGGCGAGGAAGTAGGCAGTGGCACCGGCCCCGGCGTGGATTTCGCCGTTGATCCCTGCGAGGGAACCAACCTCTGCGCCAACAGCCAGCGAGGCTCCATGGCAGTCCTGGCCGCTTCTGATCGCGGGGGACTTTTCAACGCTCCCGACTTTTACATGAAGAAACTGGCTGCCCCCCCGGCTGCCAAGGGCAAGGTGGACATCCGTAAGTCGGCTACCGAGAACATCAAGATCCTCAGCGAGTGCCTTGGTCTTGCAGCCAGCGAACTCACCATCGTCGTGATGGACCGCGCTCGTCACAAGGACCTGATCGCCGAGATCCGTGCTACTGGCGCCAGGATTCAACCCATCTCGGACGGCGACGTTCAGGCCGCTATCGCCTGCGGTTTTGCAGGCACTGGCACCCATTGCCTGATGGGCATCGGCGCAGCCCCCGAGGGCGTGATCTCCGCCGCTGCCATGCGCGCCCTTGGCGGTCACTTCCAGGGCCAGCTCGTGTACGACCCCGCGGTGGCTCAGACATCTGAGTGGGCTGACTACACCAAGGAAGGCAACATCGCTCGTCTTAACGAGATGGGCATCACCGACGTAGATAAGATCTACGAGGCAGAGGAGCTTGCTTCAGGTGAAAACGTGGTATTCGCTGGCAGTGGCATCACCGATGGCCTGCTGTTCCACGGTGTCAAGTTTGAGAAGGATTGCACCCGCACCAGCTCCCTGGTGATCAGCAACCTGGACAACACCGCTCGCTTTACCAATACCATTCACATGAAGGATGGAGCCCAGAGCATCGCGCTGAGCTGAAGCCCGCCGTAGTCCGAGCACCCCAGCCAGCCTCCATGCACATTGCCGTCGTCGGCCTCAGTCATCGCACGGCTCCAGTGGAGATCCGGGAGCGCCTCAGCATCCCGGAACAAACCATGGAGGCTTCGCTGCAGCAGCTGCGGGCTGACGATCAGGTGCTAGAGGCATCCATACTCAGCACCTGTAATCGGCTGGAGATTTACACCCTGCTCCGCCATCCGGAGCGGGGTATTTCTGCTGTCGGAGCTTTTTTAAGCCAGCTCTCCGGCTTGGCGGTCGAGGAGCTCACACCGCACTTATTTACCTTTCACCACGAGGAGGCGATCAGCCACCTGCTGAGGGTTTCAGCCGGCCTCGATTCTCTAGTGCTTGGGGAGGGGCAAATCCTCTCTCAAGTAAAAAAAATGGTGAGGCTTGGCCAGGAGCACCACTCCGTTGGGCCAATCCTCAATCGGCTGCTTACCCAGGCAGTTAGTACCGGCAAACGGGTCCGTACAGAAACGAACCTTGGCACCGGCGCTGTCTCGATCAGTTCAGCGGCGGTGGAGCTGGCCCAGCTCAAGGTGGGCCAAGCTCGAGGCCTCGATGAGCTGGTGCCCCTTGATCAGGAGCAAGTGGCCGTGGTGGGAGCAGGGCGCATGGCCAGGCTGCTGCTACAGCACCTTCAGGCCAAGGGCTGTAAGGGACTCGTGCTGCTTAACCGCACGGTTAGCAAGGCGGAACTACTGGCCGCTGACTTCCCAGCACTGCCAGTTCAGTGCCGTCCCCTTGACGACCTGGACCATTGCCTCAGCACCTGCTCGCTGGTTTTCACCAGTACCGCTGCTGACACACCAATCATTACGGCGCAGCGCCTCAGCGGACTGAATCGCCGCTCCAGCTTGATGCTGGTAGACATCGGCGTACCCCGCAACATTTCGGCCGATACGGCTGGCCTGCCCGGCGTGCAGTCCTACGACGTTGATGATTTGCAGGAGGTGGTAAACCGCAACCAGGAGGCTCGGCGCGAAATGGCAGCTGAGGCCGAAGGGCTGCTGCAGGAGGAGTCTCGTGCCTTCCTGGAATGGTGGGACGGGCTTGAAGCGGTGCCGGTTGTAAACCGCCTCCGGCGCCAGCTGGAAGACATCCGTGAGCAGGAACTCCAGAAGGCCTTGAGCCGCATGGGTCCAGACCTCTCAGCCAGGGAGCGCAAGGTGGTTGAAGCCCTCAGCAAGGGCATCATCAACAAGATCCTGCACACGCCTGTTACCAACTTGCGGGCCCCCCAGCCGCGCCAGCAGCGACACAGCGCCATGAGAGTCCTCGAGGATCTCTTTGAGCTGCAGGAGCGTCCGCCAGAGCCCTGAACCAGCCCCAGCCTGCGGCACTGCAACAGTTCGTGCCGCAGGTGATCAAAAGGCTCGCCCAATAGCAGGACGCTCAAGTACGGTCAGCCCCGAGACCCGCTGGTAGCAGGATTTATGAAGCGTGTACTGGCGATAATTCTGGGAGGTGGTGCTGGTACCCGCCTTTACCCGTTGACCAAAATGCGGGCCAAGCCAGCAGTGCCACTGGCAGGAAAATATCGGCTGATTGACATTCCAATCAGCAATTGCATTAATTCGGAAATCAACAAAATCTATGTACTTACTCAGTTCAACAGTGCGTCGCTGAATCGTCACCTGACGATGAGCTACAACCTTTCGGCTGGATTTGGCCAAGGTTTTGTGGAGGTTTTGGCAGCCCAGCAGACCCCAGAAAGCCCAAGCTGGTTTGAGGGCACGGCGGATGCAGTCCGTAAATACCAGTGGCTTTTCCACGAATGGGACGTTGACCACTACTTGATTCTTTCCGGTGACCAGCTATACCGGATGGACTACAGCCGTTTTGTACAGCACCACATCGACACCGGCGCCCAGCTCACTGTGGGTGCCTTGCCCGTGGACCCCGCTCAAGCCGAGGGCTTTGGCCTGATGCGCACCAGCCGTGATGGACGCATCCAGGAGTTTCGCGAGAAGCCCAAGGGTGCGGAGCTGGAGACGATGCGAGTCGACACCCAGGCCCTTGGCCTCTCGCCGGAGGAGGCGGCCAAACGCCCATACCTCGCCTCGATGGGCATATATGTATTCAGCCGTGACACCCTCTTTGACCTGCTGAGCAGCAACCCAACTTCAACAGACTTTGGCAAAGAGATCATCCCCGCCTCCCTCGCCCGCGGCGACCGGCTCCAAAGCTTCCTCTTTGACGATTACTGGGAGGACATCGGTACTATCGGCGCCTTCTATGAAGCCAACCTGGCGCTTACCGACCAACCCAACCCGGCCTTCTCCTTTTACGACGAGAAGTTCCCGATTTACACCAGGCCCCGCTACTTGCCCCCCAGCAAGTTGCAAGACGCCCAGGTAACCGCCTCGATAATCGGTGAGGGCTCCTTGCTCAAGGCCTGCAGCATTCACCACTGCGTATTGGGTGTGCGCTCCCGCGTTGAAGACGAGGTGGTGCTCCAGGACACCCTGGTGATGGGAGCCGACTACTTCGAGTCTTCCGAGGAGCGCCTAGCTCTGCGCGAGCGTGGGGGCATCCCCCTGGGCGTGGGCAGGGGCACCACTGTTAAACGGGCCATCCTCGACAAGAACGTGCGGATCGGCAACAACGTCACGATCGTCAACAAGGACCACGTGGAGGAAGCTGACCGACCCGAGCTCAATTTCTATATACGCAACGGCATTGTGGTGGTTGTCAAAAATGGGACCATCGCTGACGGCACGGTGATCTGAGCAGGGGAAGCTGCCAAGGTGTCGGGCCAAAAACCAGGAGTTGCTGACACCTTTGCCACCAAGTTGTGACGGATGCCTGGGCTGACCAGCACGCTTCGCCACACTGTCGCCAAAAGCTTCAAATTCAGTCATGGGTAAGGCGCATTTCGGCCTGATCGGCTTGGGAGTGATGGGGGAAAACCTCGTCCTCAATGCTGAGCGCAACGGCTACTCCTCCGTTGTCTTCAATCGCACCAAGGCAAAAACCGATGATTTTCTGGCAGGTCGTGGTGCAGGCAAGGACATTGTTGGCGCCGCGACCCTTGAGGAGTTTGTGGCGACCCTGGAGCGTCCACGCCGCATCCTGATGATGGTCAAGGCGGGCCAGCCCGTTGACGACACAATTGCGGCAATCTCCCCCTTCCTTGAGGAGGGTGACCTGCTGATTGATGGCGGCAATTCTCTCTACGCCGATACGGAACGGCGCGTTGCCGAGCTGGAGAGCAAGAGCTTCGGTTACATCGGCATGGGCGTCTCCGGTGGCGCCAAAGGCGCCCTGGAAGGGCCGAGCATGATGCCCGGTGGCACCAAGGCGGCCTACGACGCCATTGAACCGCTGGTGCGCAAGATGGCAGCCCAGGTAGACGATGGTCCCTGTGTCACCTACATCGGCCCCGGGGGCGCTGGTCACTTCGTCAAAACGGTGCACAACGGCATCGAATACGGCATTGAGCAGATCCTGGCTGAGGCCTACGACCTGATGAAGCGGGTTGGCGGACTGAACGGCGACCAGATGGCCGACGTCCTGGCCAGCTGGAATCAAACCGAGGAGTTGGCCTCATTCCTGGTGGAGATCACCGAGGTTTGCCTGCGCACCAAGGATCCCGAAACCGGTGCCGATCTAGTGGAGGCGATCGTGGATGCGGCTGGCCAAAAGGGCACTGGTCTTTGGACCGTGGTGAGTGCCCTGGAGATGGGTGTACCCGTGCCAACCATCTATGCCGCCCTCAATGCCCGAGTGCTGAGCTCGCTGCGCTCCGAGCGACTCGAGGCGGGCGCCCTGCTGCCAGAGCCTGCCGCCCACAGCTTCAATCTTGGCAGCGCGGCAGATGACATGGCTCCCCTGCGCGATGCCTGCATTGCCGCCTGCATAGTTAGCTATGGCCAGGGCATGGCCCTGCTGCAGGAAGCCTCAAAGCTGCACGATTACAACCTCAATTTTTCGGCCATCGGCCAGATCTGGAAAGGGGGCTGCATCATCCGGGCCCGCTTGCTGCAGCGAATTCAGGATGCCTATGGCGCCAACCCCAGCCTGGCCAACCTCATGCTCGACCCCTGGTTTGCCGAGCAGATCAACAGGCGTCTGCCCGGGCTGCGGCAGGTGGTTGCCGGCGCTGCCCTGGCGGGGATTCCCGTGCCCTGCTTAAGCAGCACCCTTGATTACATCGACAGCTACCGCAGCGCCCGCCTACCCCAAAACCTGGTCCAGGCCATGCGCGACTGCTTTGGCTCCCACACCTACGAGCGGGTCGACAAGCCTGGCAACTTCCACACCGAGTGGCTGGACTGAACCAATGACCCCAATCACTCCAGGCTCCAATACTCGCTATCGCCTGGTGGTGGCTGAGTCGGCAGCTGAGCTCGCCCGTCAGACGGCCCAAGCCCTGGCCTCAGAGCTTGATCAGGTATTGGCCCAGCGCGACCGCGCCCAGATAGCACTGGCCGGCGGAGAGACACCGAAGGCGACCTATCGCCTACTTGGTCAGCAACACCTGCCCTGGGATCGGGTCGATGTGTTGCTCGGTGATGAGCGTTGGGTGCCGAGCGACGACCCCTCCAGCAATGCCCGCATGTTTAGGGAAACATTGATGGCGGAGCTCCCCGCTAGTAAGGCCTGCTTGCATGCGGTTCCCACCCAGCTCGCCAGCCCGGAGCAGGGAGCGGCAGCGTACGCAGACCTGCTGCAACAGCTGTGCGGCAACTTCCCACCGGTGTTGGACGTGGTGCTGTTGGGCCTCGGCGACGATGGTCACACCGCCTCGTTGTTTCCAGGCACCGCTGCACCGGGGGTGCGAGACCGCTCCGTAACCCTGGGGCAGGGCAAGGGTCTACCCCGGGTCAGCCTTACAGCCCCAACCCTTTCAGCAGCGCGGCGGGTGGTCTTCCTAGTGAGTGGCGCCGGCAAGGTGCAGGCCCTGCAACGGTTACTCGACCCCGAGGAATCATCTCTGCGGACCCCAGCCAAGTTGGTTAAGCCCGCCAGTGAGGTGCTGATATTTGCTGACCAAGCAGCAGCGGCTGGAGTCAGCCAATGATTTCCATCGCCAGCGGCGACGGCTTCATTGGCTGGCATGCCTTAAACGACACCGTGATGGGTGGTCGCAGCCAGGGAAACTGCCGGATCGCCTCAACAGGGCTGGAGTTTGAAGGCACGCTCGTTGAGGAGGGAGGGGGCTTCATCAGTTGCCGCTCGCCTCTGTTTTCTCCCCCTCTCGATCTCTCGAGTTGTGAGGGGCTTGAACTTGAGCTGGTTGGTGCTGGCAGACGCTTCAAGTTGGCGGTTGCCTGCGCTGACGGTCTGGCCGGACTCACCAACTTGATCCCTGGGGGCCTGCGCTGGGTGATCGAATTCGCTACGGAGCCAGAGGGACCCAGCCTCGTGAGGATTCCGTTCGCAGATCTACGAGCCTCGGTGCGCGCTAAGCCGGTGGGGCTGCCCATGAAATTTGACCCAAGCCGGATCACCAGGCTGCAACTTTTGCATTCACGCTTCGCCGATGATGGCGGCTTAAATGCTGGCTTCCGCGCCGGTCCGATCTACCTACAACTTCGCGCTGTACGTGGCTACCCCTGAGCTGGTTAATAGCAACCTGCAACAGCTGGTTGCAGCCGCCGCCGATCTCTGTCGCAAGCCATTGCGTCACGCCGTGCTGCCCCTGGATGACACTCAGCGCTGCGACGATTGCAACTTGAGACTGGAGGTAAGACAGGCCGATGGACAGCGCTATCCCGCCGCCGATCTCGAAATTGAGATCTATCGCAGCGGTGATGACCTCAACCTCACCCTGGCCTGGTGCCACGACCATCAACGCCCCCTGCTTTGGCAGGGGAGCCATCCGGTGTGGATGGAGCCGGAGTCAGGGCTCCGCTGCGAGCGACCAGTTGATGGTGCCCCCCTGGAGGCTTTGGCACGAAGACTCAGGGCCCTGTTAGTGCCGCTGGACTGAGGCCTGGCTTTGGCTATTAGATCTCATCGGTCACCGCACCCCGGCTGCTGCTACCAACCAGGCGGGCATATTTGCCAAGCACCCCAGTGCGGTAAAGGGGCTCAGGCTTGACCCAGGCCGAGCGCCGCCGAGCGATTTCCACATCAGGGACATTGAGCTGAATTAGCAATTCGATGGCATCGACCGTGATGCTGTCCCCTTCCTCAACCAGGCCGATGGTGCCCCCCACGGCAGCCTCGGGTGCAACGTGACCCACCACCAGACCGAAGGAACCGCCTGAAAAGCGGCCATCGGTGATCAGGGCCACCGAATCGAGCAGGCCCTGGCCCACGATCGCAGCAGTAGGACTGAGCATCTCCCGCATGCCAGGGCCTCCCACCGGGCCCTCGTTGCGCACTACCACCACATCACCGGGGTTGATCTGCTTATCAAGGATTGCGGCCAAGCAGGATTCCTCGCTTTCAAAAACCCTTGCTGGACCGGTGATTACAGGATTTTTAACCCCACTGATCTTGGCCACCGCACCTTCTTCTGCCAAGTTTCCCTTGAGAATCGCTAGGTGCCCTTTGGGATAGAGGGGGTTGCTAAGTGGACGGATCACATCCTGACCAGAGGGGGGCTCGGAAGGAACAGATGCCAACAACTCAGCCAGGGTTTTGCCCTCGATGGTGCGGCAATCGGCATGCAGTAAGCCCGCATCAAGCAGCAGCTTCATCACCTGGGGTATGCCACCAGCCTGATGAAGGTCAACGGTCACATAGCGGCCACTGGGCTTCAGATCGCAGATCACTGGCACCCGCTGGCGGATCGTCTCAAAGTCGTCGATGGTTAGGGGTACTCCAGCGGTGCGGGCCACCGCCAGTAGGTGCAACACGGAATTGGTAGAGCCGCCCACCGCCATGATCACGCTGATGGCATTTTCGAAGGCCTCTCGGGTGAGTAGGTCACTAGGCAAGATGTTTGCCTTAAGTGCATCAACCAAAACCTCTGCGCTGCGAGCAGCACTCTCTGCTTTCTCAGGGTCCTCTGCAGCCATGGTGGAGCTGTAAGGCAGGCTTAACCCCAATACTTCAAAGGCGGCACTCATAGTATTGGCAGTAAACATGCCGCCACAACTGCCGGCACCTGGACAGGCATTCTTTTCAATAGCAGTGAGCTCTTGCTCATCAATACGACCACCGCTGTATTGACCGACAGCCTCAAAAGCACTTACTACCGTGAGATCACAGGCTCCAAGCTTGCCAGGCTTAATCGTGCCACCGTAGACAAAAATGGAGGGAATATTCATGCGCGCCATGGCCAACATGGCTCCTGGCATATTTTTGTCACAACCACCAATTGCCAGCAAGCCATCCATGCTTTGGGCGTTGCAGGCAGTTTCAATCGAATCGGCAATTACCTCGCGGCTCACCAGGGAATACTTCATTCCCTCCGTGCCCATTGATATGCCATCGCTCACCGTGATGGTGCCAAACATCTGGGGCATTGCACCGGCTGTATGAAGAGCCGTCTCGGCGCACTGAGCTAGCTCGTTTAAGCCCAGGTTGCAAGGTGTAATTGTGCTGTAGCCATTGGCAACGCCAATAATCGGCTTGTTGAAATCGCCATCACCAAAGCCAACGGCCCGCAACATGGCGCGGTTGGGGGAGCGCTGAATGCCTTGCGTGATCGCAGCGGAGCGGAGCATGGTGGTGGGTTGGGCTTGAAGAAACCTACCCACCGGGGCGATAGGCCCAGAAGACTTAACCCTGGATGGTCATGGTCTCCAGTTGACGGCGCACGTCGTCGATCGCCTGGTTGAGCTCATGGACCCGATCGTGAAGGTCCCGGTCCGTCCTGGTAAGAGCCGGCGAGGCGGCGATTCCAGCGGCGCGGGCAGGCCGGGCTTGGTGCCGGCGTCGCTCTGCCTCAGCCAGCAACCACCAGGCAAGGCCGGCAGCACCAATAACAGCACCTGCCAAGACACTGAGGCTGGAACTGCCTCTAGCAGGGGTGCCGCCGTTGTGATTACCCATAAATCAAGCCCTTTCTTCAGCGAGCCTAGGTATCGGTGGGCAGTTCATCCAGCACCGTGCCACCGAACAACCGCTGCTTCACATCGCCGATACCCGGCACGATCGCACCGGCTTCGTTCAAATCTGGATCAATGCCAGCGGCGTAAATGGTGAGGCTCCCGTGCCGCTCCCCCACAGCCTTGAGTCCTGGCCCGGAGGCCAGGGATGTAATCACTCGTAAGCGATCGCCCGTCACTCCTAGGGCTGAAAGGTCATCAAGCAGATGGAGCAGGGATTCGCCATCTCCTAGTTCCGCTAAGAACAGCAAAACTCCACAGCGGGGGGGGATGGGCCCGGCTGGAGGGGTTATCACACCGAGGCTTTCTTGGAGGTGGAGCACCTGGGCAGAAGGAAGCACTGTTTGGCCGCCCTGCCAAAGGCCAAGCCCAGCGGTTAGCAGGGGCATTGCCAGCAGGGGAACCGCCGGATCCACCACGTCCGCCTCTGCCGGAGCAAGTGGTGATTCCAGCTGGATGCGCCTGTGGGGCAGCCAATCGCGCACAGCCTCATAAGTGAGCCAGCGACCTAGCTCGGCAGTAGCGGAGGCGTAAAGAGAGCTAGGCGTGTGTCGATCGCGCAGTACGCCAAGCCAGTGGCCAATCAGGGGGTGGGGGGGAACCACCACCCGCAAAGCCATCACCATGGTTGCCATAACTTGATGATTCACCGTAAGTGCGCGCCCATGAGCTCGAGATCTGAAAGCCGAGCGAGTTGGTCTGGTAGCTGGCTGCTGGCCGCACTGGCCCTAGTGCTGACCTGGTGCCTGGGAGTCTCTCCGGCCACAGCGATCACCGCCCCAGAGCTGCGCAGCCAGCGTTCGCTACAAGACCTCCAACCCGACATGCACGGGCGCAACCTTCAACAGCAGGAGTTTTTGAAGGCGACCCTGACGGGCTTCGATCTGAGCGGAACCGATCTGCGCGGAGCTGTTTTCAACAGCAGCGACCTACGCGGAGCCAACCTGAAAGACGCCAACCTGGAAGACGCGGTGGCCTTCGCAAGTCACTTTGAGGACACTGACCTAAGTGGTGCTGTGCTGCGAAACGCCATGTTGATGCAGAGCCACTTCAAAGGAGCAACCATTGAAGGAGCTGATTTCAGTGACGCGGTGCTCGACCTGCCTGAGCAGAAAGCACTCTGTAAACGCGCTGCCGGTGTCAATCCGAGCACCGGAGTCGCTACCAAGGAAAGCCTGGCATGCCGATAGGGCCCCTTGCCGATAGCATCTAATTTCCGGTTCCAGTGGGGATCAGCCACTGGAGGTAAGGGGGAAAGGTCGGTGGAAATCCGACACTGTCCCGCAGCTGTAAAGGCCTTGGCCCGCGAATCTGCTCCAACTTTGGGGCCTGCTTGCGAACCATTGCCAAGTCAGAACGCCCGCCGGTTTTGTTCTTCCTACGGCGCGGACCGGTCCATGAATTTGACAAAAACACCACCCCACGGCCAAGCACTGGGCCGTTGGCTACTAGGTGCTGGCCTGGCAGCAGTCGGTATTGGCGCCATGAGCCCAGTCCAGGCGCATCATTTTGCTGATGTCAGCCAGCTGCAACCCAGCACGATCAATGGCGTGCTGAGTGGCCTCGCCCACCCAGTGCTGGGCCCGGATCATCTGCTTTTCCTACTGGCACTTTCCTTGGTGGGGTTGCAGCAACGGCTTGGCTGGAGCCTGGGACTACTTGCTGTTGGCTTGCTCGGCAGTGCTGCTGGACTGCTGTGGCCAGGGATGCCAGGCGCTGAATCCCTAGTGGCCTGCACCCTCATTGTTGAGGCACTGGTGTTGCTGCGGCGGTTGCCGCCCCTGCTGCTGCTTCCCGCCATGGCCTTGCACGGATATGTACTAAGCGGCCCCGTATTTGGCTGGAGCGCCATGCCCGTATTGGCCTACGGCACGGGCCTGTTTCTTTCCCAAGCAGCCCTGCTTGCGCTGGCACTGATTGCGTTGCGACCTTTGGGGGCACGCCTTTCTTCCACCCAGCTGCGCTGGCTTGGTTTCGCCCTAATGGCCCTTGGGGGCACCTGGGCCCTGGCGGGTTTGACTGCCTGAGATGACAAAACAAACTGGAAGGCTGCCTGTCACCGTGGTGACAGGCTTTCTCGGTGCGGGCAAAACAACCTTGCTGCGTCATCTGCTGCTGAACAGCGGCCAACGTCTGGCTGTGCTGGTTAATGAATTCGGCGAGGTTGGTATCGACGGGGAGCTGCTGCGCAGCTGTGGTTTCTGCCCCGAGGATGAGCTCGATACCCGCCTGGTGGAGTTGGCAAATGGCTGCCTCTGCTGCACTGTCCAAGACGACTTCTTGCCAACCATGGAGAAGCTGCTTGAACGAGCAGACAGCCTCGATGGGATCGTGGTGGAAACCAGTGGTCTGGCGCTACCGGAACCACTGATTGCTGCCCTGAATTGGCCGCAAATCCGCACCCGCATTCGCCTCAACGGCGTGGTGGCTGTTGTTGATGGCGAAGCCCTTGCAGCAGGCAGTGTGGTGGCAAATCCAGCCGCTCTCGAAGCCCAGCGGCTTGCTGATCCAAGCCTGGATCACGCTTCGGCTATCGATGAATTGTTTGCCGAGCAGCTTGAGGCTGCCGATCTGGTTTTGATCAGCCGCGCCGACTGCCTATCGGCCGGCGAGATTGATCTGGTGCATGAGGGCCTTGCCCCCCAGCTGCAGCCAGGAGCTGTGCTGTTGTCGATGGGCAGGGGTGTGGTCTCCCCAGAGCTGGTGCTGGGCCTTGAGCCCCGGCAGCCGACCACCACAGGCCATGACCATCACGACCATGACCATGACCATGACCATCACGAGCATCACGATCACACCCATGTCGCCATCGAGTCGCTTGCCCTCGACCTACCTGGCGATTTCTGCCGCGTTGCCCTTGAGCAACAACTGCTGCAGCTAGTTGGTGATAGCGCCCTGATCCGGCTCAAGGGGCGACTTTGGCTTTCAGGTAAAAACCGACCGCTTCAGATCCAGGCTGTTGGACCGCGGTTGGAGTGCTGGTTTGAACCAGGAGTTGAGCAGGCTGCTGCCTCCCAGCAGGCCCCAGGCCTGGAGCTGGTTTTGCTTGGCTTCCAACTTGATCGCCCTGCTATCGAATCCTGCCTAAACCAGGCCCTGACCGGTGAGCTGGCAGCTGCTACTAGCTGATCAATCCAAGGGGATATCCCCTTGGGCGCATAGCCCGTTCCAGCAGAGCGCAGGCCCCGCAATCCAGCTGGTATCAACCGGCAACCACCCAGCTGAATCAAGCATCTGCACCGTGCCGCTGCCGTCGTGGCGGAAGTCAATTCGACGTGGGCCGAGCTCAATCGTCCACCGAATAGGCAACTCACCTGCCGGGGCTTCAACGAGCATCGTGCATGGCTGCCAAGGACCATCAGCCAGACGGCACTGCAACGGCTGGGCCAGCGCAGCTGGCGCACAAATGGCTATCAAGCCTGCCAGCACTGCCCTGCAGGCTGGCAAGAAGCCAATAGGAACTGGGTTGAAGCGCCAAGCCACGGCTGAAATGCCAGGGGGCTGCTTTCAAGCTGACCAAAACTGACGTCAGCGGGCCATCGGGCTGCCAAGATTTAACAAACCTCCTGCTCCTCTGGTGCCACTCTTCCGCGCTCGCGTTCAGGTTTCACTTCGGCCCTCGGTGCTTGATCCGGCTGGCGAGGCCACCAGGGCTGCAGCAGCCCGACTCGGCGTCGACGGCGTCCGCAGCCTGCGCATCGGCAAGGCAATAGAGCTGGAACTGGAGGCTCCGGACAAAACCACCGCCCAAGCTCAGCTGGAACTACTCAGTGATCGCTTGTTTGCCAATCCTGTGATCGAAAATTGGCAGCTAGAGCTGCATGAAAAGGCCGGGGAGGAGCAGCAATGACCATTGGCATCGTGGTGTTCCCAGGCTCAAATTGTGACCGGGATATGCGCTGGGCCTTAGAGGGGTGCGTCGGTCTACCGACCCGGTTCCTTTGGCATGAGGAGCGCGATCTCAGCGGCCTAGACGCAGTGGTGATCCCTGGCGGCTTCAGCTATGGAGACTATTTGCGCTGCGGTGCAATTGCCAGGTTTGCCCCCGTATTGGAGTCGGTGAAGCTTTTCGCTGAAGCAGGCGGTGCGGTATTGGGTATCTGCAATGGCTTTCAGGTACTCACAGAAATGGGGTTATTGCCAGGGGCTCTCACCCGCAATGCTCGGCTGCATTTTCTCTGTGAACCAACACCGCTGAGCGTTAATCCGGGCAACTGTCGCTGGCTGAGAGGGTACAGCGAGGCAGAAGCGATCGTGCTGCCAATCGCCCATGGGGAGGGGCGATACCAGTGCGAGAGCGAGCAACTGGCTGAGCTCGAAGCAAATGGTCAGGTGGTGTTGCGCTACTCAAGCAATCCCAACGGTTCGGTTGGTGATGTGGCGGGCCTAACCAACGCAGGCGGCAATGTGTTGGGTCTGATGCCCCATCCGGAGCGCGCCTGCGACCCGATCACAGGGGGGCTAGACGGATTGAGACTGCTTAGCAGCCTGCGCAATTGAAGGCTGGCAAACTCGACACATAGCAAGCGGTCGTAAAAAAGGGGGCCAAAGGCCCCCGGGTTTGATCGCTGAGGATCAAAAAATTGAAGCTTGATAGAAATCAGTTGACGGCGGCAAAGAACTCCTTGCTCTTAACCGGGTCGGGATTCATGGTCTTATCACCTGGGTTCCAGTTTGCGGGGCAGACTTCGTCGGGGTTGTTGCGGATGTGCTGGAAGGCCTGCAGCAGACGCAGGGTCTCGTCCACACTGCGGCCCACGGGCAGATTGTTGATTGTGCTCTGCATGATCACGCCATCAGGATCAATGATGAACAGACCACGTAGGGCGACACCTGCTTCCTCATCGAGGACTTCGTAGGAGCGGGCGATGTCCTTCTTGAGGTCGGCAACGAGGGGATAGGCAATATCACCAATACCACCGTTCTTACGATCCGTCTGAACCCAGGCGAGGTGACTGAACTGGCTATCTACTGAAACACCCAGCACTTCGCAGTTGCGGCTGGAGAAGTCGTTGTAGCGCTCGGAGAAAGCGATGATCTCCGTTGGGCAGACAAAAGTGAAGTCGAGGGGATAGAAGAACAGCACCACGTATTTGCCGCGGAACTGGGAGAGACTGATCTCCTTGAATTCCTGATCCACTACGGCGGTGGCTGTGAAATCGGGAGCCTGCAGGCCAACTAGCCGGGACATGCTGGTTAAGTAAGTGAGGACTGGGCACACTGGGGACTTCAGTCCAAAGTCGGATCGACTACCAGTTGCTGTTCACAATTTATCACATGATCCAGGCTGGCGGGGCCATAGGCTGATCCTTGCGATGTCTATGGGAGTGATGGCGATGGCTTGGGAGCCGAGTGTGCTGCGGAAATACAACACGACTGGGCATTTCCGTCTGCTTAGCCAGCTGCGCTCTGAGCTGAAAGGCAACCCTTTGGTCCGGCCCAAGGAAGGCCAGAGCATCGGCGAGGTCAATCGCAGCAAGTCCTTGATTCGGGCAATTGAGGGGCGCTCCCAGGGCTATGTCCGTGGAAGACGGGGTGGTGCTGCCATAACTGCTGGCGCCTCCTCCGCCTCGCCGGATGTTCAACAGCTAAAGCTTGATCCAGATCCGTTTGAGCTGGTGAGCAGCATGGCAAGCGATCACGGCGACGTGGCCTCATTTCGAGAAAGGCTCAACACAGTCGAATTGCGCTAGTAAGCAAATAGATAGAAAATAAAAAAGGGCCTGAATCCAGGCCCAGTCAAAGAAATGGCTCGGGGGAGACTTGAACTCCCGACCTTGGGGTTATGAATCCCACGCTCTAACCAGCTGAGCTACCGAGCCGTTGATTGAGTTTATCAGGCTCTAGGTGGCAGGAAATGGAGTGGGTTGGCAGCCCCGGAACTAGGGGGGTGTACCTCGAAGTGCAGGTGGGGGCCGGTGCTTCGGCCTGTGCTGCCCATATGGGATATCAAAGATCCCTGTTCAACATCCTGCCCTACCCGGACCATCAGACGGCTGTTGTGGCCGTAAAGGGAACGGCTGCCATCGGCATGGGCCAGGGTCACCAAGTAGCCGTAGCCGCCGTCGTGCCAGCCAGAGAAGACCACGCGACCAGCCTTGGCCGCCACGATCGGGGTCCCCACGTTGTTTGCCACGTCGATGCCCTTGTGCATGCGTCCCCAGCGCCAGCCGTAACCGGAAGTAAAAACTCCCTTGGTCGGCCAAATCCAGCCCTGAGCTGAGCTAGGGCCAGAGAAGGGCTTGTTGAGCTCATCAAAACCAGGCAATTCAGGCCAACTGATACCACCGCTAGTGGTTGGCTTGAGCCCCAGCACCATGCGGGTGCGACCGGATGATGCCTGGGCTAGCCGTACTTGGCTGCCGACCACAAGACGTGCTGTTTCAAGGCCAGGATTCAGACGCAGCAGTTCCTGCAGGGTCAGTCCATAGCGCTGAGCAATCTTTACGACCGTGTCGCCAAAGCGGACAACAGCACGGTCCTCCACAGGCGGCAGGGACTGGAGAGGGGGTGTACGACGCAACTCACTGGTATCGATCGCTGCCAGCTGCTTTATTTGCCTCGATTGCTGGCTGGGAACAACCAGCCAGTCACCTTGACGGAAATGGTGGTCTTCGTTGACATCATTGAGCTTGGCCAGCCGCTCTTCATCAAGCTTGAGGCTGCCGGAAAGCTCTTCAACGCTGATGGGCTGGCGCACCTTCACCCAGATCTTGTCGATGCTGGGGGCAGGTAGGGCGGCGATCAAAGAATCAACAGAAGCCTTCTCGATATCGGCGGGGTCAAGAGCTGCGACCACTGCCGGCAGGGCAATGGCGCAGGGGATCAGGAATCGCAGAGTCGTTTGCAAAGGCTTCATGCATTTCATTCAGTCGGACAAAGCTTTTGAAGAAGCCGATATCCCCAAGCCGGCCAGACAGTAGCGGACGGAACTCAGCGCCACAAGTGCTCCTTGCGACAACAAACGCGGATGGGCTGACCAGATCCCTGTCACTTCAGGGGATCACGCCAATGTCAGCAAGTTCTGTTGTCGTAGCGCCTCAAACAACACGACCCCAACCGATACGGAGAGGTTGAGGCTACGCACTCCGGCCTGCTGGGGCCGCTTGGCGCCTGACATTGGGATCGTGAGGGCGGCATCGGCCGAGCCCAGCACATCCGTTGGCAGGCCGTCGGTTTCGCGGCCAAACAGCAGCCAGTCATCGGGTTCAAATTGCCAACTGGTGTAGGGCTGGCTTGCATGGCTACTAAGGGCGATCAGGCGACCGCCGCTGCGGACTCGATGATCAGCAAACGCTGACCAGTCGACATGGCGCTGCAAGGACACCAGGGGCCAGTAGTCGAGGCCAGCACGTTTGAGCTGGCGATCATCGATTTGGAAGCCCAGGGGCTCCACAAGGTGCAGCTCCGTGCCAGTGGCGGCGCAGGTGCGAGCCACATTGCCTGTGTTGGGTGGAATTTGCGGCTGGAACAAAACGATCCGCGGCACGATCAAGGGGGTGGTACGGCAAAACCCAGGTTGCTCAGATTGAGCGCGCGGCCCGCAACCACAAGCCAGATAGCAGCGCAGAGGGGGGCAAGCTGCTGCTCCAAAGAGCCAAGCCGATCGCGAAATAAACCGCCGATCGCGGTGGCTGGCACTACGCCCCAACCAGTTTGCTCACTCACGAGCAGCACGGGCACCTTGCAGCGGCTCAAGCTTTGGCCAAGGCCTGTACAGCGCTGTTGCCAAGCAGAAGCATCGAGCTCGAGGCCAGCAGCGACCCAGGTGCCGAGGGAATCGACCAGAGCAAACCCAGGCGGGCTTAGAGAGTCGAGGGCGCCGGCCAAGGCGCTATCAACCTCCAAGACGTTCCAGTGCGGTGGACGTCTAGCGGCGTGGGCCTCAACCCTTGCCAACCAGGTTGCATCGTCTTGTGTTGGCCGAGGCCCGGTTGCCAAGTAGGTAACCGGTAGGCCCGACTGCATAGCGAGGTGCTCGGCCCAGCGGCTCTTGCCACTGCGGGCAGGACCAAGCACGAGCGTGCATGGCTGGCAAAAATCAACCACCACCGTTCATGTTGTGGAGCGTGGCCACAGAAGAGGGTGATACACGGTTGAGATAGCGGAAAATCCAGTATTTGAACACAGTTGCTAAAACCACCGGGAAGGTGGCAATGAATAACATTATGAAATTCTCCTGGGCGGGCAGGCCGAGGTGGTTAGCGACGCCATCCAGCAGTACTGTCCAGCCCTCCGGGCTGTGAAAGCCGACAAAAATATCGGTAAACAGTATAATTCCGAAGGCCTTGGCGCTGTCGCTCAATCCGTAAACGAGCTCATCAAGAAAACCGCGCAACACCTGAAGATCACGGCGACCAAACAAGCAAACGCAAACAAAACCAACCAGACCACCAAGATCGGCAAACACGTTCTTAATGGCGTGGGTGCTTTCCAGATCGGCTTCATCCTTTAGCGTCTGAGCCTTGTTCGCCAGCTGCATCTGCAGCTCATCACGGGTTGGCAGGGGATTGCCGTTTAAAAGGGCATCAAATTCAATCTCCGCCTGGAAAAGACGCAATTTCTCAACCGCCTTTTCCTCAAGTTTTGGTTTGGGATAGGTAAGAAAAGCGTTGTCTGGAGCGAAGCGATCTACTAGGGGCGAAACCACATAGGTGCGGCTGATCTGCTGAACCAGCACCGGCACCAAAATCAGCAGTAGCAGGATGCGCAATGACACCAAAGTGGAGTCTCTGCGCCGGCGAAAGCCCGCCACCACATTCGCTTCTGCCTCGGGGTCGAGCTGGCGACGTACCTGATCAACAACACCAATCAGGCTGCGGGGCAGCACCTCAGGAGAGCGAGAGATGGCAGGCAGAGGATCCCTACTGGCCGCGTAGCGGGCAACTACAGACTCAATCAGTTGAAACTGGCGGATTTCCTGACCGGCCAGCTCGCCTCGGTGGCCCTGCAGGGTTTGTACAGACTGGCGGCAGACCTCTAGCGCAGCTCGGAAACGACGCAGCAACTGGGCTTGGGCCGACCTGGGAATACGCAGGTCCAATTCCGGCCGTACGGGCCGGTCGTTGTAGTGCTCTAGCTCAATGCTCTGGATGAGCAGGGCAGATTCATAACCGCGCTCCAAATCGTTGCTGAGGTCTAGGGCTTGGGCGCGCCCAAATGCCCCCATCCAGTTGGTTAGTGCCATCGGATCAGCGCGAGAAGACCCACCAGGTGAGCATGGGCACAATCGTGCCAACGGTTAGAAGCACCACAATCCAAGTGAAGGCATTGCTTGACTTCGTTTCCTCCTTCGTGGGGATATTGGTGGGCTGGCTGACAACCTCAGCGGTGATTGGTTCGCCGGGATCCTCACCTCCCTGCAGCACTGTGAGCAGGCGAGTCATGGCATCGAGGCTGCCCTGGCGATAGCGACCACCATCTCGGATCGGCTGGGCCATCGTGGTTCGGGCCGTGCTGCGCAGCAGGCTGGCATCAAGCTGGGTAACCAGACCTGGGGAGGTCACCACCGCCGCACTGTTCGTCTGGCTGTCAATTAAAAAAAGCACCTGGTTGGGCTCGCCCCCAGACTCGGACCAACGCTCCAGGACTGAATTGCCGAGCTGGGAAAGGCTCAGCCCGTAGTCAAGGCGGTTAACGGTGATCAAGTGGGCATCCACCCGCTCTGCTGAAAAGCTTTCGAGGGTTTTGCTGAGCTCGCCGATGGCTGCTCGGCTCAACACATCGGCGGTGTCAAGGATGCGTTCCTCGGGAGCGGAGGCCGGTAAACCACTTGCGGCAATTGCCAGAGCCGGGGCAGGCATCCAAATGGCTGCAAAGCCCATAAACAGGGCTGCCACAACTGCCAATAAGGGAAACCGACGGGTCACACGCAGGGAAGGGGGCAACGGTTCAGGCCCAACATGGATCTAGTTTGCCGCCTGCGGGCCCAGCTGTCGCCTCCTGCTTAACCCCCATGGCCCCCTCCACACCCGCAAGGGTCTGTTTTCTCTCTGGGGTGGCCTCCCTAGCCCTGGTTGTACTGAATCAAACAACCGCTACCAGCATCGATCCCGCCCTTGAGCGAGCCGCCGTATTGGCCAGTTTCTTGGCGGTGGCTCTGATGTTGGTGGGTGTGCTCTGGACCCGGGCCTTGCCCGAAGCGGCTGCCCGAGTTGCCCTCGAAGGGGTACAGGGAGTTGAGCTCGCAGATGGGCTACCTGAAGAGTTGGCAGAAGAATTGGGCTGGGGTAGCCAGATGTTGCTCACCGCCACCCCAGCGGCAGCGGTGGTGGTGCTGTGGCAAAACAAGTGTTTGCTGCGCCGCGGCCTGCTGGCGCCGGTGGCCTTTGAACCAGGGGCAATCTGCCAGCGAGCCCAGGAAAAAGGGGCCGCCATCTCACTTGTAGATCTGAACCTCTATCCAGGCCGTGCTGAATTTGAGAGCCTGCTGCCTGGGGTGCCAGCCGTGGTGGTTCAGCCGATTGACTCAAGGGGCTTGGTAGTGCTTGCCGGCTGGTCGCCACGCTGCTTTAACCGCAGCGATTTGACCTGGCTCGAGGGTTGGTCCCAGCGGCTTAGAGAGCGAATGGAGCCAGCTTGCGGGAATCAGGACCTGATCGGGCCCGGGGGGGCAAAGTCACCCGAGTTTCCACCCGTGCCCCCGGACTGCTGAATACAGCCATCCCCTGCTTAGTGAGCACGCCCTGAAGCCTCTGTGAGCGGGTGACCTGGGCTAGAGCGGTGCGGCGCAGCTCGACAGCACCAAGGGCCTCAATCTGATTTGTCTGCCAATTCCAGCTGCAGCTATTGGCGACGAGGGAATCCGTCGGTTGGGTTAGGCGGCAATTAAGTGGAACCACCAAGGTGTGACTAGGACCAATCGCTTCAAAGCCAGTGCCGCTAAGCCGGGACTGGTCCAGCACAGCGGTGAATGGATGGGCACTGCTAATGCGCTCCCGTGCCAGGTCTAGGCGGGTATGGCTGGCATCAAGACGGCCCTTGCGGCCAGGATCAAGCACCTGCACCGGCGCCTGTAGGTCGATCAGCTGAAGCAGGGAATTACCGCTGAGGGAAGGGGCCGAAAGTGTTTGAACTCCACTAGCGGCCAGACGCCGTTCTCCCCGAACTGGTCCTCGACCGATCAGTTGGCCAGTCGTTGGGAACCAATCTGCAGAACTCAGCGCCAGCTTCAAGCCGACGGCCCCTGAACGCTCCAACAGGGGCAGACCCCGCAACTCCAACTTGTCCTGCTTGATCCAGAAGCGGGCCCGCCGAGCGGACAAGAGCAACTCCCCCTGGGAAGCGCGCGGACTGCGGTCCAATTCCATCCGCTCCTGCTTGGGATACCAACGCACACGAGTAGAGGTCACAACAAGTGGCTTGGGCCCAAGTCGCTGCAGCCGGGTCGGGCCCTCCAACTGCACCACTTCACCATCGTTGATGACGGTGCCACTGCTGGCCGTTATTCGATACAGGGGTAGGCCCTTGGCATAGATGGTGCCGCGCAGGTCACGGGCTTGGGCAACACGGCGACCAAGGTCGTAGCGGACCTCCGGGCTGGTCAATTCCCACAGGGGCCGTCCGCTGGAATCCTTCTGGCGCAGGTTGAGGGAGCGGAAGACAAAAGGCTGGGCCGGCTCCTCCTTAGGCACCTGGGGGCGGCATCCAACCAACAGCACGGGCAGGGTTACTGCCGCACCCAGGCTCAGGGTCAGCAGGGGGCACCACTGCAGCCGGGCAGTCGTGGTCACAGCAGTCGTGGTCACAGAGGTGACTCGAGCTCAAGTCGCAACATCACCGGCTGCGGCTCAATCAGGGCCAGTCCTGGCTCTAGCTGACCCCATCGCTGGGCTAGCAGCCAAGGAGAAGCTTGGCTGCCAGGGTCGCAGGCAGAAGCCAGCGGGCCACTGGCAAATGGTTCCTGACCGAGCTGGACCAACATCCGATCAGAAAGCTCAGGCAGGAGCGGAGCCAGCAGCACCGCCACCCAGCGGGTGGCCTCGAGCACGGCATAAAGATCCGCCGCCACCAAACTCTCCTGACCCTCGAGCTTCATTTGCTTCCAGGGGGCCTGGTCGTTGAGGTAGCCATTTGCAGCGATTGCTAGCTGCAGCGACACTTCAGCGGCGCGACGGAAGTCCAGGTCGTCTAAGGCCGTATTGACGCTGTTGCCGGCCGCGAGGGCAGCAACGGCCAGGGGGTGATCGGCTTGGGCGGCGGCTCCGGCCGGTGGCACGGCATCTGCAAACCAGCGCCGTGCCATCGAGGAGGTGCGGTTCAGCAGATTGCCGATGGTATTTGCCAAATCGTTGTTGACCAGATCAGTGAAGCGCTGCTGCTGGAAATCACCGTCCTCGCCGAAGGGTATGTCGCGCAGCAAGTACCAGCGCACCGCATCGCGGCCACAGCGCTCAAGTAGCACTTCAGGGTCGAGCACATTGCCAAGGGACTTGCCCATCTTCTGGCCTTCGCGGGTCAAAAAGCCGTGGCCAAATACGCGCTCTGGCAGCGGCAACCCCGCAGACAGCAACATCGCCGGCCAATAAACCGCGTGGAAGCGCAGGATGTCCTTGCCAATCACATGTAGCTGGGCCGGCCAGCCACGCTCCAGCACCTGCTCCAGCACCACTGGCTCCGCCGGGTCGAGCAGGGCCGTGAGATAGCCGAGCAGGGCGTCAAACCACACATAAAAGGTATGGCCTTCATGGCCGGGCACCGGAATGCCCCATGGCAGGTCGATCCGGGAAATTGAAAAATCGCGCAGCCCCTGGGCCACAAAGTTTTCCACCTCCTTTTGCCTGGTGGCGGGGGCAATGAAGCCCGGCTGACGAATCAGGGCCTCGATCTGGGCCTGATAGCGGGAAAGGCGGAAAAACAAATTGACCTCATCGCGCCACTCCAACGGCTTGCGATGGATCGGGCATTCGGGATCCTCACTGCCCGGTGCGTCGTCTTTGAATTCCTCGCAAGCAACGCAATACCAGCCCTGCTGACGCCCCTCAACCACGTCGCCATTGGCCTGCACGCGGTCAAAAAATTGAGCCACCAATTGGCGGTGGCGAGGGTCGGTGGTGCGAATGAAGCGGTCGTTGCTGATTTGCCAACGGTTCCAAAGATCGCGATATCCCTCGCTGATTAGATCGCAATGGGCCTGCGGACTAAGTCCAGCCGCTTCGGCCGTGCGTTGGATCTTCTGGCCGTGTTCATCGCAGCCGGTGATAAACATCACCGATTCACCCCTCAGCCGCTGGTGGCGTGCCACCGCATCGCAGGCAAGCGTTGTGTAAGCACTGCCGAGATGGGCGCGGTCGTTGACGTAATAAAGGGGGGTGGTGAGCGTGTAAGTCATCCTTTTGATCCTACGGAGCGGCGACGGACAGAAAGGCTGACCACGAGTACGCCAGCTCAGATCATCCCCTGCGAGTCTTATGTCAGCCGTATCCGCCAGCCATGACCCTGCCTTCAGAAGCAGTGGATGTTTTGGTTTGGGGGGGCGGCACCGGCGGCGTGGCCGCAGCAATCCAGGCGGCCCGCGGCGGTGCCAGCACGCTGTTGCTCACCCCTGGCAACTGGCTTGGGGGCATGGTGAGCGCCGCCGGCGTTTGCTGCCCCGATGGCAATGAGCTCACCCCCTGGCAGACAGGTCTCTGGGGAGCCTTTCTGCGCGCCCTTGAACAGGCCGAGCCGGAGGGACTGGATCAAAACTGGGTGAGTTGCTTTGGTTACCGGCCCGCCAGCGCAGAAGCGATCCTGCAGGGCTGGGTAAGCGAACTGGCCAATCTGCAGTGGTGGCCAAACAGCAGGCTGCTGGCGGTACAGCGTCAGGGGGCCCGCATCACAGCAATACAGCTGGAGCACAAGGGTGAAAGCCAATGGCTGGCCTGCAAAGTTGTGGTCGATGGCAGCGACCGCGGCGACCTGCTGCCGCTAGCGCAGGCTCCATTTCGACTCGGCTGGGAAGCCCAGGAGCAATGGGGCGAACCCAGTGCCCCCAGCCTGCAACGGCTGCAAACGGAAGCTTTTTTCAAGCAACAACCCGTGCAATCACCCACCTGGGTGGTGATGGGTCAACTCCAGAGCGAAGTGTTGCCGCCAGCTGCTGCCCCCCCGCCTTTGGCTGCGCCATTTGAACTGGCCAGCGAGGCCTTCGGTTTAGAGCGCACGATCAACTACGGGCGCCTGCCAGGCGGCCTGGTGATGCTCAACTGGCCGTTGCACGGAAATGACTGGCACCAAGGGCTGGAACGCGCCTTCAGCGCTGATGAAGCGGAGCAAGCTGCATTAGCGGCCGAAATGCAGTCCTACAGCCTGCAATTTGCAAGAGCCCTTGAGCAGGCAAGTGGGGGGTGGCTTCAACTGGGCCATGCCTTTCCTGCTGAAGCCGGCAGTCCTGCCCCCTGGCTGGCTGCCATGCCCTATTGGCGAGAGGGTCGAAGGCTGGTGGGCCGCTCGCTGGTGCTGGAACAGCACCTGCTCCCCCTAGGCAGCGCTGAATCCCAAGGGCCACTGCCGCTCAATGCCAGCGGCGAACTGGAGTCGATAGCGGTGGGCAACTACGCCAACGACCACCACTACCCCGGGCCTGACTGGCCCCTGGCACCTAAAAGCATTCGCTGGGGCGGGCGCTGGAGCGGCACTCCCTTCTGCATTCCCTACGGCGCCCTGCTGAGCGCTGAGATCGACAACCTGCTGGTAGCTGACAAGGCCTTCGGCAGCAGCCACATGGCCAATGGGGCCACCCGTTTGCAGCCCCTAATTCTGAACATCGGCCAGGCGGCCGGTGCGGCAGCGGCCCTGGCGGTACAGCGGGGCATCCCCCCAGCTGAGCTTGCTCCCCTGGCAGTTCAGCAGTGCCTGATCCACGATCACCGTGCTCCAGCGGCGGTAGTGCCGCTCTGGGACACCCCCTGGCATGCCAGCGATTGGTTAGCCCGCCAGCTGCAGCTGCTTGCCAATCCCGAACTCCTCCAGGCCAATGGCCAAATTGGGCGCCCATTTCAAAGACCCCTAAGTCCGAGCCAGGGCCATCCCGAACCCAGGGAGTCTCTGTGGCAAGGAAGGGTGCTGCCAGACGGCCAGGGCGGCTACACCTTTGTGAGCGAAACCGATCTCAGCAGTGATAACGCCAAAAGGGAGTGGCCCCTAATCAGCCTGGAGCCAGGCCTGAACCGCTGGCTGCAGAACCTTGATAAGCCGACCCAGGCCAAGTTGATTGGCTGTGCCAATCCATGGGGGCCGTGGTTGCGGGCCTCGCGACTGGCCGCGGATTAGCCCGTGGCCTGCAGTCGCAGTTGGTCGCGCAGGGGGTCTACCGCCTGAACTCGCAGTTGCAGCAGATCGCCTGGGGACGAGCGGGCTGGACACTCGGCTGCCAGATCCATGGCCAGGGCATCAACGTGCACCAGCCCCAGCCGGTCCTGGGGCCGCAGCCAGCGCAGGAAACAGGCCTGCCAATGCTCACTCCCGTGGGCCGCAAACCACACCTGCTGCCAGTGACGCTGGTCTTCCCGGCTGATCTGCGTCCCCTGCCTGAGCGGACCGTCTAGGTCGGAGAGCAGGGCGGCTAGATCGGCGGCAACCATGGGCTGGCGCGCCTGTTGAATTGCCAGCAGTTGCCGTTGCGCCACAAGATCGGCGTAGCGGCGAATCGGCGAGGTGACTTGGACATAGGCCGGCAAGCCCAGGCTGAAATGGGGGCTTGGCTCGGTGCCGGTATGACCGCGACTAAGACACCGCTTAATGGCGCAATTGCGTACCGGGCCAGCCGGCAGGGCTGCCAGCTCGGCCTCCGGCGGCAAAGTTGCGGTCAGTTGGCTGCGATAGGGCAGGGCTAGTGCTTGCTCTTGGCCGAAACCGGCCACCACCGCGCCCGCCAGAATCATCGCTTCGGCCACCATCAATCGGGCGGGGCTGGGTTCGGTGATCTCAAGCTGGGCAGCGTCTCCCTGGGCCCGAATCCGACCCTCCGGCTGATCCAGCAGCATGGCACCCTGGCGCACACGCCATTGGCGGCGGCGCAGCAGCAGGTCGTGCAGGTCGGCAAGATCGCGCTCCTGAGGCGGGGCAAGATCGATCAGATCATCGGCGTCGCCATAGCTGAGCCGGTAGGTGGGCTTAACCCAGCTGCGCTGCATACCCGAAGCCTTAACAGCCCCATCGCCATCGAGTTCAACCCAGATGCTCCAGGCGGCACTGCGATGGCCTGCCCGCAGGCTCATGGGGCCGGTGGCAAGCGCCTCCGGGAACATCGGCAAAATTCCTGATGCCAGATAAAGACTGCTGCCCCGCCGTCTTGCTTCTAGGTCGAGGGGCGAATCCAGCGCAATCAAGCGACCTGGATCCGCCACGTGGATCCAAATCTTCACCTGGCCGGCCGGAGTTGTTTCCAACGCCAAGCCGTCGTCTATGTCGCAGGTATCAGCGTCATCAATGGTGACGCTGCGCTGGCCGCTGAGGTCCAGACGCTCGGCATCGCCTGGTTGTTCAGTCTCAGCGCTAGCTAGCAGGCGTTCGGCATCAGCCAGTAGCTCAGCGGAAAAACCTTGCTCCCAGACCGTGGCTCGTAGAGACGGCAAATTGTGGGCTTGCCACTGGCCCAGATCAACCAACAGGTGGCGAATTGAACCCGTATCAACCGTGACTTTGGCGGCCTGCAAAGCCTGGCGCAGGGGAAGGGGTAGGGGAGTTGTGCACTCACCTCCAGCCCAATCAATCAATAGCTCAAGCTGCTGGCGCTGCTCGGCGCTGAGCAGTTGCAGATCAAGCGGCTGACGCTCGCGCAGCTGCTGCTGCCAGCGCATTTCAGCCTGCTCCTGGAGCACCCGCAGCCTGCGTTCTCGCCGCAGACGGCGCAGATCCGCCAGGGGCCTGGCCTCTACAAGGTTTTGGCGCAGACGAAACAGGGTTTGGGGACCGAGACACCAGCGCCAGCAGGCAGCAATAGCTAGGCCATCCCGTCGCGAAGACACCAGATCAACCCAGTCGCTCAGCTGCAATCCCTGAGGTTCAGCCTGCATCAGGTTCCAAGCTGCCGCGAAATCGCTTCGAGCAGGCAGCACTGCCATCAAAGCGTCGTCACTGATCGACCACGGAGCTTGACTAAGGCGCTGGGGTGGGTCGCACTCGCCAGAAAACGCAGCAAGCAACAAGAGTTGTCGCAGCGGCTGGATCTGCTGCCTCGCGCTTGTACCAATAGCTAAAGAGGCCTTATTTGAGGCCACAGCCAATACAACAGCAAGCTGGGGACCGCGCTCATCGCCCAGTCCCACCAGATCGCCAACTTGGAAGGTTGCAGCCGCCAGGGGAGAGGCCTCAGCCTTCGGGATTCACAAAAGGCAGCAAGGCCACAATGCGTGCACGCTTAACAGCGTTGGTCAGGTCACGCTGCTGTTTGGCTGTCAGGCCAGTGAGCCGGCGGGGCAGGATCTTGCCGCGCTCGGTGATGAACTTCTTGAGCAGATCGACATCTTTGTAGTCGATCGGATCGCCAGGCTTGATTGGCGACAGGCGCTTTTTGAAAAAAGAGCTGGACATGGATTACGAAGGCGAGTGGTGAATGAAGCTGGATCTGACCAGTACCTGACGGGGCTGGGGCAAATCAAGTTGAAACTGATGAATGAGCTCCAAAGCTGGGGCCCAAGCCTGAATCACTTGATTTCCTTGTGAACCGTCGAGGAGTTGCAGTGGGTACAGAACTTCTTCAGCTCAAGCCGTTCGGTGGTGTTACGGCGGTTCTTCTCAGTGGTGTAACGGGACACACCTGGAGAACGCTTTGCGGGGTTGGACCGGCATTCGGTGCACTCGAGAGTGATCACGATCCGGACGCCCTTGTTTTTAGCCATGAAGGACGTTGCGCCGCTGGAGCGATGCGAAAGGACAAGTTGACACCATACCTGGCGGTAGTCCCACCCCCCGGTTGATCCCTAAGATCGACGATCAACACACCACGGGCTATGCGGGTCTCGCTCCAATGGCTGCAGGAGCTGGTGACCGGCCCCGAACAAGCCCTCGCTCCAGGGCCGCTAGCCGAGCGTCTGTCTTTGGCTGGTTTTGAGGTAGATGCCATAGAAGACCTGGCCGCCCAGGCCGGCGGTGTCGTGGTGGGCTTCGTGCGTGACCGCCAGGCCCATCCCAACGCAGACAAGCTCAGCGTCTGTTCAGTAGATATCGGCGCCGCCGAAACCCTGCAGATCGTCTGCGGGGCAGCGAATGTGCGGGCTGGCATCCATGTGCCCGTTGCCCTGGTGGGCGCCACTCTGCCGGCGGTCAACCTCACGATCAAACCAGCCGAACTTCGCGGTGTGGCCAGCAGCGGCATGATCTGCTCCCTTGCCGAGCTTGGCCAGGCGGCAGATGGGGAAGGAATCGCCATTCTTGATGAGCTGCTGGAGCAGGTGCCCCCCTTGGGGGCAGCGGTGGGACCAAGCCTGGGGCTAGATGACCAGGTTTTGGAGTTGGCGATTACCGCCAACCGACCTGATGGCCTCTCCATGCAAGGCATCGCCAGGGAGGTGGCGGCCCTGGTGGGCGGCCAAACCCAGATAAAGGCCCCTGAAGTTGCCGCACCAAGCCAGCCGCTGCCTCTTTCCGCCAGTGACCGGCTCGCAGTTGAGGCTGGGGGGCTATTCAGCATCACAGCCCTCGACGGGCTGAAGGTCGCCCCGTCGCCCCTCTGGCTGCAACAGCGCCTGCAAAAGGCCGGCATTCGCCCAATCAACAACATTGTTGACATCACCAACTTGGTGATGCTGGAGACGGGACAGCCCCTGCACGCCTTCGACAGCAAGCGCCTAGCTGTAATCGCTGGACATAGCGAGCCCCAGCTAGCCAGCCTGGGGCTACGCCAGGCGCTTGACGGTGAGGAATTCACCAGCCTGGACGCTACGGAACACAAACTCAGCCCCGAAGCCCTGGTGGTTACTTACAGCAACCGCCCCATCGCCCTGGCTGGCGTGATGGGTGGTGCGGATGAAGCCGTAAATGAAACCACCACCACTATATGGCTTGAGGCTGCTGTATTTGCTCCCCAGGCGGTGCGCCGCTCCGCCCGCAGCGTTGGCTTACGCACTGAAGCAAGCAGCCGTTTTGAGAAGGGGTTGCCCAGGGAGGCCACCCTCTCTGCTGCAGATCGGGCCGTTGCCCTGCTTAAGCAACATTGCGATGCCAAGGTTTCCGGCCGCTGGCTGCATCAACGAGACGAGCAGCCAATCGAGCCATTGCAACTGAGGCGTGACGCCCTGCACAATTTGCTCGGACCTGTCCAAGACGGCGAAGGCTATTCAGACCTAAGTGACGACAGAATCGTCCAGACCTTGACGGCCCTTGGTTGCCAGCTGGCAGAGGAGCTAGATGGTGAGGGTTGGCGCGTCACCGTGCCCCCCTCGCGGTTGATGGATCTGCAGCGGGAAGTCGATCTAATCGAGGAGGTGGCCCGTCTGGTTGGTTACGACCACTTCGCCTGCCACCTACCCGACCCACTGGAGCCTGGGGGCCTAACTCCAGCCCAGCAGGTGGAGCGCCGCCTACGCCGCCAACTGTGCGCTGCCGGGCTGCAGGAGGCCTGCAGCTTTTCCCTGGTGCCGGCTGCAGCTGGGCGCATACCCCTGGCTAATCCCCTGCTAGCTGATTACGGCTACCTGCGCGACAACCTGCATGGCGAGTTGCTCGCCGCTGCACGCCGCAACTTGCAAAGTGGGCAGCCAGGTTTCTGGGCTTTTGAGATCGGCCAGGTGTTCAGCAGCGATGCCGCCAGGTCTGATCGCCAGCTGCTGGCTGGGGTTATCTGTGGCGAACGGCGAGGTGAGCGCTGGAGCAGCAGTGGCAAACCCCAGCCTCCCAGCTATCACCAGGCCCGCGGCCTGTTGCAGCAAGCCTTGGTGTCGCTGGCGATTCCAATCGAAGATCGCCCCCTTAGCCAGCACCCGTTGCTACACCCGGGCCGAGCCGCCCAGCTGGTAGTGGAGGGACGGCCCCAGGGCTGGTTTGGCCAGCTGCACCCGGAGCAGGCCGAAAAGCTCGACCTGCCGCAAACAAGCATCATCTTCGAGCTCGAACTCGATGCCTTGCTCATCGCCGCCACCCGCCGCAACCGCTGGCAGCCAGCCTTTGCCCCCTATGCCACCGTTCCCGCTTCGGAGCGAGATCTGGCCGTAGTGGTGGCAGCCAGCACGAATTCAGCTGAGCTGCTTCAGGTGATTCGCAAGGCCGGCAAGCCGCTGCTGGAGCACGCGGAATTAGTAGACCGCTACGAGGGTGGTCAACTTGCTGCAGGCCAGTGCAGTCAAGCCTTCCGGCTGCGCTACCGCGATGCCAGCCGCACCCTGACCGATGAAGAGGTGGAAGTTGCCCACTCCTCAATCCGGGCAGCCCTGGAAAAGCAGCTAGGCGCCCTGTTGCGCAGCTGATATCCAGGCGGCAGCAGGTCCACCCCTACTCCGGCTCCGCTGCCTCAGGCTGCGGGGTTGGGATGCCGGCTCCGATACGGCTCAGAACGGTCAAAGTCTCTATGTGGCTTGTTTGGGGGAAAAAGTCGATCGGCTGAACGCTCTCCAAGCGATAACTACCGCCGCCAACCAGAAGAGCCAGGTCCCTGGCCAGGGTGGCGGGGTCGCAACTGAGGTAGAGCAGGTGGGCAGGGGGGCGTTCGATGATCGCCTGCAGGGTGGCGGGCTCCAGTCCCTTGCGGGGGGGATCGAGAAAGACCGCATCGCAGTGCACCAGGTGCTCAGCCAGGCACTCGGCCACCACTCCGGTCTCAAAGGTGGCTGATTCACTTAGGCCGTTTTCGCGGGCATTGGCCTTGGCTTGGTGCACGGCCTCGGGGCTTAGTTCAATGCCGTGAACGTGCCAGCCAGCCGCAGCCACCGGCAGGCTGTAAGTGCCAATGCCGCAGTAGGCATCGACCATCACGCCAGGCGCAGAGCCCGCAAGGGCGGCAAGCACCAGGGGCACAATTCGTTCAGCCTGCCTGGTATGGACCTGGAAAAAAGTGTCTGCTGCAATGCGCAGCTCGAGGTCACAGAAACGCTCCTGCACCCAGCCCCGACCAACCACCACGCGTGTCTCGGGACCCATCAGGGTGTTGGTAGCTAGGGGTTGCAGGTTCAGGCAGACCCCCACAAGGTCTGGCCAGCGGTGCATCCATTGGGCGGCCAGGATCTCGATGCCCTCCAGGTCTGGGGTGCTGCTTACCAGGGTGATCAGCAACTCGCCGGTATAGCTGCCGATTCGCAGGGCCAGATGGCGCAGGCCACCCCCCTCGCGGCAGTCGCGATCAACGGGCCAGTCACTGGTCTCAAGATCCGACTTAAGCGGTGCGATCAACGCGTCCAGGCGCGGATCAAGCACCGGGCACCGGTTCATATTGACAATCTTGTGGGTGCCAGGGCGATAAAAGCCAGCCCGCAACCGCCCGTCCTCGCAGCGCTCAAGCGGGATAATCGCCCTATTGCGATAGCCGAGCCCTTCTGGCGCAGCCATTAACGGCGCAACATCGGTATCAAGGTGGGCAATACGCCGCAGGGCATCAACGACTTTTTGGTGCTTCCAGTGCTGCTGCGCCGAGTCGTCGAGGTGCTGCAAACTGCAACCACCACAATCTTCAGCAAGGATGCACGGAGGTCTTCGCCGCTCCGGTGCCGGCTCAAGCACCTGCTGAAGCTCAGCCAACCAGTGGCGACGGGCCTTATGGGTGAGGCGTACCTTCGCCTGCTCCCCAGGCAAGGCACCAGCTACAAAGAGGACCCGATCTGCGAGGCGGGCTACGCCCTGCCCGTCATGGGATAGCCCAGTGATGGCCACCGTCACGGTCATGCCGGTGGACAGCTCGACGCCACTGCCCATGCCACCACCTGCGCCGTTGCCAAAGCTTTTAGTGCCCACGCCCGCATACCAATCCTTCACCCTACGTCGTGCAAAGGGGCGTTACACCTTGCGGCGGGGCACGGTGATCTTGCTGCGGAGTCGATACAGTGATGCACGCGTGTGGTCGCTGCGATGAGCGTCGTTCGGGATCTGATCCTTCAGGCTGATGATCAGCTGCGGTATCCCAGTGGCGGCGAGTTGCGCTCCATGGTGGAGTACCTCAGCCGGGGAGCCGAAAGGCTGGCGGTTGTTCGGGTTCTTACCGACAACGAGAAAAAAATTGTTGATGAGTCGGCCAAGCAGCTCTTCCAGCGCAACCCCGACTACGTGGCCCCCGGTGGCAATGCCTACGGCCAAAAGCAGCGGGCCCAGTGCCTGCGGGACTACAGCTGGTATCTACGCTTGGTGACCTACGGCGTTCTCGCCGGGAGCACCGAGATGATTCAACAGATTGGCCTGGTCGGTGCCCGTGAGATGTACAACAGCCTGGGCGTACCCATGCCAGGAATGGTGGACGCAATGCGCACCATGAAGGAAGCCTCGCTTGCCTTGCTGAGCACAGACCAGGCCTCCCTTGCCGGGCCTTACTTCGACTTTTTGATCCAGGGCATGCAAACCAGCACCTGATTCAGACAATCCAAACCAGCCGCAAGACCCGGAGGAGCGCCTGTCTCGTCCGGGTCTTTTTATTGGACTATTAATGCGTCCCAGCCGGGATGCAAGAGAATCACCGCTTGCCCGCACGGATGGAGCGGCAGGGCGTTGTTCAAGTTTTGATCTCTGGCGGCCGAGCTCGAACCCCAACCAGCACCCTTCTGCATAGTCTCATTCAAGACGCATTTTAAGTCTTAGCATGTGTCCTTGTTGAGATAACTGGTGATCCCGTCAGCCAGCTGCTTGGCGCCATCCACAGCCAGCAAGTTCTGGAGCTTCAACAAGCCTCACGAGTGGCCAGAAATGTCTGCGTACCTGTGTATGACACAGTGACGCAAGCACTTCAAGCAAGCTGCTGCAATGACTTTGAAACGAGACAGGCCATCTGGACCAGCCCACATCAGGTGACTGGACAAGCTGTTCAGCCCATTTTCTGGCCGCAGCAATAAGGAAGCCATAGAGGGCTATCCCCTAGGGACATACAAGTAGAAATACGGAAAAATTGGAAATCAGCCCAACTAGGCACGATCACCAGGGGAAATGCTCGCCTGCAGCCGGCTCAGCTATCTCATCCAAGACTGATTACTAGTCCAAACCCAAGACCAAGCTAATCAGGCCACGAATCCATATTCCCACCCTCCTCGGCCGAGACTTTTGACGAGACCAATAATAAATCTCTTATGAGAACAGCTAGATAGATTTCCGTCCAGCATCTGGGCAATCAAACGCTTGGCCTATAGAGATGCTGCAGCCAAGCAAGACGCAAAGCCACAGATCACTAGTCTCACGCAAGAATCAATTCAAGACCCATTACGCGTCTCAGCCAGGACTTGATATACGCGTCTATTCGTTGCGGTACAGCTCTTTCAGCAGCTGGTAGGCCTCGTTTAGGCGCCGCATGGTTTCTTCCGTGCCGCCAGAGTCGGGGTGATGGCTCATCGCCAACTCGCGGTAAGCCTCCCGTATTTGTCGCAAGGTGAGACGCTGGCCTGGTGCCGTTGGCAGTTGCAGCAGCTTCAAGGCTCCATGCAGGGTCATGGTGTGTTCCAGAGTCTGGAACGATGTGCCTTTACGTCGCTTGCGGAAACGATGAACAAAGCGCCTGATCAGCGTTGGTAAGCGAAGTTCCAGGGTGGAAGTGCTGAAGGGATCCTCCAGCAAACCTGCCATCACCATGACTCGCTCAAAAGTTGCGGGTTCCCTGCCCCAGCTGGGAGCCGTATTAGCCACCACATCGCAGGCAAGCGACCAAGTAAAAGGGCGCCCCTCACTCTGATCACTCTGGGCCCAAATGTCCTGAGCTAACCACACCATTGCGGCTTCCAGTACCGCCTCATTGGCAACCTTGCCGTAGAGCTCAAGCCAGTGGTCACGAGCTCTGGCCAGGGAGCGTTTGAGCACATCACCGCCTACATGGGGGAGGGGTTCTTGCGCCAGATCCATGGGTTGGCGTAGGGGCTGCAGACTGCGCTTGAGCTGGTCAGATTGACGCCTCACAAAGCCAGGTAAGTCAATGCCGCTCTGACGAGGGCGCACTTCCGCTGCCATCGACGCATCAACGTCGAAGTTGAAGGCAAATTCCGGATCAGCTGATTCCCGATCCAGGCATAGGTCTCCCCCGGAGCCTCTGGTCATCAACACCAACGCCCCCTGTTCGTTGAAGGTTGATTCCAGGCTGGTTTGTCCGCTCAGATAGCCATCAGGCAAGTGATTGCCGTCGTCGGCAAGAACTGAGGTCTCGACCTCCTCACTATTTGGGAAGATCTCTTGTAGCAAACGCTCAAAAGTGTCTCCGCGACTGCGGATGCCCCACTCCGCCCGCAGCGCATCAATTTTATCGAGCAAATCGACCGGCAGCTCCAGACTGAAGCGGCGACGATTGGGGTCCGCCGGCTTAGCCATGCCTAGCGGCCAATAAGGCCGCGCATCATCTCCTGCTGCGCTTCCAGGGCCTGCTGGTAGCGATCAACCAAGGATTGATTCCCAGGTGTTGAAGTCTGGTTGGGGGAATAACGCGGCTGTGAAATAGGCGGTGGTGGCGGTGGATTTGTTCTGAGGGGCGGCAGGCTGGGGAAACGTGGTTGCAGCACCAACGGGGTCATTTCTTCTGATCCATCCTGACCCTCAAGATCTTGATCAGGAATCGCAGGCAGGGACTGGGGGGGCCTCATCGCCGCGGGGGAGGCTGTGTTGCGAGCCAGCTCAAGCAAACGTTCTCGCTCCTTGACCATGGCTACCTGACTGGCTGGCACGATGCTGAGTAGGTGACCAGGGGTGGCATCGGCCGGATATACCAAACTGATCCGAACTGGGTTGGATACACCCCCCCGAAGATTCAAAGAGGTGAGAGGCAAACTTTGGCCAGAGCGCATGCCAACGTGCATTTCTTGAAGTCCTTCCTCTGTGCGCACTTGCAGTGATCCCCTGAAGGCGGTGAAAGGTTTACCAGTGCCTGAGGCGGTGGGGTGGCTGAGAACCAACTCATAGGGGCCAGCACCCTTGAGATTCAGATCGACATCAAAGCGAACGCCGTAGGTGCCCACATTGTCTAAGGATGAATCCAGCATGCGGCTTGCAAGAGGATTTACCTGGATCTCGCGGGTACCAAAATTATGGCGATTAGTACTGGTTAGGGGAATATGTAATGGGCCTTGCTGCGCGAGATTGTGGGTGAGGGTGGCTTGGTATGCATCACCTATGGCGACACCTCCCACACGGGAGAAAATGCGGCGGCTTTTGATGTCAGCAATGCGGTTCAGATAAACCCTGCCCGGGGCAAGACGGCCCTGATCCAAAATAGAGATTAGATCCCAGTCGCTATTGGGGTCCTTAGCCGCAACAACAGCCATCTGAAAAGGTCCATCACTTCTGCCTTTCAACAGGGCGTTAGCAATGCCGAGCGCAGGCAACTGGGTCTGAAATAGGACAATGCGGCTGCGAGCAGGAATAGTTATTTCCTGATTAAGTTTGGGATCTAGGCGACCGCGCAGAACCTGCACAGCGGTTGCATCTCCAGGGCCGGTATTCCAAGGACGAGGCCCGAGAGGTCTTACACCCATCTTGTAATTGACAAGATAGGGCGCCTCAAAGCTGTTGCGAACTGCACCGTTCTCAAAGCGGATGTGCACTGCCCGCAGGCCGGGATTGATCAGAATCAGCCCTAGGGTGAGTTCTGGACGCCTGGCAGTGGGCGATAGCTGGCGGCGGTTGGGGGGAAAATACTTGTGGTGCATGTGCACCCCAAAATCACCGTTGAAGGTGAATTCGGCATTGCGCAAGGGCCGGCCAGTCTCTTCGGCGTAGGCATAACCCGGCGCTGTGCTGATCAGGATCCCGGGGCCTTCAACCTCCTCAGGCTGGTTCGAGTGCAGAACCGGCACCTTGTTGAAGGTGCCGTTTAGGGGACGGGCCTGCTGGCCCGCCATTAGAGCTACGTAAGCGGCCGCTGGCAACGCCTGCAATAAGCCGAGGGGAACCCCCAAGGCAGCTGCTATCAGCAGTTTGAACGGCCGCAACGGAAATCTGGAAATCAGGGGGTTGGGTTTGAGTGCAATGGCCCCGACTCCACAAGGGTATGACGGGCAGTCGGTTGCAAACCCAGATTGAGAGCTCTTACAGGGGCTTGGAAGGGAACTGACCGAAGGGTGTTTCGGGGCCATCGCTGGGGGAGAAACACGACACTCGGCAAGCCCGTCAGGCTCGCTAGAACCTTAATGACCTTTCCTACTTTCTCATGCTTCCCCTCCTGGGCTGCTGTGGCAGCGTTGATGACGGTGGTGCTGTTAGCTGGAGGCGTCACCAAGAGCGCAAGCTGCGCATGCTTCAGTTCTGGCGGGACGGTGTGGAACGCCAGCTGGCAGCCATGAATGCCTCGATCAGCACGCTGGAGCGACAGATGGAGCGCGATGCGACCTCGGCTGGCAGCTGAGAGTTGAAAACGCGTCTGCATTGAGCAGGGCGGCGCGCATCTGTGCCAAGCCCTGCTTGAGCCTCCGCTGCACGGTCATCGGACTCACCTGAAGCAGCGCTGCCGTGCGCCGGTAGCTCCAGCCCGAGAGCACTACCTTCTGGATCACATGACGTAATCCGGGCTCAAGGCAAGCCAGTTGCTGACGCACTTCAGCTCCCTGATAGTCCCAGCCATCCGCGCCGGTGAATTCAGACTCCCAGGACCTGCCGCTACAACCCTCCTGAAGTCTGGTTTCCTCATAGCCAGTCTCCAGCTCAAGAGGCCTGGCCAGCGCTTGTCCACGTAGCAGTTCTTGCCATTGTTCAAGGCTGAGCTCCAGAGCTAGGCGCAGATCTTCGGCACTGGGCTCCTGCCCATGGCCACTGCTCCAGCTGGCCTTCAGTTGACGCAGCTTGTCGTGCAGCTCCATCTGCCGGCGCGGTAACCGCACGGCTGATGCCGAATCGCGCAAGTAATGCAGGATGGCGCCCCGGATGTGGGGTCTGGCAAAGGCCTCGAAAGGAGTTGCTGTTTGCGGTTGATAGAGCTCAGCTGCTCGTAGCAGGCCCATCAGACCCACCTGAACCAGGTCGTCGAGGGGCTCGGGACAGCGGCGGCTGTAGTGCACAGCAATTGGCGTCACCAGACCGCGGTACTGGTTCACCCTCTGATTACGTTGTTGCAGGGCTCGGCGGCTGAGGGATTTGTTTTTGATCGATTGGGTCATGGGCTGAAGTTGGTTTGGCAGGGTGTTTGTTCCCTTCCTTTCCAACCAGCCGCGGCGGGGCCCTACTGCGCAACCGAAAAATTACGGAATGTCGATCACAAGCCCTTGTCGGGAGCAGCGGCAACCGCCTGCAGTAAGTACCAAGGGCCCTCTCGCTCCAGCAGCTCGAGATCGGACCTTTCCGTGGCCAGCAGATAGCCAGCAAAGGCGAGGGCATTGAGGCTGAAGCCAGCGCAATGTTCCTGGGTGCGCCGCACAGTAAGCAGCCAGTTGTCGTCGAAGAGCAGGTTGTATGGGTGCCTGGGCTGGGAGTCCTGGTGGGGATGGCCCAAGCCCAGCTGCTCGGCATGCTCCAGGTAAAGGGCGGGTAGATCCCTACCCCCGAGGGCATCTGTGCGGCGACTCAGCCGATAGGCCCAAGGCCAGGGCCGCTCGCCCCTATCCAGCTGAGCCTGGATTGCCGCAGACAGGGGTGTGCTGGCTTCTCCAACTCGGCGGGGCAGCAGCTGTAGATGCCGGTGGGGCTGGCTGGCGCCAGAGGCGGCACAACTGTTGAAGAACCACAGCCCACCGGTGTCACTGGCCAGGAGAGAGACCCCGCGCCAGTCGTCCGCAGAAAGCCAGCCGCATTGCGGCTGCCAGGAGTCCGTGATCAGGAGCAGATGGCCCGCCTGCACTGGATATTTGTTGAGCAGCACCACATGGCCGCTGCTGAGCCGTTCCACTTCCAGAGCTTGCTCCCAGGGCAAAAAGGGATTGGGCTTAGGGCCACCACGGCGTAGGTGTTTGGGGGTGGTGCTCAGCAAACGCCGCAACACAAATGGCTGGTGCTGTGGGGCAGCCAGGACCTCGGTAGCTAGGGGAACCAGGGAGCCGCTGGCCTGCGCCTGGCTGGATAACTGCAGCGCCTGCTGCCAGATGCGCTCAGCTCGCACCAGCCTTGAGGCGCGCCAGAGATGCTCCCTGGTAGTAGTGACCAAGAATCTGGTTGTAGCGATAGCCCTGCTTAGCCAGATCCTGGGCGCCGTGCTGGCTCATGCTTGCGCCGAGATGGCCGTGGGCTTCCAGGGATATCTGGCGGTTAGCGGCATAAAGACTTTCCACGATGGCGCCCTGATAGCTGAGGATCATGCCGGCAGTGCTAGCGGCAGCCTGGCGGGTGCGTTCGTTGCTGCTGGATAGGCCCTTGTAGGCCTGCCAGCGTGTTGTGTCACCAAGATGCCAGTGGCGGTTGGCTGGGCGAGCCATGTGGGCGAGGGCATAGGAGCGGGCGGCTACGGCCTGGGCGCGCAGAGCATCTAGCGACCAGCTGCTCGGCATCTCAGCTCCAACCACGCCACCGATGTAGGTCTCCAGACCAACGTGATTGACCACCCTGAGCCCGCCACTATCCGGAATCAAACGCAGGCGACCTCCATAGGGGCGGCCGTTGACCAATAGGGAGCTCCCACTGGTCTGAAGCCAGGCTTCTGGCCCCTGGAGCCAGAGTTCACTGAGGTTCACCGAACTGCCGGCGCCACCCTGCTGGAGCAGCTGGCCGTCTCGGCTGACAACCTGCCAGGCTCCGCTGGCGGAGAGATCGGGGTTGGCGCCGGCGCCAAGTAGGGCGACGCGGATTTCCAGATCAACTCCCGGACCCGCTTCGGGCTCAGCCAGGCCGAGGCTGGCAGTGGCATTGGCAGCTGCTTGAGGGGTTGCCCGGCGCGCCTCGAGACGGCGCAATTGCTCAGCTGCGGTAGTCGTGTCTTGCGCCGGGGGCGGCGAATCAACAAGGGCATCCAGCAACTCGCCATGGGCGGCCCCATAGGGTCGGGGAGCTAGGCCCTGGGCCGCAAATCCCACCGCCACCGCCACAACAGCCATTGGGCCAGCCAGCATCAGTCGCCGGCTGAAGAGACCATCCAGGCGTAGTCCTCTCTTTGGGAGTAAATCTCTTTTCTGGAGTAACCCCTGATTCAGGCGCAGGCGACCAGGGAAGCCCAGGACTCGGCTCCGGAGCCATCGGCATGCACCTGCAATGTGCCGTTCCAAAGGAGATGGCCCGAACCGCTAAGTCGGATCATGCCCGAAGAAGCGCCATCGCACACCAACCCCCCCGGCCGCGGCGAGCACTGCCAACCCACTACGGAGCAGCGGCCTAGGCGATCGAGCCAAAAAGGGGCAACCAGCGCGTGGGCAGAGCCAGTAACTGGATCCTCATCAATGCCAAGCCCTGGAGCGAAGAAACGCAGCTGGTAGTCCGCTGGCCGTCCAAGCACGCAGGGACCGTCGTTTATCGATGCGGTCTCGATGGCCTGCATCAACACCAAGCCGGCCCGATCAGAACCCTCTAATTCCGCAGCCAGGCCAGGCAACTGGGCCAGCGCGACCTCTGGCGCTAGCAAGGCCACCCGATAACCGAGGCCTGAGCTCCAGTAGGCCAGGGGTGAGGCTCCTAGACGTTCATGCAGTAACCGGATAAGCGTTGGCGATGGCTCGGCCGGCAGCAGACCAGCGCTGGGCAGCACCAGCTGCCCTGAGCTGCCGCTGGCATCAAGGGCTACCGCCAGGGGGCCACTGCGGGTGAACAGCTCCAATCTCCTGCCGGGCGCCAGCTGCTGCCAGTGGCCCAAGGCCAGCAGGGCGGCGAGGGTGGCATGGCCGCAGAGGGGGACTTCGCAGCTGGGGGTGAACCAGCGCAGCGTCCAGCGGCCTTGCTGCTGCAGCAAAAAAGCCGTCTCAGACTGGTTGAGACTGCGGGCAATGGCCTGCAGGGCAACATCGCCCATGGGCTGGTCTAGATGCACCACGGCCGCGCCGTTGCCGCAACAGGGCCCATCAGCAAAAGCCTCAACCAGCACAGCTGGCAGGGCGACAAGTGGCACGACGGCAGAGCCAGGCAAGCTCATGCTTGCTGCCACTCCGGCCGCAGATCGCGCTCCATCAGAGCCTTGACGGCGGCGGCAGGGGTGGTGCGGCCTTCGAGCACCAGCACAACCTGTTCAGAGATCGGCAGATGCCAGCCTTTACGGATTGCAAGCTGCAGGGCTGCTCTGGCCGTGCGCGGACCCTCAACTGTTGCTGAGATGCGCTCACTTGCCTGCTGTTCGCTGCAGCCCTCGGCCAGAAGCACGCCGCAGCGATAGTTGCGGCTGAGGCTGCTGTTGGCGGTGGCCAACAAATCACCCAAGCCAGCCAGGCCATAGAGAGTGCTGGTGGCACCACCTAAACCCTCCAACACCACACCAATCTCGGCTAGGCCCCGGCAGAGCAGGGATGCCTTGGCGTTCGCACCTAAAGCCAGACCGTCGGAGATGCCGGCCGCTACGGCCATAACGTTTTTGAGTGCCCCGGCGGCCTCGGTGCCAATCGGATCTGTGTTTGTGTAAAGCCGTAGCGAAGTGTCGCTGAGCTGTTGCTGAAAGCGGCGGGCTAGATCCTGATCCGCAGCTGCGATCACACTGGCCGCTGGTAGCCCTTGGCGCACCTCGGTTGCCAGATTCGGCCCACTCAGCACCAGCAAGGGGGCACCCGCCAACTGGTTTGACCAGAGCTGGGTGGCAGTTGCCAGCAGCTGGAGATCCAACCCCTTGCTGCAGCTCAATAGGGGCAATCCGGCGGGCCAATGGGGAGCCAGCTGCTCAGCCAGGGGCTGGACCCCTGCCATGGCTACCGCCGAAACCACCAGATCCTGGTTGGCAAGCAGCTCCACTGGATTGGTGCCAGAGCGCCGGGACCAACCCGTAACGATGTGACCTTGCTGACCCCAGCGCTCAAGCAGGGTCTGCCCCCAAGCCCCCAGGCCCAACACGGCGATGCGAATGCCCATCGACTCCGAAGCAGCAGGCAGGTAGGCACTGCCATCATGCGGCAGGTCCATGGGTGCGGCTTCAGCTCTGAAATTTTTGTGGCAATGAGCTCAGCTTCGCCCTGGCAGCACTGGCATGGCACAGGCCTAGTGGTGGGGTGTGGCGGTATCGGCCAGGCCCTGCTCCAGGAGCTGGGACGAATCGCCCCGGGGCTGCAGCTTGTGGGAGCCTCACGCCAGGACTGGCGTTTGCCGGGGGATCCCCTGTGGCGCGGGGTCGGGTTTTTACCGCTGGATCTCACCGACGACTCCAGCCTCTCGGCGTTGGCAGCAAGCCTGGAGAATCGCCCCCCCCTGCGGCTGGTGATCAATACGGCCGGCCTGCTGCATGGGCCCCTGCTCTACCCGGAAAAGCGCCTCAGTCAGGTGAATCGCCAGGCCCTAGAGCGCAGCTTTGCGGTGAATGCTTTTGCGCCCCTGCTGCTGGCCCAGGCGATCGAATCCCTGTTTAGCCCCGCAGACCCATTTCATTTCGCCAGCCTTTCGGCCCGAGTGGGGAGCATCGGCGACAACCACCTTGGTGGCTGGTACGCCTACCGAGCCGCCAAGGCTGCCCAAAATCAGATGCTGCGCACCCTGGCCCTGGAATGGGCTCGCAGAAAGCCAAAGGGGTGTGTGAGTCTGCTACACCCCGGAACCACGGCCACGGGCCTCTCCGCCCCCTTCCAGGCCGGTGTGCCGCCAGATCGGCTGTTCAGTCCAGAGCGCGCTGCTCAGCAGCTGCTCAACGTATTGGCGGCGCTTGGGCCGCAACAGACTGGGCAGTTCTGGGCCTGGGATGGGCAGCAAATCGCCTGGTAGCTCTCAAATCAAGCAGCGTTTGCTTGCAGGATTGCTAAGGAAATCACCTCCAGAGCGGAATCCTCCGTGGCCTCTAAGCGCACAGGTGGCGCCATACCGTCCTCGTAGGCCTCAAGCCAGCGCGGCGCACACACACACCAATGGTCTCCAGGCTTGAGACCGGGGAAGCCATAGGCAGGCGCCGGGGTGCTGAGGTCGTTTCCCTGGGCCTGGCTGTAGCGCAAGAAGGCATCGCTAACGACACAGCAGACGCTGTGACGACCCAGGTCGGCCGCATTTGTACGGCAATGACCATCGCGGAACCAACCTGTCATTGGTTGGCAACCGCACACCACCAAGGGTTCACCCAGCACATTTAGCGAAGCGGAAGCAGGCAGGCTGGAATCGCTCACGGGAACCGGGGAAAATGTGGATAGCTCCAGTCTGGCCAGGCAGTTCGGAGGTTGCAGCACTGCTCTGAGGTCAAGCTTCAGAGCTATGTCAAAGGCAACACACCCGCACAAAGTTGGGCTGGGTGGTTGACGGATTCCGGGGGGGAGGCGTTAAAGGTCGAAGAGCGCGTTCACCCTGTCTTTCAGCGCGGCCCCCTTCATGAGCTGGGAATTCACCGAAGACGCGGCCTTTCTGGCCCTCTGCGACGCGTACAAAGAAAGCGGTGAACCCTCCGCCATGGAATTCCTCGCCCACGGCGAAGGGGCTTTCCATTTCCAGGAACTCACCCAGAACGCCGCCGGCGAAGGCATCGACCTGAGCGACTCCTCCAACCTGGAGGAGTTTCAGCAGGAGGTGATCGACGCTCTCGAAGAGCTGTGCAGCTAGAGCTCAGGAGTAGAAAAAAGCAATCTCCTTAGCTTTCAAGCCATCCCATCCGGCAGCCTTAAGCCGGGCATCAAGGCTGGCTTGGTCAAAATGCTTCGAGCCTGTCTTGACGATGCGATTGCGCATTGATTTCTTGACGCCGCTGCGGGCCCGCTGGCTTTCCAGATCCATCACCTCCGTGTAGAGAGCGATCATCTCTGAGGGGATCGGGGTGCCATCCAGGTCGATGCCCGAGGCGATTGCGGCATCAACGCCGCCAGGTCCGGCAATGGCCATAGCCGTTTTGCAAGGTGATTGGCCAGGCTAGAAGCCGCCGCCCCCCTGGTCAGGCGGAGAAGTAACGGGCTTGGCTGTTTAGGGCCACCAGGGCAGTGGTGCTCTGCTCTGGTTCGAGTTGGTCGCTCTCATCCATCGACAGACCAATCCGCTCAGCACCGAGCCAGGCGAGCTGCTGACGGGAGTCGGCCACGTTTGGGCAGGCGGGATAACCAAATGAATAGCGGCTACCGCGATAGCGCTGGGCCAGCACGTCGCGCAGCGGCATCGCGGCGGGGTCAGCAAAGCCAAGCTCACGCCTGATGCGCGCATGCACCCATTCGGCCAGAGCCTCAGCCATCTGGACTCCGAGTCCATGGAAATAGAGGTAATCGGTGTATTGATCGGCTTTGAAAAGCTGCTGGGCAAAGCTGGTGGCGCCTTCGCCCATGGTTACGGCTTGCATCGGCAACACATCGGTTGGCAGCGACGAGCCATCGGCTGAGATAACGAGATCGCGGTAGAAATCAGCGATGCAATAGCGGTTGCCTGAGCGCTGGCGGGGCAGTTCAAAGCGTCCTAGTTGTTGCTGGCGCTTAGCAGGATCAAACAAGACCACAGCGTTGCCACTACGGCCGCAGGGGAAATAGCCGTAGGCCACCCTGGGTGAAAGCAGGCGCTCCTCTAGACAGCGCCCCATCCATTGCTGCAGAACAGGCTCCGCCTTCTCGGCCAGCATTGCTTCGTAGTCTTCGCGGCTCTGCTGCTGGGTCTTACGCAGCTGCCACTGGCCCGCAAACAGGGCGTTGCGATCTAGGTAGGCAAATACTTCCTGCAGGTCGATCTCATGCTCAGTCAAAACCTGGCTACCCCAAAAAGGTGGCTCAAGGGCGCTCTCTTCGGCCACAGCCGTAGAGCGCTGATCATTTGGTTCGGCGCTGACAGTAGCTTTTGAAGTGGTTTTTGTAGTGGCTTCTGTAGTGGAAATAGCTACGGCTGCAATTGCACCATCCGCCTTGGCAGACTCTTCTGCGGGGGGCTCAGGGGAAGCGATGCCAAGCCCCTCCGGAATCGGTCCAAGGAAACCCTGAAGGTCGTCCCAGGCACCGGCTGCTTTTGCTTCCATCAGGGCGTCCATGAAACGCAGGTCGGCAAATGCGTCGCGACCGTAGATAACCTGACCTTGATAGGCGGCCCGGCAATCACCATTAACAAACCTAGGCGTAAGGGCTGCTCCGCCAAGTATTACCGGCACAGCAATACCAGCCTGATTAAAGGCTTCCAGATTATCTTTCATGAAGGCAGTCGACTTCACCAGCAGGCCACTCATGGCGATGCAGTCGGCCTGATGCTGCTGCTGGGCATCGATAATAGCCTCGCAGCTCTGCTTGATGCCTAGATTGACAACCTCATAGCCGTTATTGGTGAGAATAATATCTACAAGATTTTTGCCGATATCATGCACATCACCTTTAACAGTGGCGATCAGGAATTTACCCTTGGCCGAGCTTTCTCCCTCGGCCGTTTCCATGTGGGGCTCTAGATGGGCTACCGCAGCCTTCATGGTTTCAGCGCTCTGGAGTACGAAGGGCAATTGCATCTGGCCGGAGCCGAAGAGTTCGCCCACCACCTTCATACCGTCGAGCAAAAAGGTATTGATGATCTGCAGTGGCGGGTAAGTAGCAAGCGCTTCGTTTAGGGAGGCATCAAGCCCAATTCGCTCACCATCAATGATGTGCTGCTTGAGACGCTCCTCCACCTTTAGGTCGGCAAGAGAAGGGCCTGAGGCCCTAGCCTCCTTGGCGCTCACCCCTTCAAACAAGGTGGTGAGAACGGTCAGAGGGTCGTAGCTGCAAATAGAACCCGGCTCATTGGTCTCAAAGCGACGCCGGTCGTAGATCAGATCGCGGCACACCTGCTGATGCTCTGGACTGATCTTTGCTAGGGGCAGAATTTTGGCAGGACTAATGATCGCCGCATCCATGCCGGCTTCGCAGCAGTCGTGCAGAAATACCGAATTGAGCACGATCCGGGCCGCCGGCGACAGTCCAAAACTCACGTTGCTGACGCCCAGCACCACATGCACCCCTGGTAAGTCGGTGCGAATGCGGCGAATTGCCTCAATCGTGGCCGCACCATTAAGCCGATCTTCCTCAATGCCCGTGGATATCGGTAGGGCTAGGGGGTCGTAGAAAATCTCATGAGCAGGAATTCCAAACTCAACCGCGTCTCGGTAGGCGCGCTGGGCGATGGCAAATTTGCGCTCCGCTGTGCGTGCCATTCCCTCTTCATCGATGGTGCCCACGACCACCCCGGCGCCATAGGCCTTGGCAAGCTCCAGCACCTTGAAGAAACGCTCATCACCATCTTCATAGTTGGTGGAATTGAGGATGCATTTACCACCGGACACCTTGAGCCCGGCCTCCATCTTCTGCCACTCAGTGGAGTCAAGCATCAACGGCAGGTTGACGTTGGTGACAAGACGGCTCACCAGCTCATGCATGTCCCGTTCACCATCGCGACCGACGTAATCGACGTTGACGTCGAGCACGTGGGCGTTCTCCTTCACCTGACCCCGCGCTACTCCCACTAAGCCATCCCAATCCTCCTCAGCTAGCAGCTCGCGCACTTTCTTGCTGCCGCTGGCGTTAAGTCGCTCACCAATGATCAGGAAGGAATTGTCCTGGTAATAGGGCGTGGTGCTGTAGATCGAGGCCGCGGCAGGCTCACCCTGCAGCAGGGGGCGTGCGTGCTGGGTCTGGGGGGTGCGGACAGGTCGAGCAGCTGGATGCAGCTCGGCTGCCAACTCGGTCAATGCGGCGATGTGGGCAGGGGTGGTGCCGCAGCAGCCACCGATCACCTGCACACCTAGATCTTCAACGAAGTGCAGCAACTGCATCTTCATTTCGAGCGGTGTCAAGCGGTAGTGGGCTACACCGCCGATGTTCTCTGGCAGGCCGGCATTGGGGATACAGCTCACCACAAACGGACTGTGCTCGCTCAGATAGCGGATGTGCTCCTTCATCTGCTCCGGTCCCGTGGCGCAGTTGAGCCCCAACACATCAATCGGGAATGGCTCCAGGATTGCCACCACCGCAGCTATATCGGAGCCGACCAACATTGTGCCGGTGGTCTCCATCGTCACGCTCACCATCAACGGCCGTCGCTGGCCGGTCTTGGCGAAGGCGTCCTCAATGCCCTGCAGGGCCGCCTTGATCTGCAGCACGTCCTGGCAGGTCTCGACAATAAATAGATCCACATCTCCCGCCAGCAGCCCTTCGGCCTGCTCAGCAAAAGATGCCTTCATCGTGTCGAAGTCGATGTGGCCCAGGGTCGGCAGTTTCGTGGTCGGCCCCATGGAGCCAGCCACGAAGCGCGGCTTCTCTGGGGTGGAGTAGGCAGCGGCCACTTCGCGGGCCAGCTCTGCGGCCCTCTTGTTGAGGGCAAAGGTCTGGTCGGCGATGTCGTATTCAGCCAGCACTAGCGAGGTGGCCCCGAAGGTGTCGGTTTCGATCACATCGCAGCCCGCCTCCAAAAACTGGCGATGCACTGCCTGCACCGCATCGGGACGGGTGAAAACCAGATTTTCATTGCAGCCCTCAAGGGCAGCGCCGCCGAAATCATCGGGGCCCAGATCCATCTGCTGCAGCGAGGTGCCTGTCGCACCGTCGAACACCAGCACCGGCCGCTCAGGCCCATGCAGGCGCTCAAGAAAGCCGATTCGCTGAACCGGCTGGGGTGCTACTGCCGCAGTCATGTTGATCAACCGTCTACGCGAATCCGGGTTACCCAGTGGTCATAGGCGGAATCGCGGCCTTCCGTGATTGCCGTTAGGCGCTCGCGAATCGCGGTCATTACCGGCCGCTGGCCAGGCATGTCGGTGGTCTCCACCCGGCGCACCGGAGTGACCTTAGCGGCGGTGCCACTGAGGAACACTTCATCGGCCACAAACAGCTCGCTCTTATCGACAGGACGCTCCAGGGTGGGGATGCCCATGGCCTGGGCCAGTTCCAGCACGCTGGCCCGGGTGATGCCTTCAAGGATGTCCTGATCAACCCCGGGGGTGATAAGTACGCCATCTCGAACAATAAAAAGATTCATGCCGCTGGCTTCACTCACCTTGCCGCGACTATTGAGCAGCAGGGCCTCATCAAAACCGCTTTTTACAGCTTCTGTCTTGGCCAGGGAGCTGGTGATGTAAGCGCCACTGATCTTGCCGCGCAGGGGCAGGGAGCGGTCTTCCTGGCGGGTCCAAGAGGAGATGCGGCAGCTCACACCCTCCGGAGAGAGGTAGTCGCCCAGCTCCAGTCCGTAGATGAGAAAGTCGGTCTCAATGTTGTGCAGCCGGGGTGCGATACCCAAATCACTGGTGTACACAAACGGGCGCAAATAAACCGGGCAGGTTGGTTTATTTGCCCGCAAGAAGGTCACGATCGCGTCGTGAATGGTTTCTTCGGCTAGCTCAGTGAGCAGCAACCTGGCACTCTGGCTGAGGCGGCGGGTGTGGCGATCGGCGCGGAAAAGCAGAATCTCAGCCGGGTCGCTGGGATTGGGCAGGGCCCGCATGCCGCCAAAGGCTCCAGTGCCGTAGTGGAGGGCGTGGGTGGCCACCGACAGGGTGGCTTCGGCAAAGGGCACGCATCGGCCACCGAACCAGGCGTAGGGCAGGAACTGGTGCATGGTGAGGGCGAAGCGGGCTGTGCTGGCGCGGCGGCCTTGGGCCGAGTTGAACCGATCTTCTCACCGCAGCAAGCAGGATGGGGCGATGCATCGCTTGGCATCGGTACCTGGGGGAGGAGCAGCAGCCGATATCGGCGCTCTGGTGGAGCAGCCTGCCGCGCCTGTACTGCTGCTCAGTAGTGCCGACACCGACCTGCTGGCGATTGACCAATTGCTTGAGCGGGAACCTCAGCTGCTGACAGCGGAGCTGCGCGGCCTAAACCTGGCTGCCCTGGCTCACCCGGCCCAGATCGACCACTACCTCAATTCCACGGTGCGCCACGCCCGGCTTGTGGTTGTGCGATTACTGGGGAGCAGGGGCCACTGGAGTTACGGCTTAGAGCAGCTCCAGAGCTGGGCAGGCTCAGCCCCTGAGCGGCAATTGCTTGTGCTGGCTGGCACGGCTGATGAGGAGCAGGTGCTGGCGGAGCTGGGCACTGTCGCCCCTGAATTAGCAATCGGCCTGGCCCGCTGCCTGCGGCAGGGGGGACCGGCCAACCTGCGCCAGGTGCTGCAGGTATTGCAGGGTCTGCTTGAAGGTCGGTCCCCAGCGCCGCCACGAGCCGAGCCCCTCGCCGATCCACTACCCCATGACTGGCAGCAGGAGCAAGGCCCTCGCGTAGGCGTGATCGCTTACAGGGCCCTGCTGCAGGCCGGTGACCTGGCCATGATGGACGCCACCCTGCTAGCCCTGCGCCAGGCGGGACTATGCCCGCGGGCGCTGTGGGTAAGCGGCCTACGGGATCGGGCGGTGCAGCGGGGTGTGGCCGACCTGCTGCAGCGGGAAGGAGTTCAGGCCGTGTTGTGCAGCACCTCCTTTGCCTCTGTGCAGTTTGAGGAAGCCGGACTAGGGGCGCCGCTATGGGAGCAACTCGGTGTGCCGGTGCTGCAGCTGCTTTGCAGTAGCCAGCCCCGCAGCCGCTGGCAGACCAGCAGCATCGGCTTGGGCCCAACCGACCTCACCCTCCAAGTGGCCTTGCCAGAGTTGGACGGGCGGCTCACTACCCGCATTGGCGCCTTTAAGGAGACCGTGGGTGCCAGCGAGAGTCTTGCCTCGGCCCTGCAGCGCTACCAACCGGATCCGGAGCGGCTGGCCTGGATCGCCCAGCTCTGTGCCAACTGGATCCGCCTGCGCCAGACCCCAGCCGCCGAACGCCGAGTTGCGCTTGTGCTGGCCAATTACCCAACCCGCAACAGCCGCCTCGCCAATGGTGTTGGACTCGATACGCCGGCCTCAACGGCCTTGATATTGCAGTGGCTGGCCGGGGCTGGCTACAAGCTGGAGGGTCGAGTGCCTGTCGATGGCGAGGCCCTGATCCAGATGCTGCTGGCTGGACGCAGCAACGATCCGGAAAGCGAGCACCGACCCGCCCTGACCCTGCTGCCCCTTGCCAGATACCAGGCCTGGTATGCCTGCCTCCCCAGCGAGGGCCGCCAAAGGCTCGAGGCGGTGTGGGGGCCGCCTGAACTCGATGTCGCTCTGGTTAGCGCCGCCGGAGCTGCAGCCGGCTTCCCGATCCGGGGCTTGCAGCTGGGGCATGTGAGCGTGTTGATCCAGCCTGACCGCGGTTACGACAGGGATCCGGCCCTCAGTTACCACAGTCCTGATCTGCCCCCAACCCATGCCTACCTGGCCCAATACCTCTGGCTACGCCAAGAGTTCGGCGCCGATGCGGTGGTGCATGTGGGCAAGCACGGCAATTTGGAATGGTTGCCTGGCAAGGGATTGGGGCTGTCCGCCAGCTGTTTTCCGGAGTGGGCCCTAGGGCCGCTGCCTCACCTTTATCCCTTCATCGTCAACGATCCAGGCGAGGGCTCCCAGGCCAAGCGACGCAGCCAGGCAGTAATCCTCGATCACCTGACACCGCCCCTCGGACGGGCGGGCCTGCATGGGGCGCTGCAACGACTTGAGGTTTTGCTGGATGAGTATTGGGAGGCATGTCAGCTCGGCAGTGAACGGGCCGGCCCCCTGCGCCAGACCCTGGCCGAGCAGCTCGAGAATCTGGAGCTACCCCTCGGCGGCGGCGCGGAGCTTGATAGCCGGCTCGATGCTGCCGATGGCTACCTCTGCGAGCTCAAGGAGGCCCAGATCCGTCTAGGGCTTCACACCTTCGGCACCTTGCCGGAGCCCGGTCGCCTGGCGGAGTTGCTGCTCTGCTTGGCCCGCTGTCCGTTGGCAGCGCAACCCGGCCTCACCCAGGCCCTGGCACAAGACCTCCAACTCAGCTTCGACCCCTGGGGCGATGAAGACGGCAAGCCCCTGGCCCAGGCTGACCAGCAACGGCTCCAGGCCGCCTTTGGCGGAGAGCTGCCGCGCCTGGTGGGAGATGGGGTAGCGCTGTTGGAGGCGCAAGCTCTGACCCTGGTGGAGCAGGAGCTGGCCGGTGAGCAACCAAGCCAAGCCAAGCCTTCGCCATTGCCTGGACCCAGGCTGCAGCAGGCGCTGATGCACCTGCGCCAGGCCCTGATGCCCCCACTACTGGCCTGCGGCCGTGCCGAGCGGGAAGCCTTCCTGCGGGGCCTGGAGGGCGAGCGCATTGCCGCAGGACCCTCCGGCGCCCCCACCCGCGGCCGACCAGACCTGCTGCCAACGGGGCGCAATTTTTACAGCGTCGACCTGCGCGGGCTACCCACTGAAGCGGCCTGGGACCTGGGCCGACGCAGCGCCGAACTGCTGCTGGAACTGCACCTACAGGAGCAGGGGGAGCACCTGGGCAGTTTGGCCCTCTCGGTTTGGGGCACGGCAACGATGCGCAATGGCGGCGAAGACATCGCTCAAGCCCTAGCCCTTCTTGGCGTACGACCGGTTTGGGATGGACCCACCCGCCGCATGGTGGATCTGGAGGTGATTCCCCTCAGCCTGCTGGGCCGTCCCCGGGTGGACGTGACCCTGCGCATCTCAGGACTGTTCCGCGACGCTTTCCCCCAACTGGTGGGGTGGGTTAACCGGGCCACTGAACTGGTAGCCGCTCTAACCGAGCCAGAAGAAGACAACCCCCTCGCCGCCGCCTATCGCCGCGAAGGCCACAGCGCCCGCGTCTACGGCTCAGCGCCAGGCGCCTACGGAGCAGGACTGCAGGGCCTGATCGACAGCGGCCACTGGGAGGAGCGGGCTGACCTGGGCGAGGCTTTTTTGAACTGGAGCAGCTGGCGTTACGATAGCCAGGCCGGGGCTTCTGGGCAGGCTGAAATCGAAGCCCAGGCCGACCGGAGCGGCCTGGAGCAGAGGCTGAAGGCGGTTCAGGTGGTGTTGCACAACCAGGACAACCGGGAGCACGACCTGCTCGACTCCGACGACTACTACCAGTTTCAGGGAGGCTTGAGTGCGGCTGTGGAGCGGGTCTCAGGGCAGCGCCCAGCGCTTTGGTTTGGCGACCATTCCCGAGCTGCCCGGCCTCGGCTGCACCGGCTGGAGCGGGAATTTGACAAGGTTCTGCGCAGCCGCGTACTCAACCCCCGCTGGATCGAAGCGATGAAAGGCCACGGCTACAAAGGCGGCTTCGAAATGGCTGCCAGCCTCGATTATTTGTTTGCCTACGACGCCAGTACCGGCCGAGTCCCTGACTGGGGCTACGGCGCCATCTGCGACCAGTGGCTCGGGGATCAGACAGTGCGTGATTTCCTGGTGCAGAGCAATCCCTGGGCCCTGCGCGACATGGCTGAACGGCTACTGGAAGCCCACAACAGGGGTCTATGGGAAGGGGCACAAAAAAACCAGCTGGAGCAGTTGCGCCAGCTGGTTCTTGACAGCGAAAGTCTAATTGAGCAGCGCTAAGGAAACCCAGCCAGGTTGTTTAGCTATTGAGATCTCTGACCATCTGCTTGAAGGGATCAATGGCGCCAGCTTTGCCGCTGGCCTGCTGGCTGATCTGGGGCTGGCTCTGGCCCATGGCGCCAGCTTGAGCCTGCTCCTGCTTGATCGCTGCAATACCACCAGGCACATTCACGCCCATGGCAGAACCCTTCTTGCGCTGATCAAGCTCCGCCTGGGACATGGTTTGGGCGAAGGTCTTCTTGACAGGTTTTGGGATACCGCCGGTGAGATCAATGGCTTGTTCAGGCTGGCTGCTCTGGCCACCCAAGCCTTCCGAGACCCGCTCCAGCCGCGACTCCATCGAAGCCACCTCAGCCACCATCTCCTTATTGCCGGGGCTGTCAGCCGTGCCCGGGAAAGTGCGGCGAATGGTGTTGGAGCGCCGCATGAAATCAACGTTGCCCATGCTGCTGGAAGCGTCAGCATCGAGGAAGAAGGATTCGACCTCCTTCTTGGGCTGGGGGGTCTTCGGGGCGGTGGCGTTGCCGGTGCGGGTAGCGAACAGGCGATCAAACAAACCCATCGTCTGCCAGGGGTAAGCGTTAGCAAACCCTAGCGGCCGAGAAGCGCTAGTCCATGGGTATCGGTACCGCAACTCATCAAAAGACCACGTTGCTGCAACTCAGCGGCAATCGCATCGCACACCAGAGGCGTTGGTGTCCAGCGCGGCTGCATCTGGTAGTCGTACCACGCCTCGGCGCCATCAAAACCGAGACGATCGGCTGCGGCGATCAACCGCTGGAAGGGCAGGCGATAGCGGGCGGGATGGGCAAGCAGCAGCAGGCCCCCCGCTTGGTGCCCCGCTTCCAGCACCGCCTCAGCCTGGAGCGCTGGCCCCACCAGCGCCCGCCCCTGCAGATAGGGCTCAAGGCTGGGGTGATCGGCATCAAAACCAAGAACCAGCACATGCACCAAACAACCCTCGAGTAAGCAGCTGATTTCCACCCCTCGCCAGAAGCTGGGCACGGCACGACCCTCGCTAGCCGCCGCCTCAAACACCTCCATGGCAGGCCCGTGGGCGGCCAGGCTGTGGTGATCGGTGATGGCCAGGTGCTCCAGGCCGAGGTCTAGGGCCTGCTGGGCCAGCTCAAGGGGGCTCAGGCTGCCGTCGCTGCAGATGGTGTGGCAGTGGAAATTGACCCGACTAGGGCAGCAGGCCGGCGTCAGCTGACGGAGCACCTGCCGCAAGGGGTGATCAGGCACCGGGGGATCAGGCACTCGGGGATAACCGCTCCGCCCGCAGCCGCCGCCAGCGGGCATAGAACTGAATCGAAGCGGCCATGAACACCACCAAGGCCACGATGAACCAGGTGGCAGCACCAGTGGGGAATTGGTTTTTGAACACCACCAGCATCACCACGATCACCAGCAGCAGGGTGGGAAGCTCGTTTAGAGCCCGCAATTGCTTAGGGCTCCAGCTGCAGACTCCCCTGTTGAGCTGGCCCATCAACAAATAGCAAAAGGCGTGGTAGGCCAGCAGGGCAGCCACGAAGGCCAACTTGGCGTGCATCCAGCCCTGCTGCAGCCAGGCGGGATTCACGCTCAGCAAGCCAGCCGCACATACCAATGCGACCACCATGCCGGGGGTGGTGATGATGTTGGCCAGACGGCGCTCCATCAAGCCGTACTGAGCCTGGAAAGCCGGCCGCAGGGACTCCTCCAGCTCCTCAGCCTCGCGGTGATAAATGAACAGCCGCACTAGATAGAAAAGCCCGGCAAACCACACCACCACCCCCACGATGTGGAGAGTCTTGAACCAGAGGTAGGCCTCGGCGGGCCAGCTCAGGGTCAATAAAGGCATGGCGGCAATTCAAGCAGGGGCTCACAAGCTAGGGCTGAAGCGGTCAGTGGGCTGAAGCGGTGGCCCGGATCGCCGCCAGCTCGTCGGCGGGGATCTTCTCTAGCTGCTTCATCACCAGCCCCATGCGGTGATTGCGGCGCAGACCCTCTTGGTTCCGAGCCAGGAAATCCCAATAGAGCGAGTTGAAGGGACAGGCATCCGCTCCAGTGCGCTGCTTCGGGTTGTAGCGGCAGCCCTTGCAGTAGCTGCTCATCCGATTGATGTAATTACCGCTGGCGGCGTAAGGCTTGCTGGCCAGCATGCCGCCATCGGCAAACAGCCCCATGCCGAGCACGTTGGTTTGCATCACCCAGTCGTAGCCGTCAACAAACATGCGGTGAAACCAGGCGGTGAAGGCCTGGGGATCGAGGCCGGCGATCAAGCCGTAGTTGGCTAGCACCATCAAGCGCTGGATGTGGTGGGCGTAGCCGTTGAACTCAAGCTCGGCCAGCACCGTGTCCATGCAGGCCATGCCACTGCCGCCCAGCTGCTCCAGCCACTCGGGCAACGGACGATTAGCGCCGAAGTGATTTCGGGCGGGATAGTCGGCGCCAAACCACCAGTAAAGGCCGTGGGTGTATTCGCGCCAGCCCAGGATCTGGCGAATCACCCCTTCAAGGCAGGCAAGGGGCGTACCCCGCTCCAGGCCTGCCTGCTCCAGCCGGCGGATCACCTCAAGCGGTTGCAACAGGCCAATGTTGAGATAAGGGGAGAGCAGGGCGTGCCACAGGGTGGGCTGGCCGCTGACCATGGCGTCCTGGAAGGGGCCAAAGCCATCGAGCCGCGTATCGATGAAATGTTCCAGCACCGCCAGCGCCTGGCTGCGGGTAACTGCCCAGCCGAACGGCGCACTAATCCCTGGTAAGCCAGGTTCTGCAGCGGCCTCAAGCTCCTGGGCCAGCTGGTCCACCTTGGCAATCACGGCCAGGGTGATTGCATCGGGCTCAAAGACCAAGGGCTCTGGCCCCACCAGCCCCTTGGGCGGTGCCTTGCGATTCTCCTGGTCGTAGTTCCACTGGCCACCAAGCGGCTGGCCGTCATCGCTCATCAGCACGCCAAAACGCTTGCGGCCCTCCCGGTAGAACAATTCCATGCGCAGCTGCTTGTAGGGAGCAGCCCAGGCGCCGAAATCATCCCGGCTCCATAGAAAGGCATTGGAGAGGTGCCACACCAGGGGCGCAGGCAGGGGCAGCTGTTCAATCGCTTCACGAAAGGGGCGCTCGGCTGGCTCCATCAGGTGCAGCTCGCTGATCTCGTGCTCAGCCAGCCAATCCTTCAGCGCCTCAGCAAAGGTCGGGGACTCAAGCAGGTCTACCGTCCACCCCCGCTGGCGCAACTCGGCCGCGAAGTGGCGCATGGCACTCCACACCAGCACCAGCTTCTGGCGGTGATAGCGGCGTTGCTGCAGCACCGAGCTGCTCTCAATCAGCAGCACCCGGGCGGTTGCGGGGGTGTGGGCAGCCAAAGCTGCCTGGAGGGGGTCCAGCTGGTCGCCCAGCACCCAGATGCCAATCACACTTAGGCCTCCCCAGCCAGACGGCAGGCACGGCGGGCTACGGCCGCGGCATAGCCCCGCTCCACCGGACCAGCCAGGGGGCTGAGCACCCCATTGCGGCAATCCACCACCAGACGCTCATGCTGACCCTGCTGGTCGTTTACCCGCAGCCGCAGCTGCCAGTGATGCTTAGCGCTGCGGTGGATCTCATCACCACAGACGGGCCCAACGCAGATGCCGGGGGCGCCAAGGGCCGGCGGCGTTAGGGCAGGTGAAAAAAACAGCATCAGCCCCAGGGCCAAGGGCAGTAGCAGCAGGGAAGCCAGACGCCTCAACTGGCCAACTCCTCGCCGGCGGGCTCGTCACTCGGATGAAAGTAATCCCACACCTGGCGGGCCAGGGCCGGCCCCACTCCCGGGGCAGCGGCGATCTGCTCTGGACTGGCCAACTGGATGGCATCAATCGAGCGGAAGTGGGCCAATAACTCCTTGACCCGTTTCGGTCCCAGGCCGGGGATATCGGAGAGACGCGAGCGCTTCATCCTCTCGCCCCGCTGCTGGCGATGGAAGCTCACAGCGAAACGGTGGGCCTCATCGCGCAGGCGGCGCAGGAGCTGCACACCCAGCTGGTCGGGCTCGCTCTCCAGGGGCTGCTTGGCCCCTGGCATAAATACCTCCTCCCGCTGCTTGGCCAGGGAACACACCACCAGCTCTTCGTGCAAATTCAGCTCCCGCAGGGCCTCCATCACCGCCGAGAGCTGACCCTTACCACCGTCGATCATCACCACATCGGGCCAATCATTGAGGCCAGCGGTGTGGAGGGTGGTGTTGGTGGCCCGCCTGAGCTCGCCCAAGTCGGCACCCTCGGCCTTGGCCTGGGCCCAGCGGCGGAAGCGGCGGCGCATGATCTCGGCCATGGCCATGAAGTCGTCGGAGTGGCCGGAGCGGATCGAGCTGCTTTGGATCTTGTATTTGCGGTAGTGCTGCTTGGCCGGCAGACCATCGATAAACACCACCTGGGAGGCAACGGCGTCGCTGCCCTGGATGTGGCTGATGTCGTAGCCCTCGACGCGACGGGGGGGGGTTGGCAGCTCCAGCAGCTGGGCCAGGTCTTCAGTGGCCAGCAGTTGCTGCTCGGCGCCACGCTGGGCCCGCTGCAGCTCGTAGCTGGCATTGCGCTCCAGCAGCTCGATCAGATCGGCTTTCTGCTGCCGTTGGGGCACGGCAAGTTTCACCTTGCGGCCGCGGCGCTCCGCCAGCCACTCCTCAATCAGGGGCTGCTGGGGTAAGGCGTGCTGCAGCAGCAGCTCGGGGGGAATCTCCACCGGCTCCACCTGGCTGTAGTGCTCCTCCACCACCCGCTGCAGGATGCGGCCGGGCTCCAAAGGCTGGCCATCGGCGCCTACGGCATCAGCGGTGAAGCCAAGCCGCCCCACCAGCTTGCCGGCCCGCATCTGGAACAGCTGCACCGCCGCCACCCGCTCATCCGCGGCTAATGCCACCACATCACGGCTCACCGAGCTGTCGCCGAGGCTCATTTTCTGGTCAGCGGTGAGGGTGTCGATGCCCTGCAGCTGGTCGCGCACCCGCGCGGCGCTCTCGAAGTCAAGCCGCTCGGCGTATTTACCCATCTGTTCATTCAGCAGCTCAAGCAGCTCCTCGTTGCGCCCTTGAAACACCATCGCCACCTGGCGCAGGGTGAGGTGGTAGGCCTCGGAGCTGATCTTTTCCTGGCACACGCCTGGGCAGCGGCCGATGTCGTAGTTGAGGCAGGTGCGCTCCCTGTAGAGCGGCTGGGGTCGCTGGCGCAGCGGAAAAACCCGCTTCACCAGGGTGAGGGTGCGGCGCAGTAAGCCCACATCCACATAGGGCCCGTAAAAGCGATCCAGGGGCGAGCGAAACCGCCGCCGCCGGGTGATGAAGATGCGCGGGTAGGCCTCACTCCAGGTGATGCAGAGATAGGGATATTTCTTGTCGTCTTTCAGCAGCACATTAAAATGCGGCTGGTTCTGCTTGATCAGGTTGGATTCAAGCGCCAGCGCCTCGGCTTCACTGTCGGTGACGATGAATTCGATCTCACACACCTGGCGCACCATCAGGGAGATGCGCGGGCTGTGGCCATGGCCGCTACCACTTTGGAAATAACTGCGCACCCGATTGCGCAGCACCTTGGCCTTGCCGATATAGAGGATGCGATCGCTGGCGTCGCGCAGCAGATAGCAGCCCGGCTCGGAGGGCACCTCCTTAAGCCGGACCTTGAGGCGTTCGGGTTGCTGCAGCAGGGGCAAGCTCAACCGCCGTATTGCCAGCCGGTGCTGCCGATCTCAAGGGCAGCACCATCGCGGTGCAGGGTGGCCGTCTTCACTTCGCCCACAAACACGGTGTGGTCGCCATGGGCCACCTGACCCACCAGCTCACATTCCACCGCCCCCAAGGCGTTGTCGAGAATCGGCAAGCCCAGCTCACCGAGGCTGAAGGGTGCTGCATCGAAGCGACCGCCCATGCCTTTTTGGGGTTTGAAGAAAACTGCGGCCAGGTCCTTCTGGTCAGCGGCAAGCACGTTCAGGGAAAATTTCTTGGTGCGCTGAATGATGCCGTTGCTGGTGCTGTCGGCCCGCACAGCCATCACCACCAATGGCGGCTCAAAGGAGCCCTGGGTCACCCAGCTGGCGGTGAAGCCATTGACCTCATCCCCCTCAGCTACGCCGCAGATGAACACGCCATGGGGAATTTTGCGCAGCAGGGTTTTCTTGGCTTCAGCGTTGAGGGCGGTGTTAAGGGCCATGGCGGCAAGGGCTCGGGAAACTACACCCACCCTAGAAACGCCCCGGGCACCCATAGGCTGGCCCGATGCGCGCCCTCTACCCCGGCAGCTTCGATCCCCTCACCCTGGGCCACCTCGACCTGATCGAGAGGGCAGCACGCCTGTTTGATGGCGTGGTGGTGGCCGTGCTGCAGAACCCCAGCAAACAGCCGGCCTTCAGCCTCGAGCAGCGACTGGAGCAGATCGGCACTGCCACGGCCCATCTCCCGGGGGTTGAAGTGGGCAGTTTTGATGGCCTCACCGTCGATTTCGCCAGTCGTTGCCAGGCCCAGGTGATTCTGCGGGGCCTGCGGGCCCTGAGCGACTTTGAATTCGAATTGCAGATCGCCCACACCAACAAAAGCCTGGCCCCCCAGGTGGAAACCCTGTTTCTGGCTACTGCTGTGCACCACAGCTTCCTGAGCAGTTCAGTGGTGAAGGAGGTGGCTCGCTTTGGCGGCGATGTGCGTCACATGGTGCCCCCCGGAGTGGCGGAAGACCTGTGCAGGCTTTTTAATCGGGCATCTGTTTAGAGCTGTACATGGCCGAGCCCACCATCACCGTGCTGGATCAGCTCGATCAGCTGGAGGAGATCGTGCTGGAGGGCAGCCGCATTCCGTTCAGCGGCGGAAGGCTGGTCAATGAGCAGGACGCCATTGAAGTGATGGATGCCCTGCGGGAATCGTTGCCAGGCCAGCTGCAGCAGGCCGTAGCTCTAATCCGCCAGCGTGAGGAATTTATTGGCCAGGCCCGCCAGCAGTCCGACGAAATTATTGCTGCTGGCAAAAGGGAGCGGGAGCAGCTGATCAACTCTGCCGCCATACGTCAGGAGGCGGAGCGGCAGGTGGGTGAGCTGCGGGATCAGGCCCGCCAGCAATGCGAGCAGCTGATGTTGCAAGCCCGCCAGCAGGTTGCCCAGGCTGAACAGGAGCACCAAGCCCGCATGGCCCAGATGGAGCAGCAATTTGCGCTCCGTCGTCAGCAGCTCGAACAGGAAACAGCCGAGCGCAATCGCCAGCTGCTCGAACAGCACGATCGCAATCGTCAACAGGCGATGGCTGAACTTGAGCAGATCCGCCAAGAGGGAGTGAGGGTGCAGCGCGATAGCCAGGCAGAAGCGGAGCGGGTGCACAACGACGCCCTGCAGTTCCGCCAGCAGACCCAGCAGCAATGCGACGCCCTTGTGAGCCGCAGCCGCCAGGAGTCGGCCGCCATTCAAGAGGGTGCCAACCGCTACGCCGAGCAGGTGCTGGGCGAACTCGAGGGCAGGTTGAAGGAGATGAGCCAGGTGGTATTAGGAGGCCGCCGCGAGCTGGTGCGACTCCAGGGGCCAGAAGCCACCGCACCAGCTGGCGAGGAGACGCCGGGTCGCCGCCGCCGGGTCGCAAACACTCTCAAGCAGTTAGCGGGCTAGGGGGGGCACAGCTGGCTGTTTTGCGCTTGACGCAGCACCCTGCCAATAGTGACGTTGGGCGAACTGGCGCCATTGCTAATGGCGCTTACGTAGCGGGGCCCGGCCCCCGTCATCAGCACGCCACTGATGGAGCGCACACCGCTGATCGTGCCTGTTTTGCCATAGAACTGTCCCTGCAGGGGTGTGCCCACATAAAGGTTGCGCAAGGTGCCCCGCTGGCCCGCAACCGCCATCGACGCCAGATAGGCGCGGCCGTAGGGGTGCTGATCCATGCGCAAAAGCAACGCAGCCAAGAAGCGGCTGGTGAGTCTGTTGGCGCGGTCGAGGCCACTGCCATCGGCAACTCGAACCCCCTGCATCGGCAGGCCCTGTTCGGTGAGCCAAAGCATCTGAAGCTGGGCAGCTCGGGCCAAATCCCAGGTGCCAGCCCCCTGTCGCAGCAGTACCTCGGCGGTGAAATTGTGGCTTTCGGTGTTGGCCAGGCTCAGCAGGTTGTGCATCGGCGCCGATGGCTCCTGATGCAGCAGCACCGCATCACCGGGCAGGGGGGCGCGGGACGAGACCAGCGACACCTGCACCTTGGCTCCCCGCTGAACCATGGTTTTCTGCAGCAGGGTCTGCAGCCGCGAAGGCGGATTCATCACCGCCTCGTTAATTGCATTGCTGGTGACAGCTAGCCGGGTGATCGGGGCGCCGTAGGCGTAGTAGCGATCGTCCGGGTGCCAACCTTGGGGCCACCAGGCCTGGCGTGGCTCCTCGGCGATCTGCAACCGCACCAGCGAAGGCGTCTCACCACTGCTGCCACCCGATCCCAGCGCCAACATGGCGAATCGCTGCAGCTGGGGCAGGGCCAGGTCGGGGTCACCCTCACCGGTGAGTCGGAAGCTGCCATCACCCAGCCGCCAGAGCTGGGTATTAAGTCGATAGTCAGGGCCCAATCTGTCCAGGGCATAGGCCGTGCTCACCAACTTCTGGTTGGAAGCTGGAATGCGGGGCCGGTTGCCGTTGAGGTCGGCCAGCAGGCGGCCCTGCCCATCGGCAATGGTGATGCTCCACACAGAAGCCTCGCCAGCCACGGTGGCAAGCAGCCGCTGCTGCAGGGCCGGACAGCTCAGCTGAGCCTGCAGCTGGGGCAGGCCAACCGGTGGGGGCAGGGGCGGTAGGGACGCCAGGGGCACCTGCTGGGCCAAGGGCACCTGCTGGGCCAAGGCAGTGGCTGGCCCAACCGCCAAAACGAGCCCAAGGGCATGCACACCAGAAAGGCGCAGCAGAAGCTGACGCTTAGCAGGGGTTTTGAGAGGGGCCATCTCAGCCACCTCCAACCTGGAGGCCGCTAACCGTGCCGCCAACGCGGAACTGCTCCCCCTCAATTTCCACTGGGGCACCAATCTTGAGGGTTTGGTTACCAAAAACCACACCACCAGCACTCTTGCGGCCCTGGCCCTGGAGCACAAAACGAGCATCGAGGCTGCCCAGAGTTGCCTGGTTGGGGTCAACAGCCGTCACCACCGATCCGTTGGGTTGGACCGCCACCAGGCGTCGCTGCAGGGGCAATACCCGCTTGAGCGCCACCGAGCCATGGGGCTGGTTACGGATCACGATTGCAACCTTGCCCTCCTCCTGGGCGGCCTGAATCAAGGCCCCGGGATCAGCCACCGGCACACCTCGCACATCCACCAGCACGGTGACTGGGGTGAGGCCACCGGTGGCCTGAGCCACCGCTCCGCTCAGCTTGGGGCTCCAGATCACCCCTGCGGCAGCCAGGAGCACCGCAAATCCGGCGCCGATGTCAACAAGGCTCCAGGAGCGTCCTTTTGCTGCAGGGCTTTGGTCGCTCTCGGAAGCCATCGGCAGGGTCTGCGTTTGGCGAAGTGTACGGAGGCTGGCCGGTTAGATCCAGTGCAAGTGGGGCCGCAAGGGGCTAGTTGCGCAGGCCTTCAATGAAAGCGTCCATCACTTTGAGGTTGGCGCCGAGCCCCAGGCCGGCTTCACCCGCCATGGCTAACGCCCGTTGCTCCATGTCTGGCTTCTGGTCGAAATTGCAAACAAAGCGATAGCCATCGGCATCGCAGCGATACAGCTCCCACATCCCCGGACAGGCCCGACGCAGGGCCCCATCGCCAGTTGGTATCAGGGCATAGGCGCTCTGCCAGCCGGCAAGAAAACCCTTACGGCGCTCCCGAGCCACGCTGCCGATGCCGATGGCCGCATCCTCGAGGTTGCCGTTTAACAGCAGGACAACACCGCGGTGCAGGGCGCATACCTGCTCCACCTCCTCGTAGTCGGCGGGGGAAGGTGCCACCAGCAGCAGCACGCCCTCGCTGCCGCCATCAGCCTGCTGAAGGCGCATCTGATCGCGCAGGCTGGCAATTCGGGTCGCGAAATCAGGGGCATCGCGCTGGGCAAGGGCGGTGGCGCCGGCATCGGCACAAAGCAGCCTCAGGCTGGGTGCGGCGGAATTGAGACCAGCCTGCAATCGCAGGGCCAAGGGGAGTAATCGCAGACCCTCAAACCGAAGCTCGACACTCCACAGCCCCTTGGCTCCAGCTGCCAAGGCGCTCTGAATCGCTGCCAGTGCTTCAGCTTCGGCGCTGCGCAGATCGGGGGGGAGCATTAGGCCGTCAACGGATGCTCCGACGCTACCGAGGCCGCAAGCGCCATCTGCAACGCCTGGACCAGGGCCTCAAGATCGGCGGCGCGGTGCCAGGGACCGAGGCTGATGCGCAGGCCACTTGCGGCGTCGGCCTCGCCATAGCCCAGGGCCCGGAGCACGGAGCTGGCAGCCGATCCAGAGCTGCTGCAGGCGGAACCGCTGCTCAGGGCGAAGCCCTGGCGGGAGAGCTCACGCACCAGGTTGCGGCCGGAAAGCGGCTGGCCAGCCTCGCTAGCCACCAGCAGGCTTAGGTGGTGAGGCAAGCGGGAGTCGCCCGGGGGCGGACCGCTCAACCGCACCCCGGGAAGGCTCAAAAGCCGCTGCAGCAGGGAGTCGCGCAGGGGTGCCAGCGAGGGCGCAGCACAGCTGAGCTCCAGGGCCTTGGCGAAGCCGCTCAACAGCACCACCGGTTCGGTGCCACCACGCCTGCCGCCCTCTTGGCCACCACCACCAAGCTGGGCCTGGAGGGCGAGGTCACGACGCACTAGCAGCAACCCAACCCCCCTGGGGCCCTGCAGCTTGTGGGCTGCCCCACTTAAAAAATCCATGGGCAGCTGGCGAAAACTGATCGGCAGGTGGCCCAGAACCTGCACCGCATCAACATGCAGCAGCACCCCCGCCCGCCGGCAGCGTGCCCCGATCGCCTCAATCGGCTGGAGGCTACCAACCTCGTTTTGCCCCCAGATCACCGAGACCAGACGGGTTGGAGGCACCAGCAAGCCATCGAGGGCGTCGAGATCAAGCAATCCCTGCCTATCTACCGGCACGGTTTGGACGCTCCAGCCGCGCTGCTGCAGTTGGGCAGCTGCCGCCAGCGTGGCGGGATGCTCGACCGCCGATATCACCAGCCGGCCGGGGCTGAGGCCAGCAGCAGCACCGAGCAGGGCCAGATGAATGGCCTCGGTGCCACCAGAGGTCACCACCAGTTCATCTGGCTCGCAGCCCAGCCCAGCGGCCAGGCTCAGCCGCGAGCGTTCAAGCTGCTCTGCTGCTGCAAGGCCAGGGGCATGGAGGCTTGAGGGGTTAGCCCAGGCCGTGGCCTGGGCAAGGGCCATTGCCTCCAGCACCTCAGTAGCGATGGGAGTGGTGGCGCTGGTGTCGAAGTAGCCAGCCAGTGCTGGCACCTGACTGCCGGAATAACCCACCTAGCCTCCCTGGGCTGGATCCCGCTCAAAGCGAGAGCGAATCCGCGATTCAAGGGAATTGGTCGCCAAGGCCACTAGGTCATCGAGGGAGCTGCTGTTGAGCAGGGCATCAACCCGGGCCCGCGCTTCGGCTGATGGGCAGGCTTCAGGTCGGATGCAGCCATTGGTGCAAACGCTGGCGCAGTCGACTGCAGGCGAAGCGTGTGGTTGCTTTTGCACCGGGGTGGCCGCCTCGAGTTCGAAGGGCTCATCACCCCAGAGCTCGGGAGTCACGACGCCGTCAAAAACAGCCACAGCGGGGCCCGCCATAAACACATGACCACTGGCTTCATCCCAATCGATTTCCAGGGGCCCTCCTGGGAGGTCGAGGCGCGCGCAGCGTTCAGCCAGCCCCAGCAGATGGGCCACCACGAGGGTGGCGCAAGCGCCGGTGCCGCAAGCCAAGGTGGGGCCCGCTCCGCGCTCCCAAACCCGCATCACCAGGTGAGTGGGCCTGATTACCTGAACGAAATGAACGTTGGTGCGGGCGGGAAATGCGGGGTGAACCTCGAATGCCGCGCCGTAACGCTCCAAATCCACCGCCTCAACGTCGTCAACGGGGATTACAACGTGGGGATTGCCCATACCGGCCGCCCCGACCGCAAAAGAGTTGCCAGCGACTTCCAAGTTGCCCTGGGCCAGCCCGTTATCGCCGCAAGGCAAGGTGGTCGGAATGGATTCAGGATCGAGAAAGGGGGCTCCCATGTCGACTCGGATCCTGCCGTCCTGACGCAGCTCGGGAACGATGCGCCCCGCCAAGGTTTCGATCTGCCACTGACGCCCGGGAACATCGCCATCGCTATCGGCCAGAAAGCGGGCCAGGCAGCGCATGCCATTGCCACACATCTCCGGTTCCGTGCCATCGGCATTGAAGATCCGCATGCGCAACTCACCGCCCTGCCGGGGCGGCAGGGCCAGGATCACACCATCAGCGCCAACCCCGAAGCGGCGGTCGCACAGGCGCTGGATTCGATCCGGAGTGAGGCCGTAGCTGGCGTCGGTGCTGGAGGCTCCCCTGCCATCAAGCATGAGGAAATCATTTCCCAGGCCTTGATATTTGCTGAACTGGAGCACGATGGGGGCGAGCGCAGCCATAGCTAGATCTTATGCAGAGCTTTTTCGAGAAGCGGACCACCGCCCTCGATACCTCGCAACCCAGCATTCGGCATTTGCAGGATCTGATTCGCCATAAAACCCCTGTGGCGGTCCAGGTGCTGGGTGTGGGGGAGCTTGAGGGAATCCTGCATTGGCAGGACATCCACTACCTGGCGCTCAAGCAGGACGAAAACCGCCCCCTCACCCTTATCAGTCGTGCGGCCGCGGCGACGATCCGTGCGCTCGGCTGAGCGGCAGGCATCCAACTGGGCTATGGCACGATCAAAGCCCTGATCCAGCCTGGCTGCCGTGAGCGACGCCCCCCGCTACCAACCTCAGGCCCTTGAATCGCGCTGGCAGCAGCGCTGGGAGAGCGTGGCTCAGCACCGCACGCCAGCCAAGCTGGATGGATCCTGCGGCGACAGCTATTACGCCCTGTCGATGTTCCCCTATCCATCGGGGAACCTGCACATGGGTCATGTACGCAACTACGTGATCACCGATGTGATCGCCCGGGTCCAACGTTTACGTGGCAAGCAGGTGCTGCATCCGATGGGTTGGGATGCCTTTGGTTTACCAGCTGAAAATGCGGCCATCGAGCGGGGAATTGAACCCGGCATCTGGACCGATCAAAACATCGCCTCGATGCGGGAGCAGCTGAAGCGGCTTGGCCTCTCCATCGACTGGGATCGAGAGCTGGCTACCTGCCATAGCGACTACTACCGCTGGACCCAGTGGTTATTTCTGCAATTTCTAGATGCTGGTCTCGCTTACCAGAAAGACGCAAGCGTCAACTGGGATCCCATCGACCAAACGGTGCTTGCCAATGAACAGGTGGACGGCGAGGGCCGCTCCTGGCGCTCCGGAGCCCTGGTAGAGAAACGCAAGCTGCGCCAGTGGTTTCTCAAGATCACCGCCTACGCCGACCAACTGCTGGACGATCTGACCAAGCTCGAGGGTTGGCCGGAGCGGGTGCGCACCATGCAGGCCAACTGGATTGGCCGCAGTACGGGCGCCGAGCTGCACTTTGAGGTTGTGGATTCATCTGGTGCTGGCACCGGTGAACAGATCACGGTGTTCACAACTCGCCCAGACACCATCTTTGGCGTCAGCTACTTGGTGCTGGCACCCGAACACCCCCGGGTAGCTGGGCTGACCACCGCCGAGCAGGAGCTCCACGTGCAGGCCTTCTGTGATCTGGTGAGCCGCCAGAGCGAACTTGAGCGCACGGCCGACGACAAACCCAAACGGGGTGTGCCGATCGGTGCCCGGGTGCGCAACCCAGCCAATGGCGCCCTTATCCCCCTCTGGATCGCCGACTACGTCCTCGCCGACTACGGCACCGGCGCAGTGATGGGGGTCCCTGCCCACGACCAGCGCGACTTTGTATTCGCGCGGCAGTACGAATTGCCGGTGCAGCAGGTGATCATTCCCCAGGGCAGCGACGAGCACGCCTTCGAAGGTGGTGCCTGGACAGAAGCCGGGGTTTTGATCCACTCCGGTTGCTTCGATGGTTTACCAAGCGGTGAAGCCAAAAGGGCGATCACCGAGGCCGCTGCGGGTCAGGGTTGGGGCAATGCCAAGGTGCAGTTTCGCCTGCGCGACTGGCTGATCTCCCGCCAGCGCTACTGGGGCTGTCCGATCCCGGTGATCCACTGCGAGAGCTGCGGTGTGGTGCCCGTACCGGCCGAACAGCTGCCGGTGGAGCTGCCGGTGGGGGCCAACCTTGAGGGCAAAGGCGGATCGCCCCTCGCCCAACTAGATAGCTGGGTGAACGTGGACTGCCCCTGCTGCGGCAAGGCGGCGAAGCGTGAGACCGACACCATGGACACCTTCATGTGCTCCAGCTGGTATTTCCTGCGCTACAGCGATCCCCACAACACGGACCTTCCGTTTACTCGCGAGGCCGTGGACCGCTGGCTGCCGGTTGATCAATACGTGGGTGGCATCGAGCACGCGATCCTCCACCTTCTCTATGCCCGCTTCTTCACCAAAGTGCTGCGTGACCGGGGCCTGCTGGGATTCGATGAACCCTTCACCCACCTACTTACCCAGGGGATGGTTCAGGGCATTACCTACAAGAACCCCCACTCCGGCAAATACATCGCTCCGGGCGATGTTGCCGATCCAAGCGACCCCCGTGATCCAATCAGTGGCGAAGTGCTAGAGACTTTTTACGAAAAAATGTCGAAATCGAAGTACAACGGCGTCGATCCTGCCCAGGTAATTGATAAGTATGGCGCTGATACGGCCAGGATGTTCATCCTGTTCAAGGCCCCACCGGAAAAAGATCTAGAATGGGAAGACGCCGATGTGGAAGGCCAGTTCCGCTTTTTGCAGCGCCTTTGGCGGCTCGTGGATGGAGCCTGCGCCCGGGGCCTGCAACTGTCATCTGTGGTTGAGCTAGCTGCGGCCCAGTTTGCCAACACGACCCTGACGGCATCTGAGCTGGAGCTGCGCCGGGCAGTGCACACGGCCATAGCCGAGATCAGCGAGGACCTCGATGGTGAATATCAGTTCAATACCGCCATTTCTGAGTTAATGAAGCTCAGCAATGTGATGGCTGAACATCTCGAAGCGGCCTCTGCGCCTGTAGCTAAAGAGGCATTGCACACTTTGTTGGTTCTCCTAGCTCCATTTGCTCCCCATCTGGCAGAGGAGCTTTGGCTGCGTTTGGGCGCCAATCCAGACGAAAACTGCAGCATCCACGCTCAGAGCTGGCCGCAGCCAGACCCTGCAGCCCTAGTGCGCGAAACAATTGACCTGGTTATTCAGGTCAAGGGCAAGATGCGAGGCAGCCTGGCGGTGCCCGCCAACGCTGATAAAGCAACCCTTGAACAGCTGGCACTCAACAGCGAAATCGCACAAAAATGGCTGGAGGGCAAGCCCCCCAGCCGGGTAATCGTGGTGCCTGGAAAGCTGGTGAATCTGGTGCCCTAGAACCACTCAGCCACCGCTTCCTCAGAGGTGTTGACATTGGCGTCCGGGGTTGTGCGGACGAATTCAAGAGTGATGTTGCGCCGTTGTTCGCCGTCAGCTGCTACTGCAGTGATCGGGTACAACTGCTGTCCATCACGGAAGGGAACCTGAAGCCGGAAGGTGCCGTCTTCGCCAAGGGGCACGACTTCGTCGCCAATCCGCAGGGTTGCCGCCGGATCAGTAGCGCCATAAACAATCAATTCGGCGTCGGCTACTAGCCAGAAGGCCCGCTGACGAGTAGCCACACCACCAGCACCTGACTCGTTGCGGCCGCTGGCCCAAAGACCGGCACCGGAAGCATTCAGACCCTGATTGTGGTCGGAATTGGCATCCACCTCGTGGAAAGCCTCGGATCCGCGGCCGACGGCCCGCCAAGTGGTGGTAGCAGCCTGATATACGCGCTCGTGAATACCGGGAGCTGCAGTCGGCATAACGGCTGCACCACTAGCTGCAGCAGGAGCAGCGGCATCTAAGGAGAAGGGCACAAACTGATCAAGGATCTGCTCACTGGGATGGAGGGCCGGTACCCGAGCCACCGAGGAGAAGGCCAATGAACGCCAACCGCCACCAGCAAGCCGGTAGCCAAGTTCAACCCGGTAGTCCCTATCGCTGAGGGGAACAGGCAGATACCACTCGGTGGCATGGCTGTTAACCACTACTTCCTGCATGGTGTGCTGGTGGGCAGCACCAGCACCGAGACCGGTCACATCAACAACTCGGAGTACCAGCTGGCTGGCACCGTCGGCCATTGCCTGGCGGCGGTCGGAGTCGGAGAGCTCCCAAAACACGTAGGCCCACTGGGGATCCCTGGGCAGAAATACAACTGCCGTTTCGGAGGCGGGCCGGGGAGCAGAGCTCATCTCAGCTTCAATGCTGAGCAGACCCGCACCCTCAGGCGCATCGCCTCCGGGCTGGCTAGGTGCGGGCTGGGAGTCTGACCTGCGCTCAATAGCCCGCAACAGCTGATCCTTCAGCATCCGGCTGTAGCGACCGATGCCGAGGTTGCTCGCCATCTGGCGCAGTTGACGCAAGGTCAGGTCGTTGGCGTCGTCATCACCTGACATCGGAAAACCTGACGTAGTCATGACCGCTGCTTTCCGAAGAAACTCGGTCGATTTTCAGGGATTCCGAGCCTGTTTTCGGAGCCGTGTCAGCAGATCGCCACTCTCGGGGAGCAAGCGGCCCCGGCAGGTATTGCCGGCAAGAGCCGATTCCAGGCGCTCCCCGGCGGGCAGTTAGGGCTACCGCGGACCTAGCCCTGTCAGGGGGAGCAAATCAACCGATCCGCCAATCGGGGTGGAGGCCATGGCCCTTGGCGACTTGTGTCAATGGATGGCCGTGCCCATCGCCAGGAGCGAGGTCCGTTCTTAAACAAGGGTGGTCTACGTGGACCTTTCGATGCGTTGGCTGGGCTTGGTGCTGTGCCTGCTGTGGTTGGGCTGGCGGCTACAGGCCTTGTGGCAGTGGACTCAGCGGCAATGGCGCCTGGATCCACTCAGCAATGAATTCCAGCAGGAACTGCGCCGCCGCGGCTTAGTCGGGGTTTTGCCTTGAAAACTAAGCGCTGGCTACAAGCCGCTGCCTAAGTAAATGAATGTGGTCGTCGATGAGGGTGCGTGCCTCTTCAAGGCTGGCTACCGAACCCATGGGCATGCCACTGCAGTGCTGAATGCGGTAGGCCTCTGCAGCTGGACAGCGCCTGATCAAGCGCACGCTGCAGCCACGATGTCGCCACTCTGCGATGGCAGAAGGATCAGACATGACACGCGCTGCGACCACTTGAATCAACCAAAGCTGGCCTGGAATGGCAAGGGGGCGTGTTGGCGCGACAACCAGCCTCAGGCTTTCTGGCTGAGCCGCCAAAGCTCGTTGACAGTTTTTCCTGATTCCACAGCCCGCAGACGCTTGACCAGCTCGAACATCTCGGTGCTTGCCAACTCGCCATTTTCTTGCCACTCCAGGCTGCGGGGCTCAAATAATTCCCGGCTAGGCAGTCTTTCCTCTGAGCGATTCATAACTGGTACTCGCTGTTTGCAAAACCTTATGGAATTGATAAGGGTATCGAGACCGGTGCTGATCTTTATCAATGGAAGATTGTGTGAAGGAACACCCGCCCAGAGGCCGACCGCAGGCCTAAATAGGCCAACTCCGCTCGAGCTCCGTGGCCCTGATACACCGCGATGCCCCCTATCCACATTGGGAGTTCGCAAGCGACTCAGGGGATCTGCTGAGGGTGGTGCCTGAACGCGGCGGTCTGGTGACCGGCTGGCGCTGCAACGGCAAGGAGCTGATCTACCTCGATCTTGAACGCTTCCTCGACCCCGCCAAATCAGTACGAGGCGGTATTCCCATCCTCTTCCCGATCTGCGGCGGCCTGCCGGACAACACCTTGCCCCTACCCCAGGGGAATTTTCCCCTGGCTCAGCACGGCTTCGCCCGGCAGCTGCCATGGCAGTTGAGCGCTCTCGAGGATGGCCAAGGCATCGCCCTGGAGCTCAAAGACAGCGAGACCACCTTGACGAGCTATCCCTTCAGCTTTCTGCTGAGGCTTGAGCTGCGCCTGGTGCCAGGGGCCCTCGAGATCGACACCTCGGTGCACAACCGCAGCCAGGAGCCGATGCCTTTCAGCTTCGGCCTCCACCCCTACTTCAATCTCAGCAACCTCAAATCTCCCCGCTTTGAGGGGCTACCGGAGCGCTGCTTAAACCACCTATCAATGGCCGACGCTGACACAGCAGAACAAATCAAGCGAATGGACGACGGCATTGACCTGTTGGTCCGTCCCAGTGGAGACGTCCGCTTGCTGGATCCGGATGCCGGCCTGGCCCTTGATCTGCAGCTCAGCGCCCCGTTCAACCTGGTGGTGCTCTGGACCGAACCGCCCCGTCCAATGGTCTGCCTAGAGCCCTGGACTGGACCTCGCCAGGCTCTGATCAGTGGCGATGGCAAACTTGAGATTGGTCCCAGCGAAACCTGCCGGCTGCAGACTCATTACGCCGTTAGCGCCTGCTAAGCCCCATCAAGTTTGGCGGCCAAAACCGCATCAGCTCTGGTTAGGCCATCCACCTTGTGGGTGTACACCTCAGCGCTTGCGTGACCCCAGCCAAGGCTGAATTCGGCATGGTGACCCTCTGCTTCGCAGATCGCCCCAGCCCGGTTGAGCCAATCGAGCGCCTGCTGAAAATCAGCGAAGCTCCAGGCCTTTTGCAAGTGGTGTCCATCCACAACCAGCCAACCGGGCAACTGGGTCAACAATTCGGCTAGTTCAGCCGCATCCAGGAGCGGCGCCCCATCGCGGCAGGGGAGACAGCTTTCTTGGTGCAGGGCCATGGGAAGTGCTGTTGGCAACAACTAAATCATGGCCCTAGCGAAGCCCGGTTGGCGCGCCGAAGACTTCCTAGGATTGGCATTATCGGATCAGTCCATGCCGTATCCCGATTACCCGATTCCGGCGGACGAATCCCAACGCCAAAGGGATTTAGAGCGCTTGGGGGTACTTAACCATCCAGGCGATGAGCATTTCGAGCGGCTGGTGCGGCTCGCCTCGACTGTGCTGGAAACCCCGATCGCGCTCATCTCGCTTGTGGATGGCGACCGCCAGTGGTTCCTTGCCCACCACGGCATAGACAGCACCGAAACGCCGCGGAAGATGGCCTTTTGCGCCCACGCCATTGCCGGTGATGAAACCCTGGTGGTGCCAGATGCCCGCCAGGATCCACGTTTCTGCACCAATCCCCTGGTTATTCAAGACCCAAAGGTGCGCTTCTACGCAGGCACACCGCTGCAGAGTCGCGACGGCCACAACCTCGGCACCCTGTGCGTGATCGACAGGTTGCCGCGCCACTTCAGCTCCAGCCAGGTGCGACTGCTCGAGGATCTGGCCCAGCTGGTGCTGCGTGAACTTGAACTGCGTCGACTCACCACGGTGAATCCAGTCAGCGCCCTAGCAAACCGAGCAAACTTCCTGGAGCAAGCTGAGCCTGAGCTACTGCGGGCACGCCAGGCAGGCGAAAACCTGGCCGTGCTGGCCCTGCAGCTCGACCACTTCGACCAGATCAAAAACCGCTGGGGTCTGCAGGCCTCGGATCAGGCGGTAATGGACGTTGCCGCCCTGCTGCGCTCCCAGCAATGCGAGCAGGACCTTGTAGGTCAAATCGGCGACCATGAATTCGCCCTGCTGATGGTGAACGTTGACACTGACACAGCCATGGAACGGGCTGATGCCATCCGCGCTGGCATCAACGAGCTGCGGGGAGCCTTTTCGGCCAGCGGCCACCAGCTAACGGCCAGTGGCGGCATGACCCTGCTGGCCCCCGCCGATCGCCATCCCGTCGATGCCCTGCTTCGCGCCGAACGGGCCCTATGTCTGGCGCAGGGCAATGGCCAAAACCAGATCGCCGAAATACTGGCTGACCCCCTAGAAGCAGAAAGCGCCCTAGGGTGAACTTATCCACGCCCTCCAGCGGCCAATTCTGAGCCCTGAAATCACCACCTCAGACTTGTTTCAAGCCTGGGCAAACGATGGGTCCTGGCTTATTTGGCATTTCTAAAACAGGTCAATGACCTGACCATTTCGATTTCACCGCATCAAGTAGCGGTAAAATCGGCTGCAGTCGTTTATTGCGAAGGAAACTTCGCGGGGCTCGACGGCAAAACCGCCCACGGACTCGTACGCTTCTGTGAAGCCTTCGAGATTAGAGCAATTATTGACAGCCAATCAGCTGGGAATGATGCAGGTCTGCTACTAGACGGCATCAGCAACGGCATTCCCATCGTGGCTGATCTAGAACAGGCCCTTGCCTTGCCAGGGCCCCGCGCCAGCACCTTCATCTATGGCATGGCGCCTGCAGATGGCCTGTATGGCAAAGAGGATCGTCAAGCGCTGCTGCTGGCCATGGCAGCAGGCCTGAATCTGGTCAGCGGCATGCGCGAATTCCTTAATGACGACAGTGAATTTGCGCTGGCGGCTATTCGTCATCAAGTGTCAATTCGGGATGTGCGTCGTCCACCCTCTTTGAAGGATCTTCGCCTATTCAATGGTTCGATCGCCAAGGCACGCTGCATTCGAATCGCCGTGCTCGGCACCGATGGCGCTATCGGTAAGCGCACCACGGCCACGCTTCTGGTTCAAGCCCTAAACGCCAGTGGTATCCGCGCCGTTTTGGTGAGCACGGGCCAAACCGGATTAATTCAAGGGGGCCTCTATGGCATTCCTCTTGATGCAATTCCGTCGCAGTTTTGCTCAGGGGAGGTGGAGGGCGCAGTGGTGGAGGCCTACTGCACGGAAAAACCTGCGGTGATCGTGATTGAAGGCCAAGGGGCCCTCAGCCATCCCGCCTACCTCTCTTCCGGCTTCATCCTGCGGGGCAGCCAGCCCCAAGCGGTGGTGCTGCAGCACGCGCCAGCACGCCGGCAGCTCAGCGACTTTCCGTTTATGCCGATGCCCACGCCTGCCAGTGAAATTCGCCTGATCGAATCCTTCGCGCCAACGCGGGTAATCGGCCTAACCCTGAATCATGAGGGCATGGATGACGCCGAGGTAAGTGCCGCAATCGCCCTCTATGCCGCCGAGCTCGCCATTCCTGTCACCGATGCGGTGAGCCGTGCACCCTCTGCTCTGGTGGCAATGGTGCTGCGGGCTTTCCCCGAGTTGTGCGGATCAACTGACGGGAAGCTTTGAGCGCACCGCGGCTTGAGATCCATCTCGAGCACCTGCAGCACAACGCCACCACCATGGTGAATCGGCTTGCCCGCCAAGGAATCAAGGTGACCGGGGTCAGCAAGGCAACCCTGGGACTGCCAGAAATTGTGCGCTCCTGGGTGGCGGCAGGGGTGCATTCCATCGGTGAATCGCGAATCGAATCAATCGAATCGCTTAGCCGTTGCGAGCTTGGCGTGCCCCTGCTGCTGGTTCGCTCACCGATGCTCAGCCAGGTGGATCGGGTAGTGGCCCATGCGGCGGTTAGCTGCAACAGCGAGGCGGTGGTGCTCAAGGCCTTGGCAGCTGCAGCCCATTGCCAGGGGGTGCGCCACGGAGTGCTGCTGATGGTGGAGTTAGGGGACCTGCGCGAGGGAATTCTCGCGGCAGATCTTGAGGCGATGGTGTTACTAACCCTGGCCCTGCCAAACCTGCTGCTGGTTGGCATCGGCACCAATCTGGGCTGTCAAAACGGCGTTGCCCCAGATGAAGCCAATATGGCCGAGCTATCGCGTCTGATCGATTCCCTGGAAAGGCGTTTTGGCATCAGGCTCGAGTGGTGCTCTGGAGGTAATTCGGCCAATCTTCCCTGGCTGACTGGTGGCGGCGATCCGGGCCGCATCAACCACCTGCGACTCGGCGAGGCCCTACTGCTGGGGCGAGAGCCCCTCACCCGCACAGCCATACCAGGGCTGTACACAGATGCCATCACCCTGGTGGCAGAGGTGATCGAGTCCAAGCGCAAGCCAAGCCGTGCCTGGGGAACCCGTCACTGCACCAGTTTTGCCAAAGAGCCAGTTGCTCCCCAAAAACAACCAGACCAAGCCATGGCGATGCGAGCCCTACTTGCCCTGGGCGAACAGGATGCCGACCCGGCCGGTCTTAGTGCCCCTGGGATCAGCATCGAGGGCGCATCCAGCGACCACTTGGTGGTGAGCGGAGCGGCAGAGGCGTTAGTGCCGGGCGATGAACAGCGCTTCCAGATCAGCTACAGCACCCTGCTGCGGTCGATGACATCTCCATTTGTGAGCCGTTGCTTCATCGGAGGACCTGCCTAGGGTTCGCAATTGGTTCAGACCCGTTCATGCAGTCGCCCCTTCGCTCAGCTGGCAGTCCCGATGGTCCTGGAGCAACCCTCAGCCTGATTGCGGCCGTATTGGTGGGCATCGCGATTCTGCTCAGCCAAACCGTGTTCATCGTGCCGGCCGGCAACGTGGCCGTAGTCACAACCCTGGGCAAGGTCACCGGTACCCCCCGCAGCCCAGGCGCCAACATCAAGGCCCCCCTGGTGCAGAACACTTCGCTATTTGACGTACGCACCCAGGTGCGACCAGAGCAGTTTTCGACTCTCACTAAGGATCTCCAGGTGATCCAGGCCACTGCCACAGTGAAATACGCCATGAAGCCCGCAGAAGCGGGGCGGATTTACGAGACGATCGCTACCGACGACCAGCAGATCTATCCCCGCGTGATCCAGCCATCGCTACTGAAGGCACTCAAATCAGTCTTTTCGCAATACGAGCTGGTGACAATCGCCACCGAATGGAACTCCATTTCGGAACTGGTGCAGGAGAAGGTGGCGGAGGAGCTGCGTAAGTTTGACTACGTGAGCGTGCAGGGACTCGATCTCACTGGTCTGCAAATCGCCGAGGAATACCGCGCCGCGATTGAACAGAAGCAGATTGCTGAACAGCAGCTGTTGCGCGCCCAAACCGAGGTCTTGATCGCCGAGCAGGAAGCCAAGCGCTACGAAACGCTCAACTCAAGCCTCGATGACCAGGTGCTCTACAAGCTCTTCCTCGACAAGTGGGATGGCCAGACCTCCGTGGTGCCTGCCCTGCCGGGTACTGCTGGGGGGAGCGGCAACTCGGTGATCGTCAACGGACGGCGCTGATGCTGGCTGATATCAGTCAGTCTTGAGCAATTGCACAGGCCAGCAATGCCAACATTCCTCGTTACCGGCAGCAACCGCGGCATCGGCCTCGAGTACTGCAGACAACTACAGGGCCGCGGCGATCAGGTGATCGCCGTCTGCCGCACGCCGTCGCCGGAACTGGAGGCGCTGGGGGTGCGCCTCGAGGCGGGGATCGAGCTCACCGCCGAAGCAGATCTTGATTCTCTGCAGCAACGGCTAGCTGGCCAGCCGCTTGACGGGGTGATCCTCAACGCCGGCATCCTTGAAACCAACCGCCTGGAGCATCTCGACAGCGACAGCCTCAGGCGCCAGTTTGAGGTGAATGCCATGGCGCCCCTGCTGCTCGTGGCCGCCCTGCTGCCGAATCTGCAGCCCGGTTCCAAACTGGCGCTGATGACCAGCCGCATGGGCTCGATTGACGACAACAGCTCCGGCTCCTCCTACGGCTACCGGATGTCAAAGGTGGCGCTGAACATGGCGGGGCGATCCCTGGCGATCGACCTGCGACCCCGCGGCATCGCCGTGGCACTGCTGCACCCTGGGCTGGTGAGCACCCGCATGGTCAACTTCAACCCCCAGGGCATCAGCCCCGAGGAGGCGGTGCGGGGCCTGCTGGCCCGGATTGATGCTCTCAGCCTGGCAACCAGCGGTGGCTTCTGGCACGCCAACGGCACGCTGCTGCCTTGGTAATGCCGCTCAAGCACCCAGGCTGACGACGCCGCGCCGGTGAATCTCGCTGGCGTAGTCGGTCCAGACCCCCTGGCCCCAGTAGCGAAAGCAGCTGGTTTCCAGCAGCAGCAAATGCAGCAGCGCTTGCTGGTAGGACTGAGTATGGGTAACTGAGGGATCGGCCTCCACTAGGGGATCGAAATGCTGGTGAAAGGCAACGCTTAGGCTGGTCATCGGCTCCAACACGTTGGAGTAGCCCTCTACCCAGCTGAGGTTGTTGGTCCAGGAGGCACCGGCCATCGAGAAGGAGGAATCACGGGCCTGGAGCTCGGCGATGGCCACCTCCACATTTGCAGCGCTGGGTGAGTCGCCCAGCTGCTGCCAAAGCTTGTGTTGCTGCACCGCCTGAATCGGCGGATAGTCGCCGGCAGACACACCGGCGGCCTCAAGCATCTCGAGATATTCGCTGCCATTAATCGCCACCGTGCCAGCGCCACCATCCTCGGCGGCGATGCGCTGATGAGCCTGGATGAAGGCCTGGGGGAATTCGTTCATCATCACGCCACCGTTCTCGCCATCGGCGATCTGGGAGACGAGGGCCGGCACAGACACGCCGCCAAGCAGTATGGGGCCACGCCCCAGGGCTTCGTAATAGGGCTGCATCTGACCCACCAGCTTGGTGTCGGAGCCCTGCGTTTTGATCAGCGCCGTGATCGACGCCACCTCACCACTGGAGCTGCGTGCCACCAATTGGTTGGGCACCAGTTTCTGCTCCTGGCTGAGGGCGGAACCATCGGGATTCTCAACGCTGTGCTCCTGCACAAGCAGCCAGCGGTAGCCGCACTCCCGCAGGGCCTTGATGAATTCGTAAAGCGTGTCTGGGTGGTTGGGCAGATGCATCTCCGGCGGCGAGAACCCCTTCACCCGCTGCAAGGCAGCATCACCAAACATCGCCGCAAAGTGATGCTGCCAGGCCAGGATCTGCAGCTTGAGATCGGGGATTGGCGTGGAGGGGGCCACGGCATGGCTCCAAAAGGTGCCGAGCCACTCCACATGGGGTTGAAGGGCATGATCACAGGCCAGCCGCTGCAACGCCTCGAGGATGTCTTGGCGACCCATCTGCTGGAATCCCCACAGCAAATTGCCGGAGAAATCCAGCATGATCCGCGGATTGGCGCCCTCAGCAATCAACTGGGGGATGATGTCAGCCAAACGCCGATAGCAATGGGCGAAGGCTTCAGCGTTGTGGTTGTCCCCCTCGCCGGGATGCTCAACCATGTATTGGAGGTGGGAGATCAGCTCTCCATTGGCACCGGCTGGAATCGTGGGCTGGTGCATGTGCAGGGCACAGGCGAAGCCTGAACGAAGCTGCTCCAACTCCAGATTCGTAGCGGGCAGAAATACCGGCTGCTGCTGCTGCACAAGGGCGAGGATTTCAGCTTCGCGGCCAGCGATCGGCGGCAAGGAGGGGTTGCTCACAGGTTTGAGATAGTCAAAGCGTGGCAATGCGCTGCCGAATCAGCGGCACTGAGGAACTTGCAAGTTGCTGCGAAAGGATGGTTTGACCGCGCTCCCAAGCAGATCGACGCGATAAAAGCTCCAAATCATCAAACCACGCCGATTTTGTCATCTGACCAACATGGAGGCGTATGTGATAGACATAATCAGAAATTAGTACGCCTGCTGCACTACTTGTAACCGCGATCATCATGCCTACATCTTCACCTTGTGGCAGGCCCATCCAGCCACCGACACGCTTGAGTAGGGCGGCCTGCACAAGCAGGGTGGTTGGCCCCAGGGGAATGCTGTCATGGGGGGATGGCCAGGCTCGCCAAACATCACCTGCCAGACATGGCCCAGCGGCCACAATTGCAGGATCGTTTTTGAGATCGTCAGTGCAATAACCGGCCGCCCACAGGGCCCCTGCCTGGCCATTAATTGCGGCCAGGCGCTTGTCGATGGAATGGGGGTAAAGCCAGTCGTCGTCGTCGGCGCTGGTGATCCACTCCCCCCGAGCAACAAGCAGGCCAAGATTGCGAGCAGCCGCCTGACCAATCGGCCGGGCAGAAGCAATCACAGTGGCGTTGGCTGCAAGCTCGGCAGGCAGGGCTTCGAGGTCGTTGCCATCAACGACAATCACATGTTCGATATTGCAGCTATTATCAGCCAGACTGCGATTCAGGTTGCTCAGCATAGACAATCGATCGGGCAAAAGCCTGGTCGGAGTAATGACGCTAACTGTCGTCAAATTAGTTGAATTATTGCGAGCCCATTCATCCTAGTCGACTCTGGAGACACTAAGACCGTTGCTCACTGCCCAAATAGGCAAAATCCGAAAGATTTGAGCATGAAACTGATCAAATCAAATTTTCAAAAAACTTGAGCGCAAAGGCCCACAGCACGGATGTCGCCCTGGGACTTTGCTCACCACTGGGCCTGCGGCATCCTGGGTTCAGCCCTTGATCTACCCGCGGTGGACAGTGCCCAGCTGCGCGCCTTGTTCAACAAGCCCTACGGCGCCCCCGGCCCAAGCGAAGCGCAATGGCGGCAGCTTTACGCCGAGGACGTGCACTTCAGCGATCCCACCCAGGAGCGAGATGGCATTTCGGCTTACATCAAAGCCCAGGAGGGCCTGCTGAAGCGCTGTGACGACACCTACCTCACCCCCGGCGCGATCGCGATTGAAGCCAATTCGGCCTTTGTGGAGTGGGAGATGGGTCTGAAGATCAAGGGCATTGAGTTTGTGTATCCAGGCACCTCCCGGCTGCTGCTCAACAGCGAGGGCAAGATCTGCGACCACCGCGACTATTTCGACTTCGTGGGCCCCACCTTCGGGCCGGTGCCTGTGCTCGGTGGCTTTGTGCGCTGGTTATACAAGCGCTTTGTGGGCTGAGGCAGCAGCAGGAACCGTGATGCGCCCTTTCTCCACACTCGCTCTGCTCGCTCTAGCTACGGAGCTGTTCGGCTGCGGCACCAACAAGCAACCCAAACCAGTACCGGCCGGCGTTACTGGTCCCATCCGAATCGAGCTCGACCCAAAGGATCCCTCCAGGAGCTTCGGGGTGTTGCCACGGGGCGAGGACCGCACCATTTTTAAGGTGGGCTTCGGCCGCAACGGCATCACCTGCGCCGGCAGCCGCTTCGAGGAGGGCTACACACCCCTGGGCCGCTTCCGGGTGAATGCCATCCTCAGCGGCAACACCTTTGTGATGGATCCCGCCCTGATCGCCAAGTCAGGCAAGAGCGAGGCCGAGCTGCGCAAAATGCTTTTTGGCAACATGAACGCCATCGACTTCGACGGCGATGGCGAAAGCGGCGAATACGGCAGCGGCTACGTGAGCCTGGAGCCGGTGGACAGCGTCAAGCAGCCCTTCGCTTTCAACACCTATGACGGCAAATTTCGCTGGTACAGCTTCGCAATTCACGGCAGCAACAACGACAACCGCATCGGCCAGAAGGTGACCGGCGGCTGCGTGAACGTGGCCGGACCAGATTTGAAGCTCCTGCTCTCGGCCGTGAAGCTTGGCGATCAGGTGGTGATCAACGCCACTGGCGGCAAGTGTGTTCACGACGAACAGCTGTAGTGCGACACCCCACCGGCGTTGAAGAACTCTCTGGGCTTGAGGCGGTCGTAGGTCGCCGCCAGCTCTAGGGAAGGTTCCTCGTAGGGATGGCTGAATACGGCCTGCAGCTCCTGGATCAGGCTGGTGTCACCCTGATCCGCCTGTTGATAAGCGGGCGCAACCAACCACTCGCGCCAGGTGATGGCTGGGTTGCAGCGTTTCATCGCTGCTGATGTCTCGAGCAGGTCGCCAATCTGGGCACGCCAACGCTCCAGCCAGCCGCTCCATGCCGCGTCGAGGCCTTCCGAACACGGCTCATAAAAGCTCTGCTTGAGGGCTGAGAGGTGCTCGGGGGTGGTGGCAGGAAGCTCCGACAACTTCCGGAAGAAGATCGTGTAATCGGCCTGGGAGCGCAGCATCAGCTCCAGCAGCTCGTTCACCAGGGCGGCATCAGGGGCGGCTAGGCCCAGTTTGCGGGCCCACATCGCCTCGAGCTCCTGGTTCATCGCGCCGGCAAAGCCGTCGCGGATGGAATCCAGCTGCGCCAGGGCCTCGCTGTTGTCAGACAGCAGCGGCCGCAGGGCCGACCAGAACATCTGGTAATTAGCTCCGGCCGCCAGCGGTTGGTTGAAGAAGCTGAAGTGCTCGCCGCCACCGGTCCAGGGCTGGAAGCCGGGATCGAAGCGTTCACAGAAACCAAACGGGCCGTAGTCGAGGGTGTAACCACCGGCGGCGCAGTTGTCGCTGTTGAAATTGCCCTGGCAGTAGCCCACCCGCATCCAATGGGCCACAAGGGCGATAAGCCGCGTGCGAAACAAGCGCGCCAGCTCCAGCACCTGGTCGCTGAACGCCAGGTTCTGATCGATCTCCGGCCGGTAGTTGCGCTCAATCAGATGGGCCACGATCAGGCGCAGCTCGTTCAGCGCCTCCGGATGGGCCTGGCGGCGAACGCGGCGGGCAAACAGCTCCAGCTGGCCCACCCGCAGAAACGATGGCGCCACTCGGGTTGTGATCGCCGCTGGGTTATCGACCAGCACGTCGGGATCAAAGGACCGGGAACCCGGGGTGTACCAGGGCCGGCGCACGATTTCAGCGCCAGACCCACATAGGGTCAAGGAGCGGGAGGTGGGAACCCCCAGGGCGTGCATGAACTCCTGGACCAGAAATTCGCGCACGCTGGAGCGCAACACGGCCCGACCATCGGCGCCGCGGCAGTAAGGCGTGGGGCCGCCGCCCTTGAGCTGCAGCTCCCAGCGCTGGCCATTGAACACGCCTTCAAACACGGAAATGGCCCGGCCATCGCCGTAGCCGTTGCCGGTGCCAAACGGACACTGCTGGATGTATTCAGCGCCGTAGATCGAGAGGGCATAGCCGGTGGCCCAGCCGTAGGGGCGCATCGGCTGCCGCGCCACGCTGATGTCGCCGGAAAACAGCCGCAGGAAGGCCTCATCGTGGGCCAGGGCGTCGCTCAGGCCCAGCTCCTGGAACAGGGCGGAGCTGTGCGCCAGGTAGGCGGGCACTGGCAGGGGCGTGGGTGTGACCGGCACGTAATGGCCTGAAAAAACCTGGCGGGGCCGGTGATCGTGGCCATCCAGCGTGGCCTGGGGATCTGGCTGCAAGCCCTCCAGCAGCGAATAATCAGCCCGTTGCGCGAACTCAGCGAAGGATGTGATCGGTGTAGTGGTCACGGTGCTCGCGGGTTCTCGCCGAGAGGTATCAATCGAGGCTAGGGATGGAGGCTTAAGCCCGAGGGCCTATCTCCACTTACTAAGGTCGATTGCTTTGCTGCCACGAGCGAGAGGGGCGATGCCGGATCTAATCGTGATCGGCAGTGGCCTGGGGGGCCTTTGTGCCGCCGCCATCGCCTCGCGTCACGGGCTAGAGGTGCAGGTGCTGGAGGCCCACAGCCAGCCCGGCGGCGCCGCCCATGGTTTTCGACGGGGACCCTTCCACTTCGAGTCTGGCCCTTCGCTTTGGAGCGGGCTGGGTCGCTGGCCTAGTGCCAACCCCCTGGCCCAGGTGCTGCGGGCCGTGGGTGAAAGCGTGCCGGTGGTGCGCTACTCGGAGTGGGGCCTGCTGTTGCCCGAGGGCAATCTTCGAATTGGCGTGGGTTTGGATCCATTTTTGGAGGTGCTCCGCAGCCTGCGGGGGCCAGCGGTTGCCACTGAATGGCAGGACTTTTTGGTGGCAATGGCCCCGTTTTGCCGCGCCGCCGGATCGCTGCCGCTGTTGGCCCTGCGCCCCGGCGCTGGCCTTCTCACCACTCTTGGCAGCCAGGGTTGGGAACTAATCGGCCAGGCGGGCAAGCTGGCAGCGCTGGGCGGAGCTTTTGGGCCTATTGCCCGCCGCCATCTGCGCGATCCCTTTCTGCTCCATTGGGTGGAGATGCTGTGTTTTCTAATCTCCGGCCTGGAGCCTGATCAGACCAGTGCCGCCGCCATGGCCACCCTGTTTGGCGAGTGGTTTGAGCCCGATGCAGGGTTGGACTACCCGTTAGGGGGCAGCCCCGCCGTGGTGGACGCATTGGTGCGGGGCATCCGCCGCCATGGGGGCGAGCTGCGCACGGGCGCGGCTGTTGCTGAAATCGAACTGTCGGGCCGGCGAGCCACGGGGGTGCGCCTGGTCAGCGGCGAACGGCTGCACGCCCGCCACGGAGTTATTAGTAATGCCAGCCCATGGGATACGGCCGCCCTGCTGGGTAAGGGCAGTGCGCCGGAGCGCTGGCGCCAGAAGCTTCTGGCTGCGCCGGCTTGTCCCAGTTTTCTGCACTGGCACCTGGCTTTCAAAGATCAAGGCCTGGCCGAGCTGCCGATCCACCATGTGTGGGTGGGGGATTGGCAGCGGGGCATCAGGGCTGAGCGCAATATGGTGGTCCTATCGATGCCTTCGCGGCTGGATCCCTCCCTGGCGCCGCCGGGCCACCAGGTGTTGCACGGCTACACGCCAGCCAACGAACCCTGGGAGCTCTGGAAGGATCTGGAGCGGGGCAGCCCCGCCTATGAGCAGCTGCGCCGCGAGCGTTGCGATGTGTTCCATGGCGTTTTCGATCAACTGGTGCCCGATTGGCGCGAGCGCGTGGTGCTTGAGCTGCAGGGAACCCCCCTGAGCCATCGCGATTTTCTGCGGGTGCACCAGGGCAGCTATGGCCCCGCCTGGCCCGCCAACCGCGGAGCCTTCCCCGGCGGCGGCACCCCGATCAAAGGCTTGGCGCTCTGTGGTGCGGGCGTATTCCCTGGAATTGGCGTGCCGCCTGTAGCCGTGAGCGGAGCCATGGCGGCCCACCGCTTTGTGCCCGCTGCGGCCCAACGGCGCTTGCTGGAGGAGCTGGAGCTGGTGCGCTGAAGCCTGACTACTTACTGACTACTCCGTGGTGGGAACCTATTACCTCGGGCCCAAATCCCTCTGCCTTGGTGATGATCTAGGAGCTGGTGGAGGGGCCAACCCCGTGAAGGTGGTGCCTTTGCGGCTGCAGTCCCCGGGATAGGCTCAGCCAGAAGCCTGCAACTTTGTCGTTTGTGAAGCTATCGCTGCCAATTGATGCGGATGCGTCTAAGCGATCGTCAGGCCACGACTTGGAATGATTGTGACAAGAGAAAAATCGGTACTCTGTTTTGGCGACTCGAATACTTGGGGATATATACCCCTCACTGCAGGTCGCCTTCTTCGCAAGGAACGATGGCCCGGAGTTCTGCAAGAATCGCTAGGAGAGTCGTATTACGTTATTGAAGAGGGTCTCAATGGGAGGTCGACTGTTTTCGATGAACCATATCGAGACGGTCGAAATGCTCGCACCACAATACTGGCCGTTCTCGAAAGCCATGCGCCGCTTGATCTGTTAATAATAATGCTTGGCACTAATGATTTAAAGCACCACCTAAATGCATCGGCTCATGAATCAGCACGGGGCATTAGCGCACTCTTGCAGATAGCAACCAATAGCACCACCAGCTTCAGCAAGGGTTCACCAAAGATTTTAGTGATTGCGCCACCAAGGTTTGGATATATGTCCGAGCTCATGACCCATCATTTCAAGGATGCAATAACTCGTTCCGCTGAGCTGCCTGCTCAATACGAGCAGTCATGCGCCCAATATAACTGCAGCTTTATCGACAGTAATCAGGTAGTTGCCGTAGCAGGAGATGGGATTCACTTGGATGCCCATGGACATCGCAAATTGGCCTTAGCACTTGTGCCGGTAGTGAAGGATTTAATAGGTGATATAGCCTGATATGGCAATGGGGAGGCCTGCGAATTCGTGCGCTGACTGTGGGACCGGGAATACGGGAACAGGTACTCCCAAAACCAGCCACCGCTTGAAAGCGGCTTACTTTTAAGTTGAGGGGAGACTAGGGAGCCAACCTGAGCCGGTGTACGCAACGGAGGTACGAATGTTTCATCAGAGTGAACGCGATGAGGCAGCTCGAGCGTCATCCCGTAACAGCAGAGAGCGATACGCCAGTTTTGTTTCCCAGCCTTACCTCACCGGGCTGCATAACCCGGGTTTGGATCACAACCGAGAAGGTCAAGCCCTGAGCATTTCTTCTCCCAAACGTGATTCCTATTCCTTTCCTGCCAGGCTCCAGACAGGTGATGCGTGAAACAACAGACACCCGACCGGCAAACCTTGGGTGAGCAGGCGCCCTCCACGGGGCGCCTTCATGTTGGGGTGACAATCAACAGAGCAACGTTCATATCTCTGACAACTTCCCGATCGCCCCCTGCAAATCCGCCCCTAAAACCCGGCCGACTGGCCAGCGGTATGGGCACTGCTGGCAGCGAAATGGCTTTCAAGTGGTCGGCACCCTGCCGGGAGCATTTCGCCACAGGCAGTTGGGTTTCGTCGATGCCCTGGTGATGATCCAGGGCCTGGTGGAGGGACTGGCCCCATGAAGGTGGTGCCGTTGCGGCTGCAGCCTGGAGACGTTCTCCGTCAGGCGCCTGAAACCTGGATGGGCGAGCAGCAGGAGCAGGCGGGCTGTGTGATCAGCGCTATCGGCAGCCTCTCAGTTGCTCAGCTGCGCTTTGCGGGGGCTGCTGAGGCCACGACCATCCACGGCGAGCTGGAGATCCTCAGCGTCTCCGGCACCCTTTCAGCCGATGGCGCCCAGCTCCACATCGCCATCGCTGACAGCAAAGGTGCCGTGATCGGCGGTCACCTCTGCTCCGGCTCGCTGGTGCGCACCACCACCGAGCTAGTGCTTGGCCTGCTGGCGGAGTGGCATTTCTGGCGGGATCTGGATCCTGCTACCGGCTATGCCGAGCTGCGGATCCACTCCTCGGGCTCCTGGTTGAGGGCAGGCAGCCGCCGCTCAACCTGCAGCTACACCAGCCAGGCCACCCCGGCGCTTATACCGCCGGTCCAGTCGCTACGAAGCAGCTCCACGATCGACACCGTGCTGGCACCGATGCGCAGGCCCCGCAACAGAAAGCGACCCAGCTTCTCCAGGCGGGACGTCGTTGAGATGGTTGTGGGGAGGCTTCAGCGTGGACTAGCGCAATTCCATGCGGTTATTGCATGGCTCTGACTTCTTCCGCTGGCGCTGGTAATCAGCCAGGCTGAGATTGACGGTGCTGACCCCTCAGATCTGAGCAGCAATCCCCACTCCATGGCCCAGCAGAACATCGGATGCGCCACCGGCTGCGGCACCTTGCTGGTCCTGATGGCCCTGGGGGTTGTGCTGGCCTACTGGCCGGTTTTTCTGGCGATCGACCTGGTGGCGTTGCTGATCTATGCATTGGCACTGCCTGGCTTACAGCAGAAGCAGCGCCAGCTCAAGGCCTTGAAGGTGGTGACACCGGCGGAGGCGATCAGCCTGCTCAAGCGGTTGCCGGCGGCATCGCTGAGCAGCTCATAGATGCGATCTGGGCTTAGCCGCACCTATTCAGGACTGCGTAGTTTTGGCAGCAGGATGGTGTGGGGGTGCACCAGCTCTGACCAACTCATGGCACCTTGCGCTTAACCCCACAAGATGCCAAACACCTTTAAGGGACGCCAGGTTCGCCAGGGCACAGTCCTCCAGATCACCTTTCAGCACTAAGAAAACCGGCCGGGGATACCGGACGCAGGGAGGCTCCTCCTCCTCTCCTTTCGCTAAGCAGCGGTCGATTTCGGCATCCCACCGCCTGAGTGATTCCTGGACCTTCGGGCCAGCCAAAGAGGCAAGCCGTGCTTTGCCATCAGCAGCCCTCAAGTATGGGGGTGATCCTCGGGGTTGGCCTCTCGGCTCGCCAGCAGTTGGGGCAGCCAAACGGGGTGGGAGGCCTGTGTGGGTGGTGACGTACGTGACGACCGTGCCGGCATGTTGTCGCAGGCGTTTTCAGTGTCACGGCCTGTTCGTGACACTGAGGAACATTGGAATCACTGGTTGGCGCTGTTGTCACGGTTGTTTCTTGTGTTTCACGTGAGGCGCGGAACGTTGCTTCAGTTCTACTTCGTGCCGATTCCACCGCTCCTAGCTCCACCAGCCGCTGCAATGAGTCGCCAACTTTGCGCGCATCACCACTGCGTCCACGTTCTGTCCAGGGAAGGCCAATGGCCTCGCAAATCTGCCGCCGTGCGAGCCATTCATCGCTGGCGTTCAATGCATCCAATACATACTTTTGCAGTTCCGTGAGTCGATCCAGTTTGTTGGCCTTCTTAGCTTCAGATAGCTGCTGCTGCCAGTGCTCGTAGGTGCTCACTTGCCGGAATGATCCAGATGCAGCGCGGTCGATCACTACGTCACAGCCTCCGCCGCTGCGGCCTTCGCTTAACAGCCCGCGCTGGGGGTTGATCTTGTCTCGCAAGCCCTTGTCTTTGGGGCAATGGTTCAAGGTGATAACGGTGTTGGCGGCGCCTCCAATGGCGTTGTGGCCGCTGAGGGCCACCACCCCCACCAGGTCGACGCCCTTGTTGCAGTGATGGATCAAAAGCTGGGTCCCGCCGCTGTCGATTACTACTTGCTTAAGGTCGTAGGACTGGGCCACAAACCTAGAGGCTGATGAAATCCCGCTAGACGCGTTACTGGAATGACATCTGGGCCGCGGCTTAGTTGAGCCAAAACAGGGGCGGGCGCAGAATTGAACCAGCTGTTTTTTTGGCCATGGTCACCGATGCCCCCAGCATTAGCATTGCCAATGAGCTGGGTACCGCCAGTAGAAAAGCGCACAGGATCCATTCCCGATACTTTGGCTTTTGGGAGGGGGCAGTTGAAGCTGTTGCCACTCAGTGTCTTGCTATTTACGGCTGAAGCCTGAGGAGAAATAGCCTGGATGTTCTGTGCTGGAAATACTCGATGGAGAGCTTTAATCCTCGACTAAAACGGCCTCAAAACAGGTCTTCTGGCTATAAATTAACCGAGTTTTTGCCGGATTTTACCCAGGCTTTACCGCATCCAACTTATACATTTTACCTCTCTAGTGTAGGGACACTCCCTCGCCTTGACGCTCCAGAACAAACGCCATGGCGACCAGGATCAATGCAAAGGCACAGGTGCCAAGCCAGTCCCAGCTGCTCCAGAACATGGAGATCACAACCGAACAGGCCGCCGCTCCGAGGTAGGCCGTGAGAAAGAGTTGGCCGCTCATGCGGCTGCGAGCCGCCGGATCAATGCCATAGATGCGGGCTTGGTTGGCTACGAAACTGCCCTGAACACCTAAATCCACCGCCATCAGCCCCAGGGCAAGGGCGGGCAAGGAGCTGGGCCATATCCCAAGCAAACCCACCCCCAGGCCAGTGCAGACAACACCCCAAACCACAATCCGATCTGGGCCATAGCGATCCACCAAGCGCCCCACCCACGGCGCCGCCAGGATGCTTACTAGGCCTACCAAACCAAAGCTGCCAATCAGCGCAGGGCCCAAACGCCAAGGGGGCCCAGCCAGGTGAAGGGCCACCGCACTCCACAGGGCCATGAAACTGCCAAATAGCATGGCCTGGGTGAGGCACGAGCGCCGCAGCCGGGCATTGGCACGCCAGAGCTGGACCAAGGAGCGCTGGAGGGCCCAATAGCCCTTGGTTTCGGCAGGGGGGAAGGCAGGCAGCCGCCTGCGAAACAACAACGCCACTGCCACCATGGCCACAGCAGATAGGACATAAATCGAACGCCAGCCCCACAATTGGGCTACCAGACCACTGACGCTGCGCGAGAGCAAAATGCCGCTGAACTGGCCGCTGAGCACGATGCCGAGCATGCGGCCTCGCTGATGCTCTGGGGTGAGAGCTGTCAGAAAGGGCGGCAACAGCGCTGGGATAAGCGCCACCACGCCAAGGGCGAACCAGCTCACCACCAGGACTGGAAAGGTTGGTGCTAACACCACGGCCCCACAGGCCAGGGCCATTCCTGCGGCCAGCAGGGTGAGCATGCGCCGCCGCTCGGTGCCATCACCCAGCGGAAGCAAGAACAAAAAACCTACGGCCATCCCAAGTTGGGTGGCCATGGGGCCCAGCAAAACACTGCCGCCCTGGAGACCAAACGCCGCCTCCACCGAGGGCAACAACGACTGGGCATAAAAGGGATTGGCCACGCTTATCCCTACCGCAAGGGCCATCAGGCCTAGAGATGGGAGCTGGGGAGGCTGTGCCGCTGGTAGGGAATCAATGTCCATGGAAGGGGCTCAAACACAATTCATCGGCGATACCGAGCTGCTGGCGCCACTGATCCAGCGGCCGGTTCCAGCCCTCTTCCCAGCGCTGGGCTAATAGCGGCGCACAAACGCCGCCGAGTCGCAGGCCAAAAGACACCGCATCAGCCAAATCGGGTTTGGTGTCTCCCAAGTGAGCCCGCGACATCAGATCAGCTGCAATTAGCAAGGCCGAACCCGGCTGCCTAAGCTGACGGGCACCAAAGCCATTGAGGGCAACTTCGCCCGGCAGGGTATTGGGGAAGCCCGTCACGAGATGCCAGATGTCATGGCAAGCGCGAATGCGCAACTGAAGATATTGATCGTCTTCAGGGAGCTGCTCTATCCCTTCTGGCCTGTCGATTAACTCCAAACCTGCCTGCTGAAGCAGAACCGCTAGTGCATGGCCCAAGCTGCCCTCGGTCATGGCAGCAAGCTTTTCCACAGAAGGCCAATCCCCCCAGTAGCGCTCTTGCACCAGCGCCGCAACAAGAGAGTCGGCCCGAACCAATTGGCGAGCCTCGAACGCCAACGGGCTTGCGTAGCTGCAGTTGAGCAGGCCCAGGGCGCTGGGCACATGATCGGGTTGTTCAATCAACCGCAACAAATCAGGCAGCATCGCCTGAAGGTGGGGCCCCATGGCGCGGCCAAAGGGGGTGACCTGTTCGCTGGCAGGCGAGTCCCCCTGCGGCGCAAACAGATGGGAGAGGTTGCGCATTAGAGCGAGAACTCGGGGAGGGAGGATCAGGGGGAAAGATCCGCCCCGATATCAAACAGCCAGCGGCCGGGGGCTTCGCCTGAAGGATCAAACCAATACTGGACCACCAACTCTAGAAACACGGCCTTGGGCAATCGATCTGGCGGCAAATCAAACGCCGCCAGCATCCGCGCCAGATTCGCCTGAATACCCGCGGTTGGCTTGCCAAAGGCACTGGCATAGGCCTCGAGATCGGCCAGCTCCAAGCAGCCATCACCATCGAGGTCGAGGCAATCAAAGAATCCACCGGCTGATTTGGCGATAAAGGAACGTGCCTGCTGCGGCAAACGGCCAAATGCCTCAATCACCGAGGCATGGGAGGTCACAAATTCCTCCTCATTGACGGCCCCATTGCCATCGAGATCGCGCCTTTCGACTTCATGGCTGTAGGTGGACAGCAACAGGCCGAGCAAATCGGGAAAAGGCGTTGGTCGCTCACCCCATCGAGCATTAATGGCCTGCGCTACAGGCTGGAAGTCGCCTTCCAGGGAATGGCTGCCGTCACGATCGCGGTCGTAGAAGCGAAAGAGGCGCTGGTAGCGCTCAACCAGGGCTTGAGGGATCTGCACGGGTAAAGAACCTCAAGAGAAACGGATCATGAACCCCTCAACGCCGCAAAAGCGATCGCCCACCAGAACCTTGCTACGCCCTTCATCCACGTCAATGCGTTCAAATCGTTCCATCCAGGCTCACAGCACCGCCTGAATCTCCAACCGATCCAGGTGCAATCAGAGGCAGTGGTCCAGGCCGCGGGCAAAGCTGAGATGGGGGTTGGGTTGGCGATCCAACAGGAAGCGATTCTGTTCAACGTACACGCGAGGATCGCGGTTCGCAGCTCCCACCAGGGCGATGATCGAGTCGCCTTCGGGGATGAGGCAACCGCCCAGTTCAATTGGCTCACGCACCGCGCTCACATTGAGTGCTTGGGCCGTCTCAAGAATCTGCAGCCATCGGTGTCCATGTGGCGATACGAGTTTAATCAGGAGGGCTACATCATCCATGTCGACATCGAGGAGTGCCTATCTCTCCACGCCCTGGCGGCTGGCTTGCCAGTCCATGGGTCTGATGCCAAAGCGCACAAAGTCCTAGAGACCCCGGATCAACGCCAAGGCTGATCGGTTCATAAAGACCCTTTTGAGCGAATGGGCCTACGGCATGAACTTTCAGAGCTCAGAGGCGCGAAACCTCAGGCTGAGACGGTATTTGGCGATCTGTAACTGCTGTAGGTCCCATATGGCCTGGGTGGATCACACGCCCTTTGAGCAGCTCGGTGGGGTTGCTCAGGGCTGCTGAATGAACTGGTGAGAAAACAAATTTAAGATGCGCAGGATGGCAAGGCCTTTCGTCGATGGATTCGCTCCTTCAGAGGTTGGAACCGTTTTGGTATCCAATGCTCCCCCTTCAAGAGCTTGGGGCGGATCCGGTGGCAGTGACCCTGCTGGGGCGGTCCCTGGTGATTTGGCGAGGAGAGAATGGTCAGCTCGGCGCATTGGACGATCGCTGTCGCCATCGATCCGCCTCCCTCGCCGACGGTCGCATCGGCGCCGAGGGGCATTTGCACTGCCCGTATCACGGCTGGGCCTTCGACACCAGGGGGCACTGCCGGCTCCTGCCCCAGCAACCCGGCCAGCCGATTCCTGACCGCTGCCACACCAGGCCATACCAGGTGCAGGAGCGTCATGGATTGGCGTGGGTATGCATGGCGCCGGAGGCCAGGCTGCCGATCCCGGCGCTAGCGATGGCCGAGGCGCCCGGCCATCGGCGCATCGCAGGATTCCACGAACGTTGGCAGTGCTCCGCCTTCCGAGTGATTGAAAACGGTCTCGATAACATCCACCATTACTTTGTGCACCAAGGGGTGCTGGATGCCCTCTCGCCTGTGCCGGACCCGATGGAGGGCGGCATCACCCTCACCGAGGACGGACTGGAATTCAGCATCCCTCTAATGGTCAGCACCACAGCTGCGCTGGAGGCCACCGTGGCTGACGGCAGCGCCAACCTGCGGGTGGAGAGACACGTCCGCTGGCTGGCTCCCCTGGGGCTCACTCTGGAGCTCACCTGGCCCAATGGCCGGCAGCAGTGCATCGTGCTGTTCGCTGTCCCCCGCGACGATCAGTCATGCACGATCCTGCGCTTTTATCTGCGGAATGACCTCGAAGAGGAGGTGAGCGCAGCCAGCGTGATCGCTTTTGAGCGCGCCCTGATCGATCAGGATCGACGCATCCTGGAGGCGATGCCGGCGCAACTTGATCCCTGCCCGAGCGGCGAGCAACTGATCGAGGCCGACCAACCGATCGCCCGCATGCGTCAGCTGCTCCAGAAATTTCTGGACACAAGCTCCTGAACGGAGGCCTTGGCGAAACCGAAATCAATCGGCGTGCCGGTCATCTGTTCGAGGTAACGAAAGAAGTGATACACCGGTGCATCGTTGCTGGAGGCATAGCCGATCGGCAGCTCACCTGGATCCAGAAAGCGCGCCTGGCTTTCGATGAAGGGCCGGTCTTCCTCGCTGTTCTGAATCGATAAATCGCGCAGGCGGTTCAGAAACGGTGGAAATTCCAAGCCCCCCCAGGTGTGTTTGTCGATGTAAATGCAGCCGCGGGTCATGGTCGCCTTGGAGTCCTCCGGCACAAACAGCACGGCGATGTAAAGACCCTCGTCAAGCTTGTTGAGCCAGAGGTTCGGCGCTCCCCCTACCTTCCAGTAAGCCCGGAGGGAATTGCTAAATTGCTCATATGTGACCAGCACCGAACGCTCTGCATCGTTGCGAACAACATGCATGCCGCTAAGGGTTTCAGCGCCGAAAAAGCTGCGCAGTCGATGCACTACTTGGGCGATGCCATGGACCTGAAACCCGTGGGTGTGGTCGATGCCGCTGGTGATGGTCAGGCCCCAAGGCCCACAGGGATAACGGTAATCAAACAGCGGATGACAGCGGAAACGGCTCGGATCGTTGAGCTGCTCGAACTCCTGCGGCAGCCGGATAGCCGCCCGCGCTGCTTCGACCTGCTCCGGCGGCATGGCAAGTTGGCCACGGCCAGCGAAGAGACTGCGGCTCAGAGGCAGCCAAAGGAACCCTCCCTCCTCCAGCAGCGGCAAGCTGAGCAGACTCTGTGATTTGTCGCTCTCGCCATGCAGCGTGCGCACGCAGCGGCCCTGCTGGTTGAACGTCTGCGAATGGAAGGGACAGCGAACCGTGTCGCCTTCAACGACAGGGGGGTTAGGCCCGGAGAAGAAGGAGACAAGTCGATGGGGGCAGCGGTCGATGTGGGCCGAGGCGACACCATCGGCGCCACGAAGGAGCAAAAGCGGCAACCCAAAGGCCTGCAGCGCCATCGCCCGTTCCCGCCCAAGTTCAACAGAACTCAACAACGGCCAGGCCAGCGGCAGGCGCGACAGCCAGGGGCGACTGAGATCGAGGCTGGCCGGGTCACGCATCCGAACTGACGGCTCGGATGCTCCCTCCGCTGGAAGGTTGGTCAAAGGAGATCCGACTTGGGATACTTAAGACCTTCTCACAACTGAAGGTGTGATCGACAACGGTTGATCAGACGGTACAGCGATCCCCGCTGAGGTGACGCAGGGGCCAGAAAAAAACTTTTTATACCAACCACCTAAGGGCTGAACCTGAACTCCGGCGATGACTGCTGCAACCACCCAGTTATTGCATCCGGTGATGATCTTGGATGGCGGCCAAATGGTCCTTGGCAACATGCTCTTGGCGCAGCTTTCTCCACAGCACAGCCTTGCAATAGAGACAGCATGGACATTCCACGAGGCCGCTGGAACGGCACCTCCACGATGACGCCAGAACATACCGGCGAGACAACTACCCGGCTCACCAATGCCTAGACCGAAAAGCTGGCTGGCATCCTGCAGGAAATGGTCGCCGCTGGTCACACCACCAAATCCGACCTGGAACCGCTCAGTGCCGCGGCCGCTTGTAGCCAGCCCCCCCGGCAGGAATAGTCAAACAAAAAAACGATCGGGATTGGGGAATTTCATTGGCCCAGTCTTGATTTTACTTCCGCCAAGGACAGGTGGATCCTTGTCCCAAAGGCCTCGTTTGCGCTACGTGGAAGTAGCTCAATCTTGGGCTTTCCACGGCAATTTTCACGCATGCAATCAGGGCGAGGGATCGGTCACAAGCCGGGAGCAGAGCAAAAGGGGTAAGGCCCTAAAGGGTTTCGACCTTGCCCAGCGCCGGGGACCTGAACCCCGATAGAGGAGCGCCAAGCCCTGCACCTCGCCAAATCCAACCACCAATTGCTAGTACAGGCGTGCTTGCACGATGAGAAGGTCGTGCCCATCCCGCGTCGAATCACCCACCCCGAGCAGTGGAACAGCTGCTGGCAAGATCCCCATCGACGCTTGGCCCCACCTCGATGGGGAGGTCTGGCTATCCAGTCGTAGCCGGATGGTCTGCATGAACTGCCACTGGTTTAGGCACCATGCCAGTGTAAGTCTCATCAAGGTGCTCACCTGTGAAGTGGCGGGCCAACACATGGACGGCCGGCTGGTAACACCGATCTGCGATCTGAGTGATCTCGCCAGCGTCGAGCGCTGCGCCGAAGACCTCCTACAGGGCGCAGAGCCGATTGACAGCCTGGTGATGAACGCCGGTCTGCAGTACAGCGGCGCCCGTGAACCATTTGGCCCATCAGGCCCTGCTGCAGCGACTGCTGCCTCTATTGCTGAGGGGCACAGCGCCGCGCTTGGTGGTCACGAGTTCGGAGGTGCATGACCCCACTTCAGCCGGCGGCAAGGTGGGGCAACCAGTCGGACTAGGTAATTTAGCCGGGCTGCGCCAAGGCCCAGGCGCGGCGATGCTCGATGTCGGTCCCTTCAATGCTGAGAAGGCGTACAAGGACAGCAAGCACTGCAATCTGCTCATGGCGCGGGAGCTGGAGCGGCGGCGGCGAGAGCAGGGTGGCTGCGCTGGCCATGGCACAAATCCGATCCTCTCAGTATCGGATGGATCAGCAGGGTCTCCCAGCCCACCGCATCACGAGTGCGCGAGATCCAGGCAGATGCAGGGTTGAGCACCAGCTGGCAAAGGCAGTGGTCAGCCCCACTCCCCATGACCACCCCGATGAGCGCCGAGCGGTTCAGCGATCGCTTCCGCTATTACCGCGACCAGCCGCAGCAGCAACGCGGCGTTCTGCAGCTGTTTGAGGCAATCAGCAGCACTGAGTGCGCCGAGGAGATCCTCTGCGAGCAGGCGCCCTGGGCGCTCACCTACAGCGAGCAGCCGCCAGTCCCAGCCCAGCCGCAGCCCCCTGCCGGCAGCCTCGATCCCCGCGGTTCAGAGGAAGCCGGTATGGCTGGGCCGCAGAAGGCAGCACCGGTCAAACCGGGTGATTCCTGCCTGCTTGTGAATGACCGCGACGAAGACATGGAGGCCTATGACCACAGCGGCAAGTTTCTGTGGAAGCTTCCCTGTCTGGCCCGCGGCCAGGGCGCGGATACCGACTGGAGCCACATCAACACCGACACCCCGCCGGGGCTCTACAGGTTGGGCCAGCTGTATGCGGACTACGAGCAGAACCCCAATCCCCCCTGCTCCGATACCGCCATGGCCTACGGCTGGTGCTCCTTTGATATGGAGGAGCTGGAAGACCAGGAGGTCAAGGCCGGCCGGGCCGGGATCATGCTCCACGGCGGTGGCTCCGCCTGCGGCTGGCCTGAGGCCTGGGCTCCGCAGCAGCCCCTGCATCCCACCCTGGGTTGCATCCGCATTCACAACGCCGCTCTACGCGACAAGCTGCTGCCCCTGTACCGCAAAGGCACGGTGTATGTGGGGGTGTTTCAGGAAAAAAAGTGACGGCGGGGCTTGTGCTGCCGCCGGCTTGGGGCTGATCGCGAAGGAAGAGCAGCGATGGACTCAGGACCACTGGCCCGACCGCCCAAGCCGCCGTTCGGCCGGGAGCGGTTTGTGTTCAAGACCCTGGCGGTGGTGATCGGCACCCAGCTGCTGATCTATTCGTTGGCCGCTGGGGTTTGCGGCCAGCGGGCACTGGAGAGCCGGCCTGCCGGCAAGAAGAAGATCCGTTCCTGCTGCTCGAATCCACCCTCCGTTCCATCGAGGTGGTGCTGATGCTGCGGCGCGATCTGCCGCTGCGCCGCACCTGGAGCGAGCAGCCCTATGGAGAGGAGGAGATCACCCGCCTGGAAGAGGATGTGCTGCCCGCCATCCGCAAGTGTCTGGCCCGCGTTGATGAGCTCGATCAGCGGCGGCTGGCCCAGCATGAGTTGCTGGTGTTGCGCTGCGAGCTAGAAGCCAAGCGGCACGCTCTGGCCTAAGGCCTGCACCTTGGTGCCATCCAGCGCCACATGGTCCAGGCTCACCATCCCGTCCTTCTGGCACAGGCGCAGGATCTGGATAAACAGGCCCTTGAGGGCATCAAGGGTGCGGCGGCGAAACTCGCTCATACTGCTGTGGTCGGCTTGCTGGCTGCTGAACCGGGAGCGGCTGGAGGGACTGGAGCCCTTCAGCCGCTGGCGCTGATCGGCTGTCAGTGACGGCAACGCATGACCGCAGTGACGATATTCGCCCTGTGCTTTGACGATGCCGCTGCCCCAGCTGCTGCCCCTTGCCGGCCGGGTGGAGCGCTGCGAATGGCTGCTTAAGGCTGAACATGAAAAAACGGAGTCGAGACCATTGCGCCGCCTGCTTCGGATCTGGCGTATCGACGAAGGATTCGTCGCACCCAGCGTCCCCCCTCCCGGCGCGCCGACTCAGCCACATTGGTGCGAGCCATCGCGTCATCTCTTTCTTGTCGCCAGCGCACACCTGCCCCTCCGGAAACGACCAGCCATCCCTGCCATTGATGGCATTTGCCGTTGGGGTGAGCGCGGCCAACCCCTTTTATGCGCAATCTCTGTTGCCTTCGGTGGAACGTGGTTTCCACCTGCAGCAGGGCACGGTCTTGATGGGGCCGACACTGATCCAACTGGGCATGGCCTTGGGGTATTTGTGGCTTCTGCCCCTGGGGGACGCCTGCGAACGCCGTCGCTTGCTTTGTCTCCTGGCCTTGGGTATGGCCATGGCCAGCACCGCGGCGGTGATCGCGCCCTCTTTTGCCTGGCTGCTCGCGGCCTGGTTTGCCCTTGGTCTTGTGGCTCTGATTCCTGCCCTGCTGCCGCCGTTCCTCACAGCGTTGACACCGGAGGCGAACCAGGGCCGGATGTTGGGGATTGTGCTCAGCGGCCAGTTCACCGGGATCCTGCTGTCTCGCAGCGTGAGCGGTGTGGTGGCGCAGTTGTGGGGCTGGAGGGCTATCTATGGCATTGCGGCCATGACGATGCTGGGTGTGGCATTAATGCTCCGTAACGCCCTGCCGATCAGTACTCCCAGCACTGAGCAGAGCTACGGACAGTTAGTGGCCTCTCAGCTGGCGTTGTGGCGCAGGCACTCACGGCTGCGGAGTTCCTGCCTTTCCCAGGCGTTGCTGTTCGGCAGCTTCATGGCTCTGTGGAGTGCGGTGGCGTTACATCTGGCGGAACCGCCCTGGCACTTCGGCCCGGGGCTGATTGGGGGTTTTGGTCTGGTTGGGCTGGCCAGCATCCTGGCGGCTCCAACAATCGGCCGCCAGGTCGATCTCCGCGGCCCTGATCGAATCGTGCTGGCAGGAGTGATATGTGCCGGAGCTGGAGTGCTGCTTCTGAGGTCGTTGCCGATGGCGCTGCCGGCCATAGTGATAGGTCTGATGGCGGTGGACCTCGGGGTTCAAGGCGGCTTCGTGGCCTACCAGGCACGGATTTATGCCATTGATCCGCAGGCCCGCAGCCGCATGAGCGGACAGCTGTTCCTCTCGGCCTATCTGGGTGCGGCGGTCAGCTCCGCCGTGACCTCAGCAAACTGGAATGGTTGGGGCTGGAACGGTACCTGTGGCTTTGCGCTGCTGCTTGTGGCCCTGGCTCTGCTGATTGAGCATTCCAGTTGGGGGCCTTACCGCTCATAACGCGAGATGTGCCAGCTTGCCCTGGCTGTGCCAGCTGTAGCGCCCTTCGATCACGGGGTTGATCTGCAGCAGTTCTCGCACCTGATCGAGGTGGAGGGGCAGCAGTGAATCCCAGTCGGTTCCGAAAAGCGGTTGGCAGGCCTTAGCCATGCAGATGCCGAGGGACATCACCTCAACCAGATAAACCTGTGAGAGCTCGCCATCGAGATCGTTGTCCTCGCCTGGGAAGATGTCGTTAGCAAGCCAGCTGGACAAAAGATTCACTACATCGGTCAGGGCCATCGGTGGGTAGCCGCACTGCGCCACCAGCAGGGAGCGAGCGCCAATCTCCCCGAAAACATCAAGGGCGAACCCAGAGACAATATGATAGAAGTCATGGGTGCAGAATACGCGATAATTCACGTAATCAGCATCCGTCTCGAGGTTGTTGAAGTACTCCGGCCCTGGCCCGTAAGTGTAAGATAGGCCCTCATTCTTGATCACCTCGTAATAGATTCGTCCAAGCGTGCCCGGCTTGAAGCCCGCCAGCTCCTCTGGCGGAAGCACACTGTGCAGTTTGCGCGATTGTATAAGTTGCCTGGAGCTGGGATCCTGCATCAGTCGTGCGACACAACGCTTCATCTGTGGGCTGTCCCGCAGACTGTTGGCCAGCAGAAAAGTATCTTCAATTTTGGTGTCGCAGCACTCGGCGAGATGGGCCAGTTGCAGCAGTCGATCCAGGCGTTGTGGCTGCCCGGAAAGATTTTGGTATTGGATACGCATACTGGTACGGCTCAGCTCAGCTGGAGATGAAGCTCTGTCTCAAGGCGACTCGTTGTGTGGTCATCCACATTGGTAGTGGAGAGCTCGAGGTTATAAAATGTTGCCGTTGAACTGCTGAAATAAGGGCCTGCATGCCAGGTGCCTGGAGCGAGCTTGACCGCCTGCCGAGGTTCCACGCGAAACAGGCGAATCGTGCTGAGATCAATCTCGTTGCTGTCGAGTTGAGGAGCGGCTACGGCGATCCACCACGGCTCAGCATCGGCTGAGGCCAGGCATTGACTGCAATGAATGTGGCGTGCCATAACCCTCAGAAACTCACCTGGATTCTCCATGATCTCGATGTAAAACCGGATCGGACCCTTGCCAAAATACAGATCAGCATCGTGTTCACCGAAGGGAGCCAAGTCACGCACGGGGGTGATCGGCTGGCCGTAGACGAGGAAGTCGGCTGATGTGATTGGCTCGGCGTTGAGGGTTGTCATGGCTGGTGGTAGCTGCTGTGGGAACTGTGATGCCAATACCGATGGACCTGCCAGATCTGAATTGCTTCGGCGTGATGACGAGCCTATAGCGAGAAAATGGGGGCGACTTTCAAGCCCATTCTCAGGGGGCAGGAGCCACAGGCTCCAGCCCGGCCGAGGGCCTAATCCAGACTTTTTCACCCTGATGCATTGCTGGAGATCAGGGTTCGCCGTGGTGCAGCGCAAGGGAGAGAACTTCCCCGATGGTTCGCCCAAGCGCCAGCAACCTGGCGGGCTGGCAGCGCCGCAGGGTCAGGCCAAGGCGAGCGCCCTACTGGCGGCCTTGACCCTGCGTCTTGATGGGCGCGAGTGGGGGCGTTTTTTCTCCTTCCAGCGATGCAAGCCACCTCCACCCTGCTCCGCCCCAGCAGCACCAGGCAGCGCAAGACCGGCCAGGCCACCACAGCAGCTCGGCAGCTGGTGCTGTTCTCTTTGCCAGAGACGATCGCCTGCTGCTGGGATCTGATCTGCCCAGAGGAAGCCTGGGAGCAGCCCCTGCGCTGGGCCGTCTAGGGCGTAGGCCCCCTGGAGGCCTACGCCCCTCCACTAACTCGCGCCTGCTCGGGGATTTCGCGGCGGCCTTTGGCTGGTGACCTGACTGGTTGGCCGGCAAACAGCCCAGGCCTATGCCGCTACGCCTCTCGCGCCTGCTCGGGCTGCGCAGCTCCGGCCGGCGTGAGCAGCAGGGGTGAACTCATTGCTACGCCATGCCACCAGGCAGTTGGGCCCAAGGCAACAGACGAACACTGGCCGGAGCGCAGCAGAGCCCTGGCGGCGGCATGACGCCAACCAGGGCCGTCTCAGGCCGACAGGATGCCGATGTCGGGGAAAACTCCGGCGCCGCAGAGCACCAGCCCCTGCACAGGAGTGCCACGGGCGGGAAAGGGCCCCGATCGGCGGGCCAGGCAGTGTTGTAGCGGCCCTAGTGCAGCCGCAGTAAGTTGCGGGGGGTGAGGGGGAGGCTTGCAGCTCGATCACAACCCGCTCGTACCAATCGGGCAGATCGCCATCGAACACCTGGTGGAACATCGCGCAGCCCTCCTGCTTGTGGCTTCGTAATCGGCACTGCCCCGCTCCAGTTCCCTCCAGAGTTCCCAGGGTTCGTTAGCGGGGGTGTAGGCATGCACCACCTGATGCCCCGTGGGCGCCAGGGACGGATCCAGCAGCGACGGCAACGACGGCACCACCATGTTCCGCTCGGCGCCAATACCCCACTACCAGTCGCCCACCGAGACTTGATTGATCAGCAGCTCAGCCAGGTCGTCGCCGCGTAGGCCCAAGTGCCATTGCAGGGAGCTGGCACAGGCCGGGGTGGCCTGCCTCCTTCCAACCAGGCTCTCAACCACCGGGGAGCGGCACTGAAGCCGGCCGGCCTGGAGCTCCAGGCCGTGCACTAGAGCCTCCACCACCGCGCGGCTGCCACCGATCGGGGAGTCCAGGGCGGCATCGGGATCGAACCACTCGCCGAACAGGCTGGCCATCGCCGCGGAGCTGGTCTGCTCCATCCCCAGCCGGGTGATCAGGAAGCAGAAAGGCTTCACCCAGTACAGAAGGAAGGGATCGCGCAGATGGAAACGGGCGAGCGGTAAGAAAGGACCCCCAGCTGGGCCTGCTAACCCGCAGGGGCGAGTAGCCCCAGCCCCTTACTGCCGAGAACGGTTACCGTACCCAGGCCCGGCCGCAGGGGCAACCTTGCCAATCTGCACATTTCCTGGCAACAACTTGCCTGATATAAGAATTAAAGCTAGTTAAGCCAGGGCTTTACAGCCGCAGGATTCCGGTAGATAGTGTCACTGCCCGCCATTGCTTCACCATTCGCGACCCGTCTCGACGCGATTGCTACGCAGCCCCAGACCAAATTGGCTTGCGCGCTCGGTGATCAGCAGAAATGTGCGTCACTGGGACTTAGATAGTATTTCAAGATCAATTCCAAAAGCCACCGGGCTTACCTCGAATTACCCGGCAAGATAAAAGATTTGCAAAAAAAGAGATCCTGCATTAGAAAGGTACTTAAAGTGAAAAAAGCGACTCGATTAAGCTACGTGCAAAAAGCGACCACAAGAATGTCTACGAGAACACCTGCTTTCTCAGTCCTGATTGCTTTCTTGGCGCTCTGTCCACACCCCTCTCCAGCACAACCAATAGCAGACCTAGCCGTTGAATGGAAAGGTACGGCTACAGTCACAGCATTTGGCACACATAGCAAACTTCACCCGCTCCATAGCGCTGACTCAGGAAAGGCTAATAAGCCTGCAGTATGGAATGCATATCAGGAAGGCCGTACCTTAAAAATCATCAAACAACAAAGCAGACATGTTGAGTTTGCAATAATTTCGCCGCGCGGAGCTCGTGCTCTTTTTGTTGGTACATTGTCTGCCGATGGCAAGCAGTTGCACGCTGTTGACAGCGTCCGCAGCCTGATGCTTACTCGAGAAGGCAACCGCTTTTCAGGCTGCGGCACAGTTCGAAGCAGCGAAGGTAGCTTTGAGAATTACCTCAATAATTATGCCGCTATTTGCTGGGAATTTACTGCCCTAAAGTAATCGCAATGGCTTCATTCCTATCCTGTTGCCCCCCGGCAATAATAGCCTTAAACCATTATATTGAACGCGGTATCTCTCCGAGGCTGTGAAGGCTGTTTGCTTATAGGTAGACTGTTGGTTTATAGGCAGGCTGTTGGTTTATAGACCGGTTGTTATTGGACGCTCTCAGCTTCAAAAAGCGGCCCGCTCGGAGCAGAATCATTTCGACTTGAGCTGCGTTAAGCCAGCATCATTGGCAGTTGCCAAAAGTCATCATTTCGTTCATTTCATTCCGATACTCGCTAATTAGTTGCTTCCCATGGCTAACTTGTACACCTAGTCGTGCCAGGCGCCTCATCAGGGCATCAGCTGGGTTCGAATCGCGCAAGCAACTGTTCTGCTTTTTGGTAAGTCGAGCTGCATCCCTAAGTGCAAGTGTTGCAACTAGGCAACAGGTTGAGCAGGTGACAGGCACAATCAGTTGCTCTTGCATCGAAAAAAGGCGTAGTGGGAGAAGCCGAAGAGGCGCGTACGATTGTGTCAAGCAATCCAGAAAGACAGATAAGGTTGAAAAGTAGCGCCGCACCGTCAACAATCAAGTGGCTCAAAGTGAGTTGGGCCACAGGCGAATAGAAGGCAAACAGATAAATTGGCTCTAATTTATGGCAATCCGAACGATCAAGCAATGAGATTCCTGCTTCTCAAGGGATAATGGCCTCGCTGGCACATGGCAGGGATGTCTCAGCGTGCCAGGTTTGCGAGAGGATTTCACGCGTTGGCTGAAAGTCGAGGAATGGGTGCACAAACTAAACTGACTTGTAACCCAGCGTCGTGTGGGAGGCTTTGAAGCGCGTGTTATGCAATATGAATGCGACCACCTTAATGACATACTGTTCCCGCAAAGACTCACCTCAACACATCAGTTTGGTTGCATAGAGGAGCTAGTCGGTAGCGGAAAAATCACAATCTCACAGCCATAGACATGTTTGAATTCAATCATCGCAAGCTTCATCAAAACAATCAGAACACACCATGGAATCAGCTGTGGCGACAACCGCTGGCGGCAATGATCCGGATGCCATGGTGGCTGTTCTTCGCAACAATGGTTGCCATCTACTTGAGCCAAATCATCATCTTTGGCTTGATTCTGAGCCTTGATGAGCGGCACATTGTGGGCGATGCTCCTATGGGCATACCGAAGCCATTTGCCTTTGCAATCGAATCTTTTCTAGCCAACGCATTCAGTGGGTTGGAAGCCAACTCAAGGTTCACCTATGCCATTGCCGTGCTAGATCTGATCAGCGGGTTGATCACATTATCAACATTGACTGCTGTTGTATTCTCCAGGCTAAGCAGCAACGAAATGCCACTCATATTCAGTCGACATCTATGCATTAGTAGCCTTGACAATGGCCATCTGTTCTGCCGTTTTGTAACAACAGATAGAAGCCAGTGGCTCAACGTAAGCTATTCGCTTTCGCTAATTTTTGATGACGAGCCAGAGCCTGGCCTATGGCAACGGCGCATCGTTCCATTAACAACTCTGAATACAGGCACGCCTCAATTGAGTCAAACAGCAACGCTCACCCACAACCTCGATGAGGGCAGCCCGATTACACAAATGGGAATCGAGGGCCTCTTGCAACGCAAAGCGGTGATCATGCCACTAGTGGAAGGCATTGACGAAATAACTGGCTCTGGATTAGTGCAGACATATCTTTACTCGGTAAAGGACATCATGCTCGGCTACCGCTATGGCGACCTGGTGAGCATCGACAACAAGGGGCATCGACGCATCAATATTCAAAAATTGAACAATATCGTTGCTTACAACGCAACATCGTGAAGGTAACTAGGTGATGGGCTTCTCCCGCGGTAGCCACGACAAAGTGGCAGAGTCTGTCTTTAGTCGTGGAAAGAGCTAATGTAAAATCACAAGCTGCAGTCGATGGAGTTACGTCATCACCAATCGCTCTAGACGCGAGCGCTTCATGCCTGCAATGCACTCGTGCTGGTGGGCATGGCGAGCAGTGGATTACAGATTTACAACGCTAATCCCGTATTTGGCGGGCAATCTGGAGACCCCATACCCAGTTTGCTCACGCTCGGTGGCTGGCTGGCTGGCGGACGGTGGTGGCACTTCGGGTTCATGGGCATCTTTGCACTCGTTCTAGGCAGCTGGCTGCTGCTGTTATGGCAGTTGCGGAGGGAGCGGCTTGGTCGTGGTGGGGATCTTGGAGCACTCAGGTCCAGTACCCCCAGAAAGCGCAACTATGCGCTGCACAAGCTCCTTTACACGCTGATGTTGATGGTGCTGTCTGTAGCGCTGCTCACCGGACTGGCGATGTACAAACCCGCCACCCTGTGGTGGCTATCGGGTTGGTTCGGTAGCTGGCAACAGCTACGCGTGGTGCACTTTGCAACTATTCCGGCCATGGCGCTGCTCGTGTTGTCCCATGTGCCGCTGTCGTTGAAACTCGGCGGCCTGCGCTTGTTCAGAGCAATTAGCTGGTAGAAACCATGAAACGCCGGAGCCTGCTGCAATCAGCCCTTGGGTCGGGTGGCCTTATAAGCCTCGGAGGTTGCGCTCTCAACCCGCTGGGCCCAGAGGTGGCTCAGCTCACACGCCCCCTGAACGAGCGATCGAATCCTGAATGCAAACCAATGGTGCCGTTCCAGAATTTGCAAAAAACCAAGTGGAGCCCTCAGCACTACTGGTGAATAGCTTCAACGGTGTGCCAGAGATCAATGCAGCTAGTTTTTCACTCACCGTGGATGGTTTGGTGCAACAACCACAACAACTAAGTCTGAGCGCACTCAACCAGTTCCCCCAGCAGGAGATGGTTATCCGACATGATTGCGTGGTAGGCTGGACAGTTATTGTGGCCTGGGGAGGTGTGCAGCTGGGCGATATGCTCAGGCTAGCAGGAGTGTCTCCGCTGGCGGGGTATGTGGCCTTCGAATCAGCGGATGGATACTTCGAAACCTGGGATCTATGCACGGCGCTCCATCCCCAGACATTGCTGGGAACCAAGATGAATGGAGCCCCCTTGCCTGCCGCCAATGGAGCACCACTGCGGTTAGCCTCCCCCCTGAAGCTGAGCTACAAGCTGAGCAAGTGGATCACCGCTATTCACGTGCTTAGCACTCTGAATCCTCAGCGGCTCGGCACGTGGGAAGATCAAGGTTATGAGTGGTTTGCAGGTTTATGAAAGGCACGATCGCTTCATAACAAGTCAACCCAAAGAGCATCCAGCGTGAAGAACAACATGGCTCCAGCAAGATCGAGCCAGTCCGCGGACAAAACGGGGATCGCACTCGCTTTAGCAACAACCGGGCTTGAGGCTCTCCAGCCCCTAGTGCTGGTGCTCGCTTATCAACTGGGCTCAACGCGATTGGTGAATGGGCATAACCCGATTAACTTCTGCAATGGCCTGTTATTTGGCAACGCTTTCAGCCTGGTGGCGCTATTGCTGGCAAGACGCTTCCAACGGCAGCGCGACCGACGAAGCAGAGATCAGGAAACGGCATGGAACTCAAGACTGGCCTTCACATCTCTCCTCCCAATTGGTTGCAATGCCCTGCTAGAAGTGGCACTGGTGATTGCTTTTTCTCGGATCAGCGCCATCCAGGTCACCCTCACCGTAGCCTGTACAGCTATCGCATTGATGATTTGGGACTGCCTTGATCAACGCAAAGCGCCGAAGACCCTCCCTACCGTGGGAGCCGTTCTTGTGGCTCTCTCCGCCTGGATTGCACTGGGGCCGACAACAGACACAGAAACAGGCGTAGAGCTCAGCGCCATGGGAGTGAATCTGATACCCAATACAACTACTGGCAATGGATTGCTTTTGGTCCTTATCCTCATGCTGGGCATGCTGTATTACAAGTACTCAGAGCCAGTTACGCGGGAGGCCAGCATATTCGCCTATGCCATCTGGCAAACCGGCGTGCAAACATCTATTTTCTTCATTTGGGCAATCACTACATTTGGTTTAGCCCATCTCTACGACCTACAGTCCCCTCTACTCTGGCAAGCGATGCTTGTCTACGGTGGCGTGATCTCCACGGCTTATACATTAGTGGAGGCGGCCGCCCTGGCCAAAGCAGGCGGAACACTCGTTGCCCTTTGCGAGGGTTTTCTACCGTTCGCTAGCGGACTGCTCGCTTGGTTCATCTTAAGAGAACAACTAACCTTCAACCTCGTCATCAGCTGCGTGATCGCAGGAGCCGGCATTGGCTTGATTGAAGCCCAAAAACTACGCAGTCGCGGTCAGGCCGCAATCGACCCATAGTTATTTTCAATAACGACCCTCAGGATTGTGCCTAGTCAGACGCCACGCCGATTGTTAATGCACCGATTGTTAATGCGCTGATTGGCGATCTCAACCGCAGACCATCAAAAGAAATATCTATAGCCTCAAGACCATCGTGTATCAGATTGATGGGCCTGCTGCTGCAAGGATTGGGGCCGGTCGCACAAATGGAAACATTGCAACATATGGGATCCGCACCCTCTTCCTACCACCCACCTGCAACGCCGGTCGGTGAGACGCGTGCCTGAGCTGCGCGCATCAAGGGAGGAACGCCCCCTCGGGGGCAATCTGGGGACGCTAGGAAAGGCCGATCAAGGCAATATCGGCAAAGGCTGAAATGCTCTGAAACACTAAGAGGTCGCAAGCCAGCCGACCTCAATCCATACTCGCAGCCGCAGCGAGAACACCTGTGACACAAGTTGAATCAGCACTAGGCAAGGGACCTAGTCTTAGGCAAATACAAGTCACAATGCCGGTGCTTGAAGGTTCTCTACCTGCTGTTCGTGCGGGCCTTGATGGGATCAGGGCCTATGGGTATATCAGCTTAGTGATCGGTATTTTGATCAGTTGTTTTGGTGTCCAACGGATCGATTCTTCAGCGCGTGGATGGAGGAATCTCGGCTTCCGTTTGCTGACCATCCCAGGGTTTGCTTTGTTATGGCCTTGGCTGATCAAGCGGGTCTGGCTGGGTACTCCTCCAGCGGTTGAGCGCAATGCCCATCGGATGGCGGCCCGCCCATGATCTGTTGTCGACGTCAGGCCCATCGATGGTTAATCACCGTGTTGGCCGTTCTTCTCCCATGGATGGCGGTGAGCGCCGTGATGCAGCGACCCGAAATCCCCCCTGTTGGAGGAGGTTCATCGTCCTTATTCTCTCGTGCGGACCTAGGTGACGCCGTCGCGCAAGGTCGACTGCTGTCTCGTTTCAGCTGGACAGCTCAGGGCACGCAGCTGAGGGGGCAAGTAGAGGCTTTCAGCTCAGGCCGAGAGCTTCAATTGCGCGTCACCCCTGAGGGGCAACTCAACGTGGCTGACCCACTGCTCTATTGGAAGCGCACCACCACGAATCCCGTTGAGCTTCAGAAAGCGCAAGTGTTGGGCTCGATCGCGGGAGCCGGGACCCACATGTATCGCTTACCTGAAGTAGTTAGCAATGCCCTCCATTCTGCGGAGCCTGGACAACTACTGCTGGTGAATCCGCTCAACCAAAGCGTCTTATCAACCTTGATTTTGCAGTCAATTCCACTGGGAGTGAATCAGCCATGAGCCATGGCTACGTAGCGGTGCAATGGACGCGCCGAAAACTCATTTACGACGGCATTCTGCTCGGGACGGTCAGTGTCTACCTCCTGCTGTTCATGGCGATCAGCCATTGGTGGGCCGCAGCAGCCAATGCTCCCTTGGAGACCGACGGGGTCGCCATCCGGGCCTACGGCAGTGCGGCCTATATCTTGTTACATCTCACCCTTTCGATTGGCCCTCTCGCCCGTCTCAACCCGCTCTTTCACACCCTGCTGTTTAACCGCCGTCACATGGGGGTGTTGGTGTTTTTGCTGGGCTTCTTGCACGTCAACGGTTGGCATTTGCCAATGGAACCCTGGAGTTGGCTTGGGCAGAAAGCCCCAGAGCTGCCGTGGAGTTTCCATGGAGCGCTGAATTGGTACAACGACTTCGGTAATCGCGATCCGCTGGTGAGTTTATTCACCAGCAATCGACACTTCAACAACTTTGAGTTGTTTCCCTTTGAGTTGTTGGGGGTCGTGGGCTTGGCGGTGCTGTTTGTGATGGCTGTCACTAGCCACGACTTCTGGTTAACGAATCTCACGGCGCCAGTCTGGAAAGCCATTCATATGGCGATCTATGTCGGCTATGCGGCTCTGGTGGGCCATGTGTGTTTAGGGGCATTGCAGAGCAACCAGTCCCCTTGGCTGGCAGCACTGATCTTGGCGGGTCTGTTTTGGTTGCTGTCCATTCATCTGATCAGTGGTTGGAGGGAATGGGCGATTGATGGTCATCCGCTGGTTGTAGAGACCTCAGGTTGGGTGGATCTGGGACCCATCGATGCCATTCCCGATGGCCGGGCCAAAGTTGTCGTGTTGGCTGGGGAGCGGGTCGCGGTCTTTCGCCGCGGAGCAGAGGTGTTTGCCCTCTCGAATGTCTGTCAACACCAGAACGGCCCGTTGGGGGAGGGCCAAGTCGTGAACGGCTGCGTGGTCTGCCCATGGCATGGCTACGAATACCGCTTGGAAACCGGTGCCTCCCCGCCACCATTTACGGAATGTGTGCCTACGTTCCCGGTCGAGTTGCATCAGGGGAGGGTGCGCCTTGGTTTGCCTCCTCACCAACCACAGCAGACCTGAGCGATGGACTTCTTCATTCACTACAGGCCCCTGCCGAAAGCGCATCGGCGCTTCTTGGGTTGGTTCCTGCCGCTGGTTGTGGGCTTAGCCGTCCTGCTCGGCCTGCTGGTGCCAACGCTGCAAAACCAATACGGTGCAGGTAGTCGTCAACCAATCAAGCAACTAACTGGCTTGCTACTCAATGGTCCAGGCGGAGCTCAGTTGTTGGTGCCGCGGCCTGGACAAACCACTGGTCACTCCCACTATTCCCGTATCTTGCTAGCGGGCCCTGGCAAAAGCAGCCCACCAGACTCGGTGATGCAGTATCAAGGTCAATGGGTGCGTTTGCAGGGTTCCCTCTTTAGCCATGGAGCCTTGAGTGTGATGAACACACGACAAGCCCAGCCCATTCCTCAGCCTGCTGATCTCTCGGCTCCTGATTTGGAAGGGATATCGCTTGGTTCATTCAAGTTGGTGGGCGAAATTATCGACAGCAAGTGTTTTTCTGGGGTAATGAAGCCGGGCGCCGGGAAAACCCACATGGGTTGTGCCATTCGTTGCATAAGTGGTGGGGTCCCAGTGGTGTTCCACGTTCACAACAGCGCAGGAGAGGTCCTGGATCTGGTGCTAATTGATCAGGAGGGCAACCCTGTGAACGATCGTGTTCTGGATGTGGTGGCCCAGGCTGTCGCAATCGAAGGCGAAGTAATTGAGTACGACAACCTGATGGCGCTCAAGTCCGACCCATCCACCTATAGGCTGCTGAACGGATGAAGTTAGACCCCCGCTACGAGCTGCTAGCGTCCCGGGTTTTGGCGGCCCTACGCCCTGTGCTGATTGCCTTTTTGGTGATGAACGGAGCGGCATTGGGTCAAGGCACAAAGACCCCGATCTCTTTTTGCAATGTTCTCTTTGTCGGCAACCTCTGTGCGGCTCTGGTCGTCTTGTGCTGGTTTAAACCCGGTCCTATCTGGAAGGACATCAAGGGGTTGTCTACGAGGGTGCGATTGGGACTAGTGCTGGATGGAGGATTGGCGGCGTTGAACTCTGCACTCATCTACATCGGCCTGGAGTACACCTCATCAACCAATGCGATTTTGCTCGGCCGTTTGGCTCCTGTTCTCTATGCTCTCTCCGGCGCTGTTGTGTTTAGTCGACTGATTTCCAAGCGAGATTGGCTTGGTTTTGGGTTCATCATTGCCGGCACGTTGGTGGTGGCTTTGATTGGTTCGAATTGGATGGTGAACAAAGGAGATGCCCTAATTATCATGTCGACTGTCGTCTTTGCTATCTCCTCAATTCTGGGTAAAGCGATTCTCGATCAAGACGTGTCGCTGCGAGCGCTGGTGTTTGTTCGCAACGGCTCCTCCAGCGTGATTTTCTTTATCGTTGCCAACGTGGTCTTTGGGCCGCATCACTTTGCTGATGCGTTTTCCGGCAAACTCTGGATCGTGATGGTGATCTATGCCCTGCTGATCATTGTGGTTGCTCAGTTCCTTTGGTTCGATGCATCCAACCAGCTTGACTCGATCAGTGTTGGTCGCTGGGCGACACCTGCCCCAGCGGTTGGTGTATTAGTAGCAGCGCTGCTGAATCGGCAGTGGCCTGCCAGCAACCAGGTGGTGGGTTTGCTGGTGATCATGGTGGGGGTCATGATCACGGCGTTTGGCAAGTCCAAGCCAGCTATAGGTAAACAGGAGCAGGAGCAAATGGCGGAACTGGCAGCTAATGGCGCAAACGTCATCGCTCCTGTGACATGAGCGTCAAACTCCTATTGATTGCTGATCCAAGCCGTTATTCCAACGGGGAAGGTGACGTTCCATGCTTTTACAGAGCGGCTGCAGCAAACCCTGATTTCGTCCCTCTGCATTTAGCCACAGAGCAGATCAACAGCCTCCCTTCCTCCCAATGGCGGCTCACCCCGTTGCAGGCAGGTCTTGACCAAGCGACCTTTTTGAGGTTGGGACAATCGCCCTTCACCCCCTTCATCCCCGAAGAGATTGATGCTGTCTTCTGCCGGAGCCTGAAGCCATTCGCTCAGGGGTATTTGGAGGTGCTGCAGGAGCTGGAGCCGCAGCTGCGTTTCCTGAATCGACCTTCCAGCAAGATTCAACAGCTCAAACCGCATTTCCTTTCGGAATTAGCGGGTGACTTCATGCCACCACACCTGGTCAGCAACGATCCAACACAGATCGAGGCTTTTTTGCAAACCCATGGAGAGGTTGTCGCCAAGCAAGGCAACAGTACCCAGGCCCAAGGGGTGTTTCGCCTAAAGAAACAGGGCAAGCTATACGCCTTTGAACATGCCTATGGACAACGCTCAGAGCAGAGCTCGTTAAGGTCGCTGCTTGATGAGCTGCAGGGCGGGACGGATGCACCCCTGCAGTTCATGCGCTTCCTGCCACGCACCAGCGAGGGGGATAAGCGGGTGGTTGTGCTGGATGGACAGATCTTGGGGGCCTATGTGCGGCGATCGGCGGCCGGGCATTGGGTGAACAATGTGGCCGCCGGCGGCCGGTGTACGGCGGCTCCTGTGAATGATCAAGAGCGAGAGGCGATTGAATCCACTTGGCCTGCTTATGCCTCCCTGGGATTAAGAGTCCTCGGCTACGACTTTTTGCAAGACGACTCCGGTACCTGGCGGGTCAGCGAAATCAACGTTGGCAATGTGGGTGGATTTGCAAGCTTGCAGCTGATGGGCAGTGCTCCCGCGCTCAATCAGTTGCTTGACTGGATCAAATACTTTGCCCTGGCGTCCGCTCCCATCGAGATTCGAGCAGCCCAGCCCAGAGACGACGCTGCCATTGCTGCGATCTACCAATGGGCCATCGATCAAGGAGGGATCACCATGGATGACCGCCGCTTCCCGCCGGAAGCCGTCGCAATGAAGCGCCAGGAGATGGGTGCTCGGAGCAGTCTGTTGGTGGCGACGTGCCTGGGGGAAGTGATTGGCTGGGCAGATCTCAAGCCCTACTCCCCGCGGGTTGGCTACAGCCGCTGCGCGGAAACATCGGTCTATGTGCACCCGGCAGTGCAGGGCCAGGGGGTGGGGGGTAGCCTGCAGCACCAATTGATCGAAGTAGCCCAGGGGTACGGCTACGCTCATTTGGTCGCCAAGGTCGTGGCTGGGAATGGTCACAGCATTCGCTTCCATGAGCGGTGGGGGTATGAGCGTGTGGGCACACAGCAACGCATCGGCTACCTGCATGGCCGCTGGTATGACGTGACGATCCTGCAGCGCATTCTCAATACCGAAGCTGAGCAGGACCATGGGCTCTGAACATGTGCCCCAATCCCCTGGCCTGAGGTCCCTGATCGAGGGATTGTGCGCCTGCACGGTGAGTGATTCAGCGCAATTGTTAGAGCTGATTGCAAGCGCAGGCGTAAGCGCTGTTGAGCTTGAGCCCTGGGCTGATTACAACCACTCACCTCGGGATAGCTACGGCCGTCGGCTGGTCTGGTATGGCGGGCATTTTGAGGTGATGGTGATGACGTGGCTACCGGGAGACTTCAGCGCTATTCACGATCATGGATACGCTCAGTGGGGAGCTGTGCAGTGTTTTGGTATCGCAGAGCATCACAGCTATAACCTGAAAGGGCGACGCCTCCAGTATGAAGCATCTCTCCCTTACACCCCAGGGCAAATCAGGTTGGTGAATCGAGGTCTCATTCATCAAATGGGAAATTCTGGAATTGAGAGTTTTCTGAGCCTCCACGTCTACGGCGCCGATATTTGCCGAGAAGCGATCACGGGCAGCGCACGCGTCTTTGCTGTGAATGAGGGTTGCATTCAGTTCACCAATGGCGGCGTTTTCTTTGGGCTCCCTGATCGCGAGATTCTGCGCTGCCAGCCTGGGTTAACGGCTGACCCCGATATTTTGCACCGGCAGCAGCAGCTCAGAACATGGCGTGCTGCCCAGGCCTTGGCAAATGTCTGCTGAGATTTCTAGCCTAAAACCCTATGTAGCCGGACCCGGCTTCGATGAGTATTTTACTTCTCGTGATGCGTTCAGTTATGAATGTGCTACGAATCTATTGGAACATGTCCGCCAGCATTCACTAGCACAAACAATAGTCGACCTGCGTAATGCCCAGCGGGACCAGCTGACTGCGGGAGTTGACTATCGACTTGAGAAGCCAACGCTCACTCATCCGGAAGCCTTTCTGCCATTTGACCCACTGCCTCGACTTATAGATCAAGCTGAGTGGAAGCTCCTTGAGGCTGGTTTAATCCAGCGAGCTGTTGCGTTGGATGCATTTGTTGCCGATCTCTATGGAGAGCAGCGGATTCTTCGAGATGGGATAATCCCTGAGGATTTGATAGCAAGCTCCCCTTTCTGGTGCCCTGAGCTGTTGGGCTGTGGATCATATGTACAGCGATGGTGCGTTATAGCTGCTTTTGATCTCATCCGAAATGCTGATAGTCAATGGATGGTTCTCGAGGAGAACCTCAGGCGTGCGTCTGGGATCGGTTATGCATTGGCCGCTCGTGAGACCCAGCTTCAGCACTTCCAATGGTTGTTCAGAGGGATTGACGTCGCGCCAATCCAAGACGGTCCCAGTCTTTTGCGCAGCGCGTTGGCATCTCTCGCGCCATGGACTGACGATCCTGATCTTGTTGTGCTCACACCTGGTCGGCTTAGTAGCGCGTTTTACGAGCACCGCCGACTGGCTGATGAGATGGAAATTCCGGTTGTTGAACCAACTGAGCTGTGGGTTGATGCAGGTCGGCTATGGCGTCATTCGGGCAAGAATCCTGTCTGCGTTGATGTGATCTACCGGCGCAACGAAGACTTCTACGCCAGTGAGTGTGAAGGCGCTGATCACATGTTGGGCATTCCAGGGCTGATGGGACTCTTTTTGAATGGATCAGTAGCCATTGCTAATCCTCCAGGTACCGGCATTGCTGGTGACAAGTTGATCTATAGCTTTATACCCGACGTGATTCGCTATTACTTGGGTGAACAACCCAAGATTGAGCAAGTACCCACCTATCGTTGTGTTAACGCATCAGAGCGAGAGCACGTGATTGATAGGCTTGATCAACTTGTGATCAAGCATGTCGGCGGAGCAGGGGGGGCAGGAGTGATGATCGGGCCACTCGCGACACCTGAGGAAAGGCTCTTCATGGCGGATGCCATCGCCAAAAATCCCCGCCATCACATTGCTCAGCCTTTGCAAGAGCTATCCACTGTTCCATGCCTTCGTTCCGGAAAGCTCGAACCCTGCCGTGTTGATCTGCGGCCGATTATTGTTTTTGGAAGACAACCCCTTTTGGCAAATGCTGCATTGACAAGAGTAGCCTTGCAGCCATCCTCCAGAATTGTCAACTTCACTCAGGGTGGAGGATTCAAGGATACATGGATTGTCAATTCGGATTACTAGCAGCTCGCACCCATTGACCCAAAACCAAGGATGCGCTGGCCACAGGAGAGTGAAGCGCATCGGCCATACAGATGTGCTGCTATATCTCTGGCATGGCGAGCTATATGCCCATGGCGTAAAGAGCTATCTATTGGCCCTGGACCCGAAAGACCTGCAGCTTTGGCATAAGGCAAGACAACTGTTCCCAAGGCAAAACATGGCAGAGCTGTCCGAATGAAGTCAGTTGGCATCAGTGTCAAACCGAGAACAACGAATAGCCACACCAAAGAATACTACTACTCATCATTTTGATTGCCAGTTGCGCTAAAATTAAACATGATTCCTAAGCAGCGCATCAAAAGCTGCCCATTTCATCGAAGCAGGCTAGGGTATCTTTATGCTAAGTACCCCTGAGCTATGGGGCAAATTCTTTCGAACCCTGGACCCAAAGATCCAAGTGTTAGAGGAAATGAATCTCTTGCTTGCGGCCCAGGATCGGGCGATTGCCAACCGAACAATCCGTTCTCAGCCATCCATAAAACGAACACCATGACCACCTCCCAAGCCTGGTTGGCATTGGTGCTGGCGATTTCAGCAGAAGTCGCAGGCACATCACTGCTTAAGCTTTCAGAAGGCCTGACTCGCCCCTGGCCAACAGCACTTCTACTCGCAGCCTATGGCTGCGCCATCGCCCTAGTCTCGAGGGTGGTCACCGTGATCCCACTTGGAATCACCTACGCATTATGGAGCGGAATTGGAACCCTTGCCGTGGTTCTGATCGGGGCGTTGGCCTATCGCCAAGTCATAAGCAGCGCCCAGCTATTTGGAGTTGTACTGATTGCAGCAGGGTTTGTGATAGTGAACCTGGGGGATAATAATCCTGGCTGAACACCATCAAGCACTCCTCAGGCTTTCATGGTCAACACCGTCGACCACGAAATAATCTGCGTCCATATGTCCTGCTGGGGATACATTGAGAAAGATCAAGTCATCCTGGCTATCATTCAGTATGCAATGAACCTTGTTGGGTTCAACACCGTAGGAATCTCCGCTCTCAAGGCGCTGATGCCGCCAACCCTCAGCGGTGATCTGACCATCCATTAGGTCAGCCGTATGAAGCCAGCCCCGCCCCTGAAGCACAACAAAGAAATCAAAACCATGCTTGTGATAGTGCGGCAGCTGTAGACCGTTTCTCCCGCCAGTCATGACAACCACATTCATATGGGTGTCGAGATAATGCTGAACTGTCTTGTAGTGCACTTCGGCCAAAACTTCCACGCTGTCCCGCTGGAAGTCAATCCTCGCCTTGATCTCCTGCTGGAGATTGCGGATTGTCAGGTCAATCATGCTGTAGGCAACCTGTAGAAGCTGCTCTTATTACTAGCACAGGAATACATCGCTCAGGAGGCCGCCGATGCAACGCAATGCCAATGGCAGAGGATCGGGGTAGATTGCTGTAAGGTTTGGAGATAGATAATTGGTACGACCAATGCTGTAAATCGATGGCCGGTAGTATTGCTGAACGGCGAACGAGGCGCCCCGAGTGACTATCACTAACAGTTGGAGCGCTAAGCAGAAGTCGGTTGGGAGATGATCCTGTACCGCCAACTCGCCTGTGATCCAGCGGTACATCTCGATTATGCCGCCCTACTCCGGTTGGATAGATGCGTGTCGGAGCTGACCACGGTGAGCAAGGCCATAACGAACACTGGCTCCCAGGGAATTAGCCTAGGCGTCAGAGAGGTAAGGGGCAGGCAGGTGGCCGCAATCAGTGACGCCCCCTTATATGTACTCCAGAGTTGCCATCGTTAGGCCGGTAGGTAGTAGCGCACCAAGGTGTAGACGCGGTTGTGATGAGCATCAAGGGCGCGACGTAGGCTGACGCCATGCTGATTGAGCAGCAGGCTGTCTAATCGATAGCGGGGTATGGCCATCGGCATCACGATCGTCAGACGTCCGGGATGGCGGCTCTCCTCAGCCTCCACGAAGTCAACGAAGGGGTTGATCTCGGAGGCGTAGGGACTCTCCAGCAGGGTGAGATTGATCGCAGGATCCCTGCCGACCAATTCACTCCAGTCCGCCCGGATCCGTTCGGCATCGTCATCGCTCTTCAGAACCCAGACGGCATCCACCCGATCTGAGATAGTGGCGGCATAACGCAAGGCCTCAATCCCCGGCTGGCTAAACATGCGCAGCCAGACAATGCTGCGATTACCGATTGGTTCATTCCTTGGCGAAATGCACAGTGGTTGGCTTGATCCAGGAGGCAGGCTAATCGCGGCATAGACGCGGCGGTAACGCTGGCGAATGCTGGCCAACAGCAGTACCAGCATAGGGATGGCAATTACCACAGTCCACGCACCCTCCGCAAACTTGCTGATTCCGATCACAACAAGCACAAGCAAGGTGCAAATGGCGCCGGCTCCATTCATCAAAACCCGACCCTGCCAGTGGCTGGCGCGCTGTCGCCAGCCGTGCACAACCATGCCGGTCTGGGAGATGGTGAAGGCCAGAAATACACCGAGGGCATAGAGATTCACTGCCACCGTGGTGTCCCCCCGGCTCACCAGCACGATCACGGCAGTCGCAACCACCAACCCCACGATGCCGTTCTGGAACACGAGACGATCGCCAACCCACGCCATCTGCCGGGGCAGGAAGTTGTCGCGGGCCAACAGAGCTGAAAGACGGGGAAAATCCGCGAAGGCCGTGTTGGCAGCCAGCATCAGGATCAGCAGGGTGGTGACCTGTAGAAGCCAGTAAAGGGGGTTGCCGGAGCCGAACAGGCGCTGGCCGATCTGGGCGAGCACGGTGATGTCTGGATGGGGGGCGATGCCGTACATGAAGCCCAAACCACTCACCGCCAGAAACATCGCTGCCAACAGGGCACCCATCACCACCAGAGTGCGGCGGGCCCCCTGGGCGGAGGGTTCCCGAAACACCTGCACGCCATTGGCGATTGCCTCGATGCCGGTCATAGCTGAGCAACCGGAGCTGAAAGCCCTCAAAATCAAAAACAGGCCGAGGGGCTCAGCAGCTACCACCGCTGGGGGGGGATCGGGCTGGAAGCCGTGAGAGAAGAGCAGGTTGCCTGCACCAGCTATTGCCAGCACTACCACCATCAGCACGAATGAGTAGGTGGGCAGGGCGAAAAGGCGACCTGATTCGCGCAGGCCCCGCAAGTTGGCCCAGCCCACCACGGTGAGCAAGATCAGGGCGATCACCACCTCCCAGGGCAGCAGCCAAGGCACCAAAGAGGTGAGGGCCTGGGTGCCGGCCATCAAACTCACCGCCGCCGTAAGCACGTAATCGATCAGCAGGCTGGCGGCCGCCACCAGAGCCGCCCAGGTGCCGAGATTTTCGCGGCCAACGACATAAGCACCACCCCCCTGGGGATAGGCCTCGATCGTCTGTCGGTAGGAGAACACCACAATGGCGATCAGGACCACGATCGCTGCGGTAATCGGCAAGGACAAACTCAAGGCGCCGCTGCCCGCGAGCACGAGCACTCCCAGTGCCGCTTCAGTGGCATAGGCCACAGAAGAGAGTGCATCTGACGAAAGAATTGGCAGAGCAGCAAAACTGGGCAACTTTTCAGCCTCGGCTTGGCTCCGGGGTAGTGGTTCTCCAAACAGACGGCGGCTTAGTTCCGAGCTCATCGCTCTGGTACCAAAGGGCTCAGGTTGCCATGACGTGCGGCCTCTGCGGGGGGCGCGGTCGAACGATCAGCCATCGATAGAGAGGAGTTGTTTGTAGAGAGCAGCCGCTGCCATATTTCCGCCTGCCAGATTGCGCTCACTTCAAAATCCTGAACGACATCACCATGCCTGGCCCCGGCCAACTCTTTCCAGACGAGTTCGGGTTGCAGCCAGCGGGCCCTGCGCAAGGGAAGTCTTCGCCCATAACAACTAGTAAACAGCAGCAACTTGGCATTAATCGGACGTGGCTGCCAGCAACCGAGCAACTCCTGATTGTAGGCCCGTTGCCGATACCAGCTTTCAGAGCGGCGGCGGCCTTTTAGCCACCTTCGCCACCGATCAGCCAGGTGGCGACGCCAGCCCCAGCGAAGCCTGCCGCTGAATGGATTAGGTGGATCCAGGAGAATGATTCCTGCCACGGCAACTCCCTGGACCATCAGCTGCTGAGCAAACGCATAGGCCCACCAAGCTTTGATCGAGTAACCACCCAGCCAAACGGTTTCACCAAGATCCCCGTTTGTGATGTTCTGTAGCTCCCGGACCTGATCCAGCGCGACCTCCTCCAGCGCCATTCGATCTACTTGATGGGGCCAGGTTGCTGGTGGTTCAGGGAATGGAAGACCCACTAATCCAACCCCTGAGGGCCGGCTAGCTTTCAGCGCTTGTAAGCCCGCGCCGCACCATAAGAGATTTATATTTCCCAGCTGGGCGACAAGCTGGGCTTGATCGAGTGAATCGAGCGGCCATGCCTCATCGGGCAAGATTACAGCTGGATCGATTACCAGTGCGTTGAGGATGGCTGGGTTTGACCCGGCGGCTTGCAAGCGCGATAGATCAACCTTTCCATTACCGTTGAGGGGGAATTTTGTTGTAGCAAAAAGACGATGGGGGAGCAGACGCTGGTCTGTGAGCTGGGCTTGCAGCAGCTGCGCCAGATTTTCAAGCGCCTTGCTGGTTGGTTCAATGTATTCGACCCAGGCCCATATCCCTTCGGCTGCGCCAAATAACTGGCAACGGCGCACCTCCGGTTGTTGCTCAAGTAACTGCCTAAGTGGAGTCGCATCCACCCAGATGCCGTGCCGCTTGAGGAGTTGATTGCTTCGTCCCAGAAGTTCTAGCTTTTGATCCTTCGTCCAGCGAGCCAGATCGTTGCTTACGAAAACCATCTGGGATCCAATCTGCTCGCTCTCCTGAAAACGCCAAGACAGCTCCCGATAGAGCAGCTGCCCTTCAATCAGGGAACTGCCACGGATGCGCAGCTGTCCGATAGCCGTGGGATCGGCAAGGGTGCATCCGCTTTCATCGACCAGGTCAATTGTCTTGCTGGCTTCGGGTGTGCCTGCAAATGATTGCCAGGGCATAGCCAACGACAACACCTGGTCGGCAATAACCCCGGTTTCACTGGCCCCCAGCGCATTGAGACAACGACCTGAGTCCGTAGCCCAGCTCTGAAGCAGCGGCCACAATGATGCTGGGCAGGATTCTCCAGTCAGCGATAGCCAATCGAAGCCTCTCGAGCCAGCTGGCGCGACACCAAGAGACATCAGCTGGCTGGGAGTGGCGTAAAGCACCTCACCCCCCCCACCCTGGGCGGCCAAGGCCGCAGACCCGAGGCTTTGGCACCAACCACCCAGCAGGCCTGCCAGCAGATGCTTGGTAGAAGCCCCAAACCAGGGTTTGACTAACATCGTGGCCTGGCTGCCGACAGGCACTGCAAGCCGCCGGGCATAGGCATCGGCCTCATGCAGTGCCTGCCGCCAGCCACGCACCAGCACCTTCGGGCTGCCGGTTGAACCTGAACTGAACAGGATTAGCTGCCAAGCTTCACTCCCACCCTCTGGTCCGCGACAGGAGGACGCCAGACTCTGGGCCAAGTCTGCCGTCGAAAGATCGTCGCGCCTAGCGATCCACACACCGCCAGCAAGCCACAGGCCCAGCAAGTGCGGAAGATCACGAAGGTTGTCCTGCCAAGCCCAGGCTACGCACCGACCCACTGACCAGTCGGGACATGCCTCATATTTGCGTTGCCAATGTCCTGCTTCCGTCGCCAACTGGCCAAAGGTCATTGCTGCCTCCGGCGTTTGTAACGCCAGTCGATTTGACCACCTAGACGCAGACTCACTCCAACGGCGTTGCCATTCGTTCAACATCAGCTCAAGCCGCATCCAGCAGGTTCATCACCACCACTCCCCCCATGCCAGAGGAGAGTTGCAAAGTCCGTCGTGGAATGGGAGCAAGCATGGGAGCGTTGGCCGGCAGTTCCAGGTTGGGATCGATGCCCTTGGGCCATGGGGGAACACTGCCCAGTTGCAAGCCCTCAACCATTAAGGCTGCTTCCACTACCCCAGCCGCACCAAGGCCATGCCCGAGGGTTCGCTTCATCGCCGTGATCCAAGGCAGAGCAGGGAAAGCCTGATGCACGAAGGCGATCTCTTCCGCGTCGAAGCGACGGGTGCCGGTGGCATGCAGACAGATCCAGTCGATGGCCTCCCTGCTCCTGGGACCATCCCCTAGGAGGCGCTTCAGTAGCTGATGGCTGAGGGCCTGCCCCGGCTGGGGAGCCACCAAATGATGGGCCTCGCAGCCCGTTGCCGAAGACTCCAGCCAACCCAGCAGCGGCGCCCCTCGGTCCTCCGCTGATTCGAACCGCTCAAGCACCAAGCAGCCGGCTGCTTCCCGGGGCACCATGCCGCTACGTGTGGCCATGAGCGGCTGGGAATTCTCGCTCGCCGCAAGCGCCCCGCTCCTTTGGGAGGCCTGCCGCAGCAGAGGCTGTAGCCGGGGTTCGGCACCGACCACCACCATCAGGTCCTGCTCGCCAGATCGGATCAACCGGCCAGCGAGGGCGAGGGCCTGGGCACCGGTGCTGCTGGCGGCATTGATGTTCAGCTGCTCGCCCTGCAGGCCGAAGCGCAAGGCGACAGCAGCTCCGAGACCATTACCACGCCAGCGACTGAGACTGGTTGCAGAAGGCCGCTGCGGGGTGGACGCCTGCTCCTCCAGCAGGGCACCGATATGACCGAGTGCACTGGCGCTCACCACCCCAGCTCGCAGTCGCCAGGGGTCCTGAAGCCCGGGATGCCCCTCTCCCCGCAGGGGCTGACGCCGATCAGTCAGTCCAGCCTGCCCCCAGGCCAGCTCGGCAGCGGCCAGGCCAAGATGCTGCTGGCGGCTGAGCACCCGGGCTTCGCCCGGCGTGAGCCTGGCGAAGCCGCAGAGCTGGGATGGATCCAAGGCCCGGTCACTCAGCAGCTGGTCGTGCTGCAGACATACCCATAGCGCTGGCGTACCGACAACCCCAGCTACCAGGGCCGAGCTGCCGGTGATCGCTACCCGCTGGTTATCCACCTTGGACATGGCTCATGGGCGGGGGCGAGTGCCAATGACCGCCCCGCTCCGGGACCGGAGACTGAGGCTGATCAACCCTCCGGCCAGAATCTTGTACCCACCCCGATGGTGAACAACGGCCAGCTCCAGAGGCCTGCCATGGCCAGGAACACCGACGTATCTACTGGGGCGCTGCAGAGCACGGACCACCACACCCGCTTTGAAAAGGGGCTGCGGGTGGTGGAGTACACAAGCCAGTCGACCGTCTCACTGATCAGAAAGGCCGTGACGCTCGCAAGGGCCACCGCAGGGGCCCCAAGGCGGAACGACAACCCCGCACCGATCAGCATCAGCAGCAGCACGGCATGGCCCCAACGGCGCTGGGCTAGGTCCCGCAGCGCCAGCACACCACCCACCAGCAAGGACCAGAACCAGTCCAAGTCCGGATGATGGCTGAACCCCACGTTTACGACCACCACGCAGGCAATGTAAGCAAGCGCCGTGGTGGCCGCATCTAGGTGGCGGGGGCTCGGCAAGCGGATGGAGGGAAGCCGGCTGGCGGAAGCTGGGGTGATCCTGCCAGAACCTTTAGCTTCGGAGGAGGGCAAGGGGGGGCGAGCAGCGCATGCCGATCAGAATGCCTGCCACCATCGCCGGCACCACCACCCAGCCGTGGGGGGAGCCGCCCGGCATAAAACGCAGCAATTGGGTGTCGTTGCCGCCCATAGCCAGCACAGCTCCCGCAGCCATGGCCATCCCGTAGGGGATACGCACTAGATCGTGTAATTGCGGCAAGGTGAGCTGGAAACGTCGCCGCACTAGGGCTTCACCCGCCATACCGGCTAGCAGCACCAGCCCCAGCAGCGGGGCAGGGTCGTGGTGCTGCAGGCTGTCGACCAGGGCGAGGGGCTGGGCCAGGGCACGGGCCAGGGAGGAGGGGTCCCAGCGCCAGAGATCGTTGTCGATCAAGGCGAGCATGGCTCCGCAGGCGATCGAAGCTCGCCATGCCACCCCGTCTCCAGCCGGCGACCCTGAGGGCTGGGCTGCAGGGCGGGCCGCCAACCACAGGAGACACAGCAGTACCAGCAGGGCGACCAGAGCTAGCGCAGTGCGCTGGAGCTGGCCTGGAAGAACCGGCAGGGCCATGGGGCTGCCAGCGATCTTGAAGCCAAGCACCCACCCCACCATGCTCAACAGGGCCCTCACATCCCCTCCGGCCAGCTGAATGCTCGTACCCACGAAGCAGCCCCGGTTCCAGGCAGCCACGACCCCGAATGACACCCCCCCGGCAACAACCGGCCAGTCCAGTGCCAGCTGGCGCGGAACGCTGCCCGAAGCGGCCGCCAGCGCCAGCAGCACGGCGCTGACCCCGAAGCTAATCAGAGCGATCGACCGGGCCGTAGCCCAGTCGCCATGGCTGGCTTTGGCGACAGCGGCAACCATGCAGAAATGGATACGGCTGAGCAGCAGGCCAGCAACAAACAGCAGCCCCACCACCACACCCAAGGGAAGCTGCATCAATCGGATTAACCCTCGCTGGCCGCCATCGTGAGCGGAGAGACAGCCGCACGGCTGTGACCCGGAGCACATGCAGGAGGCGGAACCGGTTCTTAGTGACCTGGGCACTCGACGCTTCCCTCCTCCCGGTGCTACTGACCAGTCAGTTCAGGTTTCCTATGGGACGCTTCCGCACCTACCTCGGCCTGTTGATGCTCACCAGCTTGATCCTGTCGGCCTGCGGCCAGTCCGGCCCTGCTGGTGGGCCGACGGCCTCCCCGGAGGACCAGAAGGTTCAGAATATGCTTGTAAAAATGGGTGTGCCCGGTGCCAGCGCCGTACCGAGCAAGGCTGCTATCGGACTCGACTGTCCGCCGGTCAAGGCCATGCTCAAGGATGCACAGCAAGCGTCGGCTGCGATCAGCGCGTCTTCCCGCCAGGCACTGAACGCATGGGCCCGCTGGTGCAGCCTGCCACCGCTCTCCTAAGAACCGGGCTGGAGGAGGTAGCCAAGGACAGCTACCCGGTTGGTAGCAGGAGTCATGCCGTAGGGCTTTTACAACTCTCGCTCCAAGCGAGGGGTCCTAACTGGGGACCGCCGGAATCAGCCCGGCCGCTTCCAGCTCAGGGATGAAGCCAAAAGCAGTGGGATCACTGAGCCGGTCGGGGAAAAGCACGCCATCGAGATGGTCGCACTCGTGCTGCACCACCCGGGCATGAAACCCCTCCACGCAACGATCCACGGGCTGGCCATCGCCATCGATCCCCTGATAGCGCAGCCGTTGCCAACGCGACACCCGCCCCCTCAACCCCGGCACACTCAGGCATCCCTCCCAGCCCTCATCACGCTCCGGTCCGAGCGGGGTGAGCACGGGATTGATCAACAGGGTGCGGGGAAGCGGTGGCGCATCAGGGTAGCGGGGGTTGGGCCCACCACCACCGAACAGCACTACCCGCAGCAGCACGCCGATTTGGGGAGCAGCCAGGCCGGCGCCGCTGCAGGCCTCCATCGTGTCGTGCAGATCCGTAATCAGTTGCCTCAAGGCGGGATGGTGAACTTCCGGCACAGCCTTGGCGCTCTGGCGCAATCGAGGGTCACCCAGACGCAGAACGGTGCGCACCCCCATCAACGAACCGCAACTGGCGCCATGCAAGCAGCCCCTCAGGGGGCAAACAACATGCGGATCTCAGGTACGGGCCTGTCCAGAGCGGACGCCACGGCAGCGAGGCCCGGGCGAGCAGCCGCAGCCAGCGGATTGATTCGGGCGCAGACGCTCCTGGCCTGGGAGCCAAGGTCAGACGGCTGACGCGGGAAGCGCCGGTAGTAGGTCAGGTCGACCCCGAGACGCCCAGCCAGTGCAACCGTCTGAACGGGATCTGGGCTGGCATGGGCCTGGAGCAGCAGCTCGCGCGCGTATTGGCCCATGGCCCAACAGTCGAGGTGGGTGAACTGGCCCGGCTGTTGTTCAAGCCTTTCATCGGTGCTGAATACCATCAGTCGCTGACCGGCCGTGAACCCCAGGGCCCCCTGCCCCATGAGCGAGCGCAGGCTGTCGAACACCACCATCTCACCGCCCGTGTGTGCCCCGCCGGCTGTGGCAAAAGCGGTGGCGCGCACCCCCTGCAATGACACATCCCCACCCAGTTCGAACAGGCGACGCAGGGGTGCGGCCGAGCCCTGGCTCCAGGTGGAGCCCCCCACCACCAGTACCCGCGGCCCTGGCTCCAGCAGCGACCTGACCTCAGCTCGGCCGGCCTGACTGGGCAGGGCCATCAAGCTGATGCGCACTGGCAACTGCTGCTCCCGGGCCATCCTCTGCAGTTCGAGAGCGATACCTAGACCAGCCCTAGTGGCATCGAACCGGCCGGTATATGGGGAGGGAGCAGCGAAGACAAAGCGCACCTCTGGTGCAGGGCTCTGAACAGGGGGAGGGCTGAGACTGGGCATCGGGGAGGTAGTGGGAGGAAGCCGCGAAGTGAGCCTGGCGGAAATCGGATGGCAGGTCGAGCATGGCAGCTCATAGGAATAATCCCCAAAAGCTCAATCCGCACCCATCTACAATCAGCAGCAAGGCTAAAATCCGCCCGCTGCAGATGCCCTGAGCGTGCACGAAAGCTTCCCGAATCGCAGGATGCGAACAATCGCGAATCGGCACAGAGCCGAACAACAAAGATCAGCTCTGACTTCTGCTAAGTACATTTACGGATCTGCACATCCAGCCTTACCACAACCTGCCACCATTCATGCAAGCAACTGTTGGGAGCAAACCATGGGATGAGCTGGGCCGCTGGGTCGAGCCCGGTAATCGCCGCTGCCCTTTAGAAATCCTGGAAGAGCAGGAGAGAACTCGAATTTCATGGCTGCTGCCGATGCGCCATGAACTCATGGGGGCAGGTGTTTTTGAGTTTTTCAGGGGAGGGGCTGCCTTCATGGCCTCCGATCTGGACTACGGAAAACACTCCGGAGTAGTGGTTCAACTCTGCGGTGATGCGCATCTGCTGAACTTCGGCTTCTATGCCTCACCGGAGCGCACCCTGCTGTTCGACATCGTTGATTTTGATGAAACCTACCCAGGCCCATTCGAATGGGATCTGAAGCGCCTGCTCACCAGTTTGGTGCTGGTGCTTCAGTCTCGGGGCGTTGAGGCCGAAGACTGCGAACGGGCAGCCATCGCCGTGGCGCAGCACTACCGAACGACGATCGAATGGTTGGCCGGGCTGCCCCTGATGCAGATGTGGGGTGCTCGCATCAATCTTGATGAGGTAGTGGAAGGATCAGGATCTCCTAGCTTCCGAAAGCATCTACGCGATGTCACAGCGGCCGCACGGGAGCGCGACACATTGCACGCCGCAGAACGCCTGTGCCATCGCGATTCGATGGGCCGCTTGCTGTTCAACCATCAGCCACCCACCCTGCAGCGCTTCGACTCCCTGCCGGAGGAGATGCGCTGCTCCCTGAGCGCTGATCAATGGAGCCGAGAAATGATGGAGTCTTACCAGGCGAGCACTCCCTCCCACATTCAGCAGTTGCTGGGCTATTTTCACTGGAGTGATTGGGCGCTGAAAGCTGTCGGGGTGGCTTCGGTGGGCACCCGCTGCTCGATCGGGCTCTGGGTTGGCCCCCATGAAGAGGATGTGCTGATCCTGCAATGCAAACAGGCCTTGCCCTCGGTGCTGCAGCCCGCAGATAGTCCGGGGGCTTGGAAGCATCAGGGTCAGCGCGTTGTGGAGGGTCAGCGATTGATGCAAACCCACAGTGACCCATTTCTGGGTTGGGCCACCAATCCCAGGGGCGACGATCTGATCTGGCGACATTTTCGCGACTGGAAAGGATCCGTCAAACTGCAAGATCTCGGCCGCAAGGGCATCACCGACTACGGCCGCCTGTGTGCCTGGGTGCTGGCCAAGGCCCATGCCCGCTCCAGCAAGGCCTCGCCGATCGCTGCCTGGATCGGCGGCGACCCCGCATTCGAGCAGGCGATGGCGTCGTTTGCGCTGAGTTACAGCGAAACGGTCGTTAGGGATTACAAGCGTTTCTGCAGCGAATAGATGACAACCTCGAATTAGCCTGGTTCTTGAATGGCTGTGCAAAATCCAAATGGATCCCCTGTGGTTTAGGGGAGGCCGCCCACCAGCGGCCACCAGGCATCCCCCGCAGCCAGGGCAGCATCGCCGAGGCCGGCGCAGCGGCGCACCTCGGCGGCCTGGCTATCCAGCAGGCTGGCGTGTAGGTCCTCCCCAAAGGCCTGGCGCAGCAGGGCACTGGCGGTGAAGGCGGCTGAAGCCTCAGCCAAGCTCGCGGGCAACCGCACCGCCGCACCGGCCGGCAGATGGGCCGGATCGCCACTCACCGGCGGCGGCAGGGACCGGGCCTGCTCCAGCCCGTCCAGAGCCACGGCCTGCACGGCCGCCAGCAACAGGTAGGGATTGGCCGCCAGATCCACCACCTTGAGCTCCAGGTGGGCGGAGGCACCATCGGCAGCGGTGGGAATCAGGCGCAGGGCCGCTTCCCGATTCTCGATACCCCACACCTGAAAGGGCGCCGACCAGGAGCCCGGCGCCAGGCGCCGGTAAGAGATCTCCAAGGGACAGGCCAGGGCGAGCAGGGCCGGCAGCTCCTCCAGCAGGGCCGACAGCACGGCGCCACCAGCGTCGGTAAGGCCGCCAGGGCCGTCGCCCCCCTGCAGCAGCGGCTGGCCATCGCGCTGCAGGCTCAGGTGCAGATGGCCCCCATTGCCCACCCGCTCCAGGCTGGGCTTGGGACTGAAACTGCAGCGCCAGCCAAAGCGGCGCGTCACCCGCTGAATCACGAGCCGGGCGTGCACCAACCGGTCAGCCGCCTCCAGGGGCGTACCCGGAGCGAGCGACAGCTCAAACTGCCCGGCCCCGTATTCCGGGTGGAACTGCAGCCAGGGAATGCCGGCGGCCTCCAGGCCATCGAGCAGGGCCGTGGCGTAATCCAAACCCTCCATCAGCCGATCGGCGCCGTAGGGGCCACCGGCCATGGCCGGCTGGGGATCGGCATCGGGGCGATAGCTGGCCACCAGCCACTCCAGTTCGAAGCCGGCCCACAGCTCCACTCCGGCCTTGTGAAGCTGCTCCTGCTGCTGACGGCAACGGTACCGCTGATCCCCCACGTAGGGGTTGCCGGTGCGTTCAAAGCGCTCCCCCGGCGCCCAGGCCCAGCCGCTGCTGGGCTCAAGCAAAGCCAGGGCAGCGGCATCGGGCCGCAAACGCAGGTCCCCATCGGGGCGAGCCAGGCGATGGGCCGGATCGATGGCACCATCGGCGCGGAAGGCATCCGACACGGGGGAGAAACCCACCCCCACGGCCACCGCCGCGTCAAAAGCCGATAGCGGCACCACCTTCACCAAGGGGGCACCGGCATGGTTCACCCAGGTGATCGCCACCCAGCGGATGCCCTGATCGGCGAGGGCGGCAACCGGCGGCGACAGGGGCTTGGACACGGACAGACCGCGGCACTGCGACCATGATTGCCCCGTCCGGCGCTGCCCGCATGGAAGCTGTCCACATGGAACCGGATCCCCTACCGGCCTGGTGGCAGACCGGCGCCATGGCCCTGCTGCTGGTGGACCTGCAGCAGGGCACCTGCGGTGATGCTCAGCCGCGGCCGCGGCCGGCCTTTGATGCCCAGTTCCGCGCCCACACGCTGCCTGCCGCCCAACGGGCCCTGGCCGCCGCGCGCCAGGCACACCTGGAGGTGATCCACACGGTGATGGCCAACCTCACCGCCGACGGCCGTGACCGCAGCCTCGACTACAAGCGCTGCGGCATGGGCTTCCCACCGGGCAGCCGCGCCACCCAGGTGATCCCCGAACTGGCGCCAGGGCCTGATGAGCTGGTGCTGCCGAAAAGCTCGTCGTCGCCCTTCAGCTCCACCACCCTCGACTACCTGCTGCGCAACCTCAGCATCCGCACCCTGCTAGTGATCGGCCTGCTCACCGACCAGTGCATTGACCATACGGTGAAGGATGCCGCCGACCGCGGCTACCGGGTGGTGTGCCTCACCGACGCCTGCCAGGCGGAGACTCCCGAGCGTCACGCCGCGGCGCTGGCGTGCTTCCAGGGCTACTGCACCCAGATGCCGGTGGCCGCGTTGACGGCCACAGTGAATGCCTTCCTGGCGTCAACAGAATGATGGGCTTGGTTCGGGACCTGCTCGGGAGGCGCCGAGCGCTGCTGCTAGTGCTTAGTGCCGCGGCGATCGTGTTACCGCCCTCCGCGGCCTCAGATCTGCGGCTTCCCTATTTCCTTCTTTGCGGCCTGGCCCTGATTCCGCTGGCCCAGCTCACTGCCGAACTGGTGGATCACCTGGTGCAACGGGTAGGCGAACGCCTGGGCGGGCTTCTGAACGTGACCCTGGGCAACCTGCTCGAGCTAGTGATCGCCCTGACGGCCCTGCGCAGCGGCCTCTACGAACTGGTGGTGGTGAGCATCGCCGGAGCCGTGATCACCAACAGCCTGCTGGTGCTGGGCATCAGCACCATGCTCGCGGGACGGCAGGCCCTGACCATCGACCTGAACCAGCACAGCCGCGGACTGAGTACCCGCCAGCTATTGATCAGCGTCATTCTAATGGCGGTGCCATCGGTTTTCTTCTGGAATTCAATGCATCCAATCAGCGAAGGCGGAGAAACACTCAATCTCTTTGCCATCTACTCCTTGATTGTTGCGGTCATAGTCTTGGTGGTCTATCTGCTCTCCTATATCTACCAACTCGGTACACACCGGCACCTCTTCCTTAGCCAAAACGACCTGATCGACAGCCACCCTGGCCCAACCATCGGGGCATCTGTGCCATCGATCGCGCTTGCTTTGGCGCTGGTGGCCCTGGCCATCGCCGGGGTCTCCGAGCATCTGGTGAGCGGCCTGCAGGAGCTGGTGATGGGCAGCTCCGTCACCCCGTTATTTGTAGGCATGCTGCTGCTGCCGCTGTTTTCAGCCATTCCGGAAGCCCTGGTGGCCTTCCGAGCCGCCAGCCGGGGCCGCATGGCCCTGGCGATGGCCAGCACCGTGGAATCAAGCGTGCAGCTGCTGCTGTTCGTACTGCCCGCCCTTGTGCTGGCCGCCCCACTGATGGGCCGGTTTCTGCACCTCACCTTTCCGCCCCAGGCACTGGCCTGCCTTGGAGCCACGGCCTTCGCCGTGCACTGGCTCACCGAAGGCAACACGCTCACCTGGTACCAGGGGCTGCTGTTGCTCAGCATCTACACAGCTCTTTTCACAGGAGCGCTGCTTCTCAGGCCTGGAATGTGAGCCTTGCGGTGCCGGGTTAGAGAGCGCCGGAATCCAGCCGCACCACCTCCCCAAGCTGGCCGGCCGTGATCAGCGCCTCGGCGATCCGCAGGGCCTCCACGGCGTCGCTCAGGTCGGCCACCGCCGAAGGCTCACCACGCCGCAGGCAGGTGGTGAAATCGGCGAGCTGGTCCCGCAGTGCCCCGCACACCCGTCCACCGGTTTCGGACCACAGCGTGAGGTCCGGATGCTGCTGGCCCTGGTCGCCCCAGACCTGCAGCGGGGTCTGCAGCCCCTGCAGCCGGGCAGTGCGCTGGCTGCCCACCACCGCCAACTCGGCATCGATGCAGCCCTGCCAGTGGTCGGTGAGCACGTTGGCGGGGGCCTGGGCGGGCACGGTCCAACTGCTCTCCAGCTGGGCTACAGCACCATTGGCCAGCCGCAGCAGGGCAAAGCAACCCTGGGGCGCCAGGTGATCCCCTTGGCGCACCTCCATCGCCATCACGGACGTGACCCGGCTCCCTGTGAGCCAGAGCATCAGGTCGATGTCGTGGATCAGGGTGCGATGCACCGTGTGGATGCGATCGGCGATGGCGGCAAAGGAGGAGCGACTGCAGTTGCGCCGGGCCCGGATCGACACCAGATCGCCGAAGCTGCCCGCGGCGATCTGGTGCTGCAGCAAGCGGTGGGAAGGCTCGTAACGCAGGATCAGGCCAGTCTGAAGGGTCACACCGGCCACAACCGCCAGCTGCTGCAGCTCCCGGGCGTCCTGCCAGCTGGGAGCCAGCGGTTTCTCCACGAACAGATGGTGACCCTGCGCCAGCGCCGCCCTTGCCTGGGAGCCATGCTGTTCATCCGGGGTCGCCAGCACCACGGCATCCAGGCTGTCGTCGGCGATCAGCTCCAGGGCATCGCCATACCGTGCCGTCACCCCGTGGCGGTCGGCCACCCGGGCCAGGCAGTCCGGATCGGGATCGGCCAATGCCGCCAACTCCACCCCCGGCAGATCGGCCAGCACGCCGGCATGCAGCTGGCCAAAGCGCCCCACACCGGCGAGGCCAACCCGCAAGGGCAGGGCAGACGGGGTAGGGGCCATACGCTGGTGAGTACCAACTCTTAAGCATGGCAGCCATGGCTGAATGGACGCGCCAAGTCGTTGGCGTGGCCGGCCACCAGGTGATGACTTTCTCAGCCGGCACGGCCCCCCGCACCCTGCTGCTGGTGCATGGGGGGCCGGGCTGCCCGTCGCGCTACCTGCGCGACAGCCATGAAGCCCTGCTGCAGTCAGGACTTCGGCTCATCACCTGGGATCAATTGGGCTGCGGTGAATCCGACCGGCCCCAGGATCCTGCCCTGTGGCGTCTCGAGCGCTTCGTAGAGGAGATGGCCGCGGTGCTGGATGCCCTAAATCTGGACTGCGTCGACATCCTGGGACAGTCGTGGGGTGGGGTGCTGGCACTGGAGTTCAGCCTGCGTTTCCCCGATCGCGTGCGCTCCCTGATCGCTGCCGACACGGCGTTTGACCTGCCTCGCATGGAGCGGGGCTTCGAGCAGAAGAAACAGGCCCTCGGCAGCGAGACCGTGGCGATGATGGCCCGCCATGAAGCCGGGGGCAGCACCGACCATCCGGAATACCAGGCCGCGGTGACCCTGTTGATGCATCGCCATGTCTGCCGACGCCACCCCTGGCCCGAGTCGCTGCACTGGTGCCTGCAGAACCTGGGGGTGGAGGTGTTTTCCAGCATGTTTGGCCCCTATTTCTTTCAGTGCAGCGGCTCACTGCGCCACTGGGACCGAATGGACGATCTGGAGTCGGTAACTATGCCGGTGCTGCTGGTGCACGGAGAGCACGATTACATCGTGTCCGACCTAGCCGCCATGGCCCGCGACCGCCTGCCCAACGCAGCCTTGGCCCTCTTTGCGGGTTGCTCCCACATGCCGTTCTTTGAGGACCCCGAGCTGTATCTCCACACCGTGAATCAGTTCATTCTGGACACAGGCGAACATGCCTGATCTGGCCGGCCCAGCCCCCTTACCTCTCGTCTCGCCATGACGCTTGACCACCTAAGTTTCGGTACCCACAACATCACCGCCACCCGTGCGTTCTACGAGGGGCAACTGGGGTTTCCGGTGCTGATCCACGAGCGGATGCTCATGGAGAAGGGCGGGACGGTTGAACACATTTTCTTTGACTGCGGAGGCGACTGCGCCCTGGCCTTCATGGAGTGGCAGGCCGTACCAGGGGTGCCGAGCGATTACGACAGCGGCATCAACCACGGCCTGGGCGTGCCCACCGGCACCTTTCACTTCGCCTTCCGCTGTCACTCGCTTGAGGCCCTTGAAGCAAGGCGGAACAAACTGATCTCCGCCGGCGTGGTGATGGGGGAGCTGCTCGATCTGGATCCTTACCGCTCCTTTTTCTTCGACGATCCGGTCAACGGCCTGCGGCTGGAATACACAACGCGAGTACGCAATCCCTCGGCCGCAGACCGCGACCCCGAGCAACGGCAGTTTCCGGCCAGCCTGGCCTTGTTCGAAAATTCTTCACGGCCTGGGCCTTGATGAGGACTTGCCAAGACGCTGGATCATGCCTGGCTGACAGAGACGTCGATCGCTCATTGTCGTGACCGGTTGACGATCCCATGGGTCAACCTGGACAAAATGACCAATGAGTACGAAAAAAATTTAGATGTACCAAAATCAAGAAAGTGCATAGCCTTGCAATCAATAATCATCGATAAATGCAGCCCCCCTAAGCCTTCGGCTGGACTTCAAGGGTCTGTCCGAATCGATGCACGTAACATTCTGCCGACCACGGCAGAGGGCGTTCGTTGTGACATGCAAGGGCTCTGCTCTCTAAATTTCTTTTCACGTATTGGCCATGGCTTCTGATTGCTGATAGAAATATTTAGCAAAGGCGCCCAACCAAGACCCAGGCGCGAAGCTGTCAAGAAATATTTCGAACGTGGCGATGTCAGCATGAGAGCTTAATCTCAGGCTTGTCACTACATCGCAATTATGAAGGCAGGCAAGGCAGCAATCGTTATCATCATTGCATCATCAATGGTGGCTGGCTGCTCATATCTTGGTGCAGCAAAGATCCCCACAGGCGAGCAGATGAAGGGGACATGGACTGGAACCAGCTCGGGGCATGAAAACGGAAGGAATACTGGTACGAATGTCACCTTTCTAATTGACCAGTCGTCTGGCCAAAGCTTTTCTGGAACAATCGAATATCAATACAATGACAAAAGGACTGGCAAAGAGAAAATCCATGGTTCGATTGGCAGAAATGGAGATATTGCGATAGCTGATGAAGATGGATTTTATATCAATGGAATCCTGGATCGCAACAGCCTCTCTCTGCAGTATATTGAATCGAGCCCTGAAGAAAGCGAGGCCTCAAATGTCTACCTTAAAAGGAAATAGCGAAAGACATCCGCTTTGTCTATGATGTCATCGGCAGTCACGCTTCATCGGACAACGCTTTGCCTATGAAGCGAGTAGCAATACTGGGATCTGGGCTTCTTGGCTGTGATCTTCTGGTCAAATGTCAGAAAACTGAAGAAGTTGAACTCGTAGCATTTGCGGGGCGAGACTCATTTTCAAAAGGCTTAGCATTTGCCAAAAGCAGAGGGGTTTATACCACTGACCGAAGTATAGAGGGGATAGTCGAAACAAACATCAAACCAGACATAATTGTAGATTGCACGACTGCATCATGCCACCACTCTCATGACACAACATGCCGGGCAAATAACATAAAGATTATTGACATGACTCCGGCAAAAATAGGCACGATCTGCTGCCCTGCAATTAATCTTCAGCAATGCCTAGCCTCAAACAATATAAACATGATTTCATGCGGGGGACAGGCCGCACTCCCATTATGCTTTGCGATCAAGAGTGCGAACCCAGCAGTTGATTATATCGAGGTTGTTTCAACTGTAGCCTCTGAGTCGGTAGGGCCTGGAACTCGGAAGAACCTTTCGGAATATATTGCCTCCACTCAAAAAGCGATTGAGATGATGCTTGCCATCAGCAAGGCAAAAGTTATCGTCAACATCTCACCTGCTACGCCTCCGGTGATAATGAGAACAACGATCGTGATTGGCTCAGACAGCATTGCCAACGAAGTAGCAACAATCGCCATGATTGAAGAGATGATAGAAAGAACCAGTAGCTACGTGCCCGGATATAAATCTTCTATAGGACTTAAGAAGATCGGTTCCAGGGCAATATGCCAGGTAATTGTTTCAGGATCTGGCGACTACCTCCCGAACTATGCAGGCAATCTTGATATCATTAACTGTGCCGCCCTAGAGCTCATCAAAAGCCTATGATCACACCGCTTATCTATGATGTTACTCTTCGAGATGGGGCCAATGCCAACGGTCATGGGTTTAGTTCGGATTTTTATGCTTCATATATCGACAAGGCCTATGCAGCAGGGATTCGCAGAATTGAAGTTGGACATGGCTATGGGCTTGGTGGTAGCAGTCTCCATTTAGGCCCCTTGCAGGATTTAGATATTTGGGACATTGTTGCCATCAAAGCAGCTCAGTACCCAGATCTTCGCATTGGGGTTCATGTGATACCGGGGCTAGCTACATTTGAAGATATTGCCTTCTGCATTGACCATGGCATCCACATTTTCCGTGTTGCCTCTCACTGCACTGAAGCTGACATTACCGAGACATATATCAAATATGTGATAAAGAAAGGATATGAGGCCTGGGGGCTACTCATGATGTGCCATATGGCGGAACCGCATATGCTTGCAGAAGAGGCCTCCAAGCTTGCTTCCTATGGCGCCCAACGTGTTGTCTTTCTTGATTCTGCTGGAGCACTAACACCAAAGGACGTACAAAAGATCAGCTCCCAGTTGGTCACTTCACTAAAAATCCCAGTAGGTTTCCACGCTCACAATAATTTGAATGCATCTGTCGCTAATTCACTCTCAGCCCTGTCATACGGGTGCACATCAATTGATGCTAGCTCTTCTGGATATGGGCCAGGGGCTGGAAATCTGCCACTTGATTCATTTATAGCTATTCTTGAGAAAGATGGTCAACGTACTGGAAAAGACATCAGAAAACTTCTAGAACTGGCAGCCTTCCTAGAAAAGAATTTTCAATCCACCATGCCTAGAGGAGATAGTGTCTCCACAGCTACGGGACTGTATGGTTTATTTTCTGGCTTTAAGCCCAGATTGCTGGAAGCTTCATCCACATACAATGTCGATATTTTTGAGCTCATTGAATATTTAGGCATGCAACAAGTCATAGCAGGTCAAGAGGATCAGATCATTGCGGCCGCACAACTTCTTTCAACCGCCACTTCTCCTGGCAACCATTCAAAAAGTTCTAAGACGCTTGTCGTTGACTCAATCCTGTGACGCACATACTTCAGCTCATTTCTGCTGGTATTGTACTTGGCTTCCTGAATACAGTGAGCTCGGGCGGCTCCGTCATCAGTCTCCCCCTTTTGCTTGCCCTGGGTTATCCAGCTGTTGTGGCTAATGCTACAAATCGCGTACCCGTTTCCGTCGGCTTGCTTATTGCAATCTGGCAGTTTCAAAGGGCGGGATCGATTCCATGGAGAAGTTGCACTCGGTTATTGCCGCTTATTCTGATAGGAACATTTATTGGGACACAGCTTTCAGTTCTTATCCCAATGTCAGCACTTGCCTCAGCCATTACGTTTGCGGTGGTGATGGCTTTAGCGCTGCTACTACTCAATCCTCGTCGCTGGCTGGACGATCATTCCGTTGACTCCAATGTACTTACTCTTAGTCCGCAGCTGATCATCATTCTCTTTTTGGTCAGTGTATGGAATGGCTTTATTGTGCTAGATGCGGGTACCTACCTCCTCCTATCCCTAACCTTATTGGGAGGACTGGGACTTGCCCAGGCTAATGCTATGAAGGTTGTGCTAATGGGTGCATCTGGACTGTTTTCATTGTTAATTTTTAGTGGTTATAGCGCAGTGAACTGGAATGCATCTGTGCCGCTGGTCATTGGCAGCATCCTCGGTTCGACAATAGGCAGCAAGCTCGCACTAGGGCCCGGAGCCAAGAAGTGGATTTACTGGTCTTTGGTAGCAGGTATCTCAACCAACTTGTTACTCAAGTTATTGAACTACTTGCCAAGGCTGGCATCCCTATCATAGGATTAATCTGTGTTGTTTTAGGGAGACTCTGGAAAACCCAGGCCATTCGCGGGAGAATGGGCCGGTGAACGAAGGCTAGGACTGGGGTAATGGGCGACAAGCAGCTCGGATTTACGGACTACTAGCTCACCATCGCTAAAAAACAGACCAAAAGGGAGAAGTTTTTATCTGAGAAGGAGGCGGTGCTGCCCTGGCAAGCACTGATCGAATTGATCGAGCCCTACTACCCCAAGACCAGCAAGAAGAGTGGCCATCCGCCATATCCGCTGATAACGATGCTGCGCATCCACTTACTGCAGCAGTGGTACTCGCTCAGCGACCCAGCTATGGAAGAGGCCCTGATTGAGGTGCCCACCATGCGTCGCTTTGCCGGCATCGATTTGATCAGTGACCGGATTCCGGATGAGACGACGATCCTGTCCTTCCGCCACCTGCTTGAGAAGCACGAGCTGGGCGAGCAGATTTTTGAAATCGTCAAAACCCACCTCAGTGCTCGGTGCATGACGATGCGACAAGGGACGATCGCCGATGCCACCTTGATCGCCGCCCCCAGCTCCACCAAGGACAAAGAGGGGAAGCGAGATCCCGAGATGCACCAGACCAAGAAGGGCAATCAGTGGTACTACGGAATGAAAATCCATATCGGCGTCGATAAGGACTCCGGACTGATTCATTCAGTGGCCACCACGGCCGAGAACGTGCATGACCTCACCCCAGTCGCCGAGCTGTTGCATGGTGAGGAAGAGGTGGTTTACGGCGACGCCGGCTACAACGGCATCGCCAAGAGGGGCGATATAGCGGGCAATTCAGCAGAATTCCGAGTAGCGATGCGTGCCGGAAAACGGCGATCCTTGCCGAACAACCCAGATGGAAAGCTGCAGGATCTGATCGAGACGGCCAAGTCACACGTACGAGCCAAGGTCGAGCATCCGTTCCGGGTTATCAAACAACAGTTCGGCTTCCAGAAAACCCGGCTGCTTGGCATGGCCAAGAACCGCAGCAAGGTCAACGTGATCGCTGCGCTCACAAACCTATTCTTAGCGCGCCGCCTGTTGCTCTTGGCGACATGAACGGGGGAATGGTGTGTCCGGGGGACCTCAGTAGACCTCAAAACCACCAAAAAATAGGTGGGAAATAACGGCAGAGCACTTATTGGAGCCCTGCTAAATCAAATTGCAGTCGAATGCGACAGTTTTGAATTCAGAAGCTTCTTAATCCCATGGTGCCCAGAGACTCCTTAATTGAAGGTCGTATCAAAAATTGGATTGTTTGCCAAAAGTCCAGAATAAGTATCTGCATTTAAGCCTCCCGGATACACTCCCGTCCCCCCAGTCTTGTCGCTTTGCCCTGGGTTGTCTGTGGGGGCGCTCGATTTCTCCAAAGCAGCGGTGAGATTACCCAGCCAAGCCTCAAATCCGCCACTTTTGCCTCCGATCTGAAAGCCAGGAGAGGCAGCCTGTTCACCCTGCTGTCGCTGACCTCCGCCACCGCTAGTGGCGGCTTTATCGTCAATAGGGAGACCTGTTAGAAAGTCCTTAATGTCGATGCTCCCATGGTCTGATGTCCTGCAATGCTAAGGGGGAGGGGTGAGTTGGGTGGAACCAGGCTTCTCCTCGCTTACGACCACGATCCGGTAGTACTCGCGATCGTCTGAGCAGCATATGTCGGCGTAATAGCGCTCAACCACTGCATAAGCCGCGTTGTAGCTGTCGAACACCTGACCGGCGATGCCGTCGCTGATGCCGTCGTCGCGTCTGATTAGGTAGCTGCTCATGGCATCTGTCACAGGTCGTGCTCAGTTTTCTACGTCGGCGCCCAACTGGGGAGCCACTTGCTTCCAATCCTAGATCTTGAATTTTAGCCAGAGCTGCCTAGAGTAGTTAGGGCGCATTTGACTGCGAGTTTTGAGAATTGGTGGTTTCATGGTCAACGTCGAAGGGCAACCTCGAAGGTCAACGTCATTTTGAATGCTAGGTAATTCAATGGCAACAGGAGGTCGTATGGCACCTCATTTCAGACCCATCCGCTAGAGTGTTGTAATTCATGCCTTCCAAGACAATGGCTAGCAAGCTAAACTCATCGCTCTATTATCAACTCTCTTGCGCAGAAGCTGAGATTCTGATCGGTGGACTAAGCCAAGCCGGTGAAGACGCTGCAACATTCTCAAGAAGAAGAAATAATAGTGGGGGTAATCAACTTGAGCGAACTTTTCCTGGGGCTAGATCCAGGTGGCTCGGCTTGCCCCTTAATCAATTGGCTAGCGAGACAAGTGATCTGGCAAATGTAAGCGAAGCTTTCAATGCTGGGTGAGTTCCCGGATTTGTGAATTTACAACCTTTCAAGTTCGTTAATCTGCTGGCCCCCCAAAACAAAAGTTCAAGTCAAGGCCATAATTGATCCTCCCTGGAGATGGGAAGGTAAATAAAAAATTACTTTAGCAGCAGAGCTTTGCAAGTATGTGATTTCCAGGATTCTCTCTAAGATTCCTGGCTGCCGGGGACGCAAAACTCTGCTAGGTGTAGCCACTCCCAGGAGATTCAAGAGCCGTTGATTGACTTTGCCTGCGGTGGCATGTACGCCGTAGGTTTGAAAGTGCATGGCATCGTTGCGGAAAAGTTTGCTCCGCATCGGGTCGCCGATCCAGCACTCGGGTAGCGCTCCGCTCTGCCAAGGGAGACGGTTGAGGTTGTTGATGCAGGTACATAGCCTGCCTCTGCTTGCACGGATTCGCCCAAGCGGCCTTTCGCCCAGTAACTGTCAACTGTCAACCCCCAGAACGGTAGCCCACTTGGGGCAAGCCCATGATCCCCGCTTATAGCCGTCCGCTAACAAGCGGGTGTCTTAAGGGCAGACAGGGCGAGCACTAAATAATTTTCGATGTGCAGGCATGGATTCAACTAACGGCAACTTGTTTTCCCTAGCCGGGCGCACCATTGCCCAGCTGCGCGAGTTGGCGCGCAACTCTCCGCTCCCCAACATCTACAGCCGCCTCAGCCGCTCGCGGTTGATCGATGCCCTGCACCAGGTGTTACATGAACAGGGTCCGGCCGCCAACGACTACGGGCCCGTGGCAGTGCTGACTACCGCCGCCGCCGGTGCCAGCCAGCTCTGCCTGCGGGTGAGCGATGTGACAGGTCTGCAGTCCAGAGCAAGCCATCCCACGCCCTGCAGGAGGTGGTGGTCGATGCCCACAACAGCGAGTGGTGATTAGCCCTACCTCTGTGTGATCGCGACTACCGCGTCGAACTGGGCTATCGCCGGCCCTCCGGTGGCTGGTTGCATCTGGCCTTCTCCTCGGTGGCGCTGATGCCGGCCAGAGGGCCGAGCGAGGTGGTGGCCGACCTGTTCGTGCCTTTGTCCCTCGATGTGCTGCCGGCATTCCTATCCACCCTGACGCACTCGCAGATCAGCGGCGGATTGGAACACGAGCTCATGTATCGCCATTCCACTGTGGCTAGTCCGAGCCGCCGGCGCTTGGGCTCGGAGGTGTGGCGCGAACAGGAGAGATTGTGCGTTGGGGATCAGGCAGGAGCTGTTGTTTCGCTAATCCCGATTGGTATTGCTGCAGGGGTGCGGGCGAATCGATCAGGGCTGCTGAGCTATGAGGTTTTCCCCCGAATTCAGCGGTTTCCCACCACAAACGGCGGCTTTTCCACAAGCTGAACTCCCAAGACCTCGCTGCTGGCGCCAGCAGTGCAGCACCCGCTGTGGAAAAGCCCTCTCCTCTTGACCGGCGGCAGCGGGGAGTTTTGGCCAGCCCAACAGCAACAGCAAGCCGCCAGGAAGGCAGTTCAGGACTTACTTCTCACGGAGAGACACGGCCTTGTCGGACTGGTTTTGCTGCTTTGACGCCGCTGCGGTGCTCGTGACTTGATGGGTGCACTGCCGTGATGAACGCATGAGCCAAATTCCCGACCATCTGCCGGTCCACGTGAGCGTCGTCAATGAGTTCCCGGAGGACCTGTACCAGGCGATGCGGGAATTCATCAGCAGCCATCCCAACTGGGACCAGTACCGCCTGCTGCAAGCAGCGCTTGCGGGCTTCCTGTTCCAGCACGGCTGCAAGGACCGGGCCGTGAGCCGGCTTTACCTCGACGGTTTGTTCCAGCGCGATCCGGCTACTGCGGCGCGGCCGATCTCCCACAACTGATGCAGCAGCTCCTGCCATGCCGCTGGTGGCCCAGGCTCAATCGGTTCGAGCTGCGCGCGGCGATTGTGCAGATCAGGCCGTTGGTATAAATAAAAGGATGCTGCCCTCTCTGGCTTTGGCAGCAGCAGGCTCTCCGCAGGTTGGGCCAACCAGCTTGATCCGCCATGCCTGCTGCCACTAGATCTCTGTGGCTGGCGAACTAGACCCAGGCCACCAAGGCAGCGCCTATAGCCATCAGCACCACCCCGAGCCAGGCCTTGAGATCGAGCTGCTCACCTAGCAGCAGCAGAGCCAGCAGGGCAATCAGCACAACACTGAGCTTGTCGAGCGCCGCCACCCCAGCCACGGGCCCCAGCTGCAGCGCTCGGCTGTAGCAGAACCACGACACCCCTGTCGTCAGACCGGAGAGGGCGAGAGCGCCCAGGCTGAGAGCGGGCAGCTGGCTCAGCTCCTGCCAATCGAGCCGGCCACTTCCCAGCAGCACAAGAGCCAGCACAATCGCCACGGCCAGGGTGCGGAACAGGGTGGCCATCCCCGCATCCACCCCCTGCACGCCCACTTTGACCAATAGAGCGGTGACGGCTGCGGAGAGCGCGGCCGCTACGGCCCACAGCTGCCAGTTCTGCACGGGGCGTCTTGCATTGGTAGGCTGCGAGCAAAGGCTATTCGCACTGGCAACACTTCTGTTCACAAGCCACCTAAAAATGTTGGTTAAGTAAGAGCTACAAGCTCAATCGGCAATAGTCGCCTGGTTGAGAGCACCAACAATCCAGGCACCGATTAAAAGGATGGTGATTGCAGAAATCATCCAACCCTCTTAGCCAGGTCCGTAGGACGGCTCAGCACGTAGATCGTCATTGCCGAGAGCACGGCGGTGATCAGAGCAACTACGGAGATTGCAGCGGTGTAGTCGGTTTCCATGACGCTCAACCCAGACCAATTTGGGAAAGGATGCCTTGACCAGTGAGCAGCTCGGCGCCAAGACCGATCACAAAACCAAGAATTGCCAGACGGCCATTCCAGGTTTCAGCAAAAGCGACAAAACCAAAGCGAGAAGCGGATTTAGTAATGCATGTTGCAAATTGCTAGCACTAGCGAAACGGGTTGTGAAGGGTCGTGGCTAGCTGTTGATCCTCGGCTGAATCTTGAGATGCGAGGGGATCTGGGAGCCCCTGGGTGATCGCCAAGGCGCGTTTGTAAATGGCACCCGAGGTTGCGCCTGCAGCCTCCATGGCATTACGCATGTTCTGCCAGTAGTGCAATGTTTTGGCTTGAGTCATGGGAGCTGCTGGGGTGTCAGGCGCAAACTGCTGCTCTGCCGCGGCGCCGGCCCAGCGGTTCGATCCATTCGTTGAGCACAAGCTTGTGCTGGACAAGGCGACTCGGCAGGCGGCAACCAAGGTTGATCTGCCCCTCGTCTACCAAGCGCCCCAACCGAAGCGCCAGGGCTTCCTCGTGGCGGGCAAAGGCGCCTTGGTGGGAGGCAACCCAGGAGATTTCATGCTCAGTGATCACACCGCTAGAGATGGACTCCAAAAAGACTTCCCCGACTGTCATGAGAGCCATGTAACAACTTCGTTACATGCTGCCGCGCCCAGCCTCGCTGCGTGGCTCGAGAGGGCTCAGGGGGCTGGCTAGGGCGGGCGGCTGGCTAGACCACCAAAGTGGCTTCTTGCTCTTCCGCTGCGTTGTGGTGCTCCAGCCAGGCGTTTTGCAGGTCAGCTCTGGTGAGCCGGTAGCCCAGTTTTCGGACGGTGTGCAGCAGCTCCTGGTGGCTATGGCACTGGCGCAGGACCTGCTGGAGCGCCGGGTTGGTTTCTGCATCGGCCACCAACCGCTCCAGATCAGACCAGCTCATCTACTCAAAACAGAGATGGGATCAACCTCGCGTGAACCGGAGCCTGATGCCAGGTTCCCTGAGGACCATTGCGGCGCATTGGCGTGTGCCTTAGGGGCTTGGAGTTCGGGGCCTGGAGGTTGGTGCCGCGGGGCCAGCGCCAGACCTTGCTCAAGCACTGGCGGCAATATCCGCACTTTTGATCTGCAGTGCTCAAGCACTAGGCGAGCCACGTTAAGGCCCGTGGCTGTCTCAAAGCCCTGAAAGCCTGGGGCGCTATTGACCTCGCAGATGCTGTAACCATCGCCATCAAACAGCAGGTCGACACCAGCTATGTCGAGGTTCAAGGCGGCGGCTGAATCGCGCGCTAGTCGCTCCAGCTCTGGGTTAAGCGGAAATGCCTGCCCATCACCACCCCTACTGATGTTTGCCTTGAAACTGCCATCGGTGCTGCTGCGCAACATGGCACCAATGACATGGCCGCCAATTACCCATACCCGCAGGTCCTTTCCGGGTCTTGTCCCGATGTATTGCTGCAGGATCAGGCTCTGGGAGCGATCTAGCCCGGAGACCAGCTCCATCAGGTCACGGAAACTGGCTGGGTCACGGCTGAGCACAACACCGTCGCCATAGGAGCCAACCAGCAGCTTGATGACACAGGGGAACCCAATCTGTTGGGCGACCAGCTTGGTATCGACTGGAAAGCGCACCAGCATGGTGCGTGGGATCGGCAAATTGCTCTGGGCCAGAATCTGGTGCGCATAGAGCTTGTCCTTAACTGCCTCGATGGCGCTGCTGGGATTGACCACAGCCACACCCAGGTGCTCTAGCTGGCGCAGGATCGCCAATGAGAAGTAATCCGTGCCACTACCAGTACGGGGCAGCAAGACATCGGGGAGTTGAACCTCAGAACCGCAGCGCCGAATGGATCGCCGGCCACCCCGGCTAACGATTAAATCGATTTCTTCTGGTGCGACGGTCTCAAAGCGGATGTCAAGAGCGCGCGCCTCCTCCCGCAACCGCGTCAGCTCATAGGGCTCGACCATTCCGGTCGGTCGCTTTTGAAGCACCCAGAGATTCATGCCAGCCCCATCCACAAACTCACTTTTCTTGTGGCGAGGCCATGGCTCCAAGCCTGTGCAGCACAGGGACACGCTGCAGGCGCAACAGGCAAAAGAGCAGTAGCTCTGCTAGAGCTGAAACTCTGCTGAACCTGAACCTCACTTGATCCAATTCGGGTGGTGAAAGTGATCGGCATGATGTCGTTCCAGTTCAATCCCACCCCCACCTAAATATCCGCGTCGATCTGAGCACTCGCCATGGACGCACCCACCACCATCCCCCTGCCTTGTCCACTCTCAGCCGGCTGGGAGGTGGTCGAGCAGCGGCTGATCGAATCGAGCCAGGGGGGCGGCTTCTCGGCCGGGGCCTACCGCCCAGAAGTTGATGAGTTGTGGCTGCTTAGTGATGCTCCCCGCGGCAGCATCAGCCGCTGGCGTGGCTTCCGAACCGGCAGACTGAAGGGTCTGGTGCCACTGCCACCGCTACCGCTAAAGCAGCCGCAGCCCATGGATGGCGAAGGGCTGGTGGTTGAGGCCAATCACTTTTGGGTAGCCGTTGAAGGTCGGCAACAACCTGCGCAACCTGCAGCGCTGCTCCGCTACGACATGGCTTCAGGTTCGCTTTTGAGTAGCCGGGAGCTGCCGCCAGATTGGCGCCTCCAACCCAGTCGTGGACTGCGTAGCAATGGGGGCCCGGAGTCCCTGAGCCGTTCACCAGCAGATGGGGCCTTGTTGATGGCGGCGGAAAAGCCACTGCTGCAAGATCCCCCCGATCGGGTACGGCTGCTGCGCTGGGCGCCCGATGCCAGCGGCGTCTTGCAACCTGTAGAGCTGCGCCCCCTCGCCCTGCCACCTGGAGGCTGGGGGCTCACCGATCTGCTTGCCACCAAGCAGGGACTCCTCGGTTTATGGCGTCGGTTTACGGCACCCGATCAGTGGCAGGCGCGACTGGTGCTGTATCCCGCCAGCGCCTTAACAATCAACGCAACCAGCAACCCCGACGCTTCCCCCGTGGCGCCACTGATGAGCTGGAATCTGATGCAGCTCGGTCTTGCTCCCGATAACTGGGAAGTGCTGCTGGCAGCTCCGCCCCTAGGTGATGGCGGGCCAAGCTTGGTGCTGGCGAGCGACGACAACTTCAATCCCCTGCAACGCTCACACCTTGCCCGGCTGGTGCCGCGCCAGCTGCCGGGCTGCTCAGCACCACCCCAGCAATGAAAAAGCAATGAATCGCTCCGCGCTCAAACGCCGCCAGCTACTCGAATTGCTGGGCATCGGTGCTGGCAGCAGCGCCGCTGCCATGTTGTTGCCGCAGCTTGAGGTCCGCAGCAGCAGCACGGCGGCAGGAAATGCTGCCCTGCCCTTTGTGCCCGTGCGTGCGCCTCTGCCCTTGCCTGCTGACGGTCTGAGCGCGGCAGAGCAACGGCGCATCCATCGGACATTCAACGTCGACGACAAACTGCTGGTTCCCGAGGGTTACCGAGCCGAGCTGCTCGCTGTCTGGGGCGATCCTCTCGCCACGGGTCGCTTTGGCTTCAACAACGACTACCTCGCGTTCCAGCCCCTGCCTAGTGGCAGGGCCTTGTTGAGCATCAACTTCGAATACATCAGTCCGCAAACCTGGTCGGCAGGTTTTTCAGAAGCCGTGGGCACCCCCCTGCCACTGGAGCCTTTGCAGCAGGCCCTGGCCAGCCGCGGCGGCAGCATTGACGTGGCCAGCCTGGCTACAAGCGACCCACTGCGGCCGCTGATCGAGGCCGTGGCCCGCGCCGCCATGGCCGATCTCGGCATCGGCGTGCTCGAGCTTGAGCAGGGGAGCTCAGGCTGGCGCCGCCTCGGCGGCAGTCGCTATGAGCGGCGCATCGATGGGCTCAGCGGGCTCAGCCAGCAGGAGCAGTCACTGCGCTGCAGCGGTCCGGCGGCGGCGGTGTTTCGCCACAGCCAGCCGCTTGGCTACCGCGATGGCCTAGGCGAACGGATCATCGGCACTTTTGCCAATTGCGCTGGCGGCACCACCCCCTGGGGCACCGTGCTGAGCGCTGAGGAAAACTTTCAGTCGCAGGTGCCCGAGGCCGTCTATGCCGATGGCTCGGCGGTTTTCCCAGAAGCGCGGCCGTTCCGCTGGGATGGTGCACGCCTCGACGGGCTCGGTAATCCCTTTGGGCTAGCCGGCAACAAGTACGGCTGGATGGTGGAATTTGACCCCCGCGAGCCAAGTAAACCCGCGGTGAAGCACAGCCTGCTGGGCCGCTTTCGCCATGAAGCCGTTGCCGTTGTGACCCGGCCTGGTGAGCCGCTGGTGCTGTACTCCGGCTGCGATCGCCATGGCGGCCATTTTTACCGCTTTGTCAGTGAGGGGCTCGTGCAAGACCCGCTCGATCGCACCAATTCGCGGCTGTTTGCAGCGGGGCGCCTGGAGGTGGCCCGTTTCAACGCGGAAGGCAGCGGCACCTGGATCGCCCTGGAGGCCGCCACAGCGGTGCAGCCGCAATCCCCCAGTCATTACGAGCGTTTTGGCTGGCAGCAACCAACCGTGTTGCCCCACAGCGACCGCCAGCGCAGCGGCAGCGAAGCGCTTAACAGCGATGCCGAACTCCAGTCCTACCGCAGCCGCTACAAAAACCTTGGCGATCTTTACCCGTTGAGCGGCGATGACGTGCAGGCGCAACTGCGGCAGCAGGGGGCGATCCTGATCGATGCCCATCTGGCCGCCAACGCCGCTGGCGCCACCGCCTGCCCCAGGCCAGAAGACACTGATATCGACCCGATCAACGGCGACCTGCTGATCGCTTTCACGGCGGCGGGCCGTGATGACGGCGGCTGCAGTGATCCGGCGGTCTTCCGCGGCCCCAAAGGCGAATCCCTCTGGCCCCACGGTTGGGTGATGCGGCTGAGCGATGGCGGCGCTAGCCGAGGGGCCAGCTTCCGCTGGCGGATGGTGGCTGCTGGCGGCCTGCCCTGGGAGGGGGGGCTTGGTTTTAGCCATCCCGACAACCTCGCCTTCGACCCATCCGGCAACCTCTGGCTGGTGACCGATCGCTCTGGGGGTGCCGACCTCGATGTGTTCGGCAACAACAGCTGCTGGCTGCTGCCGCGCGCAGGCGCGATGGCGGGCCAGGCCCTCTGCTTTGCGATCGGTCCGGTTGGGTGTGAGCTGTGCGGGCCCTGCTTCGATAGCGAGGCCCGCACGCTGTTTCTGGCGGTCCAGCACCCTGGTGAAGGCCAGGGTGTGCGCCAAGGCAAGGAGGTGGAAGCCCAAGCCCACAGCCTGGTCGATCGAAACGGTCAACGCTTCGAACAGCTGCGCTGGGTGCCGCTCGGCTCTAACTGGCCGTCTGGGGTACCCGCCAGGCCGCCCAGGCCCGGGGTCGTAGCGATCCGTCGACTTGACAGCAGGGCCTTGCTGAGCTGAGGTGCCAGCCCACGCCAATCTCTTGAGGCGTGCCCAGGCCGTGGATGAATTGATATCTGAGCTCCTCTGCGCCTTGGGCAGGCAGCAGCCCAATAATCAACCCACCAGCTGGAGGTGCCGGCTGCTGAACAGCTCTCCGGTGCAGTTCACCGGCAATAACGCTGAGCGCCCAGCCCGGTACCAGGCATCTACCAAGGCAGCGCTCGAGCGGGGGTAGAGCTCTCCAGCCAAGATCCAGAGCTCGTCGTGAAGCACCTGCGTCTGATCTGGTGTGCCTACGTACCAAGGCGACTCAGGGTCCTGTGACAGCTCCTCATGCAGCAGCAGTAATCCCTCAAGTACGCGGTTTGCGAGCTCAGGCGTCATCGGCTTTGCTGGCCCCACCTTGCGGTGCAGCTACCCAAGAACGTCCATCCACGCACATCAAGGTGCACCAGATCAAGGACTGGCCCCAGGAGGTTGCACACCAGATCAAAGGAGGAATGTCCATGAAAGCCGAGCAGCGCTCAAGAAGATGGAGGACATCGACCAGCGGATACGAACTGATTAGCCGGTCTTATCGGTGCCATCAGTCCTGCTGCTGGCCAATTGCGCATTTGGGTTGGGTGGCAAATATGAATTGGTGTTACGTTTAGATGAGCGAGCGGTTCACCGCCCCGCATCTACTTACTGCTTTCCTGCAAAGCCTTTCGGCTGAGTCAGGCAAGCCCTTCCCCAAACCGTTCTCATGACAACCACTATTCAGCAGCGCCAAGGCGCTTCTGCGTGGAACCAGTTTTGCGACTGGGTCACCTCCACCAACAACCGCCTTTATGTGGGCTGGTTCGGTGTGCTGATGATCCCCTGCCTTCTGGCTGCCACCATCTGCTTCATCGTGGCCTTCATCGCCGCACCCCCTGTCGACATTGACGGCATCCGTGAGCCCGTAGCTGGCTCCCTGATGTACGGCAACAACATCATCTCCGGTGCTGTTGTTCCTTCCAGCAACGCCATCGGCCTGCACTTCTACCCCATCTGGGAAGCCGCCAGCCTCGATGAGTGGCTCTACAACGGTGGTCCCTTCCAGTTGGTGGTCTTCCACTTCCTGATCGGCATCTACGCCTACATGGGCCGCGAGTGGGAGCTTTCCTACCGCTTGGGCATGCGCCCCTGGATCTGCGTTGCCTACAGCGCTCCTGTGGCCGCAGCATCTGCCGTCTTCTTGGTGTATCCCTTCGGTCAAGGCTCCTTCTCGGACGCCATGCCCCTTGGCATCTCCGGCACCTTCAACTACATGCTGGTGTTCCAGGCTGAGCACAACATCCTGATGCACCCCTTCCACATGCTGGGAGTGGCTGGTGTCTTCGGTGGCAGCTTGTTCTCCGCCATGCACGGTTCACTCGTTACCAGCAGCCTGGTGCGTGAGACCACCGAGAGCGAGAGCCAGAACTACGGCTACAAGTTCGGCCAAGAAGAGGAGACCTACAACATCGTGGCTGCTCA